>URUU01000022.1 GCA_900551235.1 uncultured Lachnospiraceae bacterium
TCACGGGTTCTGGCTTTTTGCAGACAGCATCCTGATAAAACACCCGGCATTTCAATTCCTTACACCTGCCAGGAAATCACCGTAAATTCTTATTTTGCTACTTATCAGCAATCCATTGCTCTACAGTTTCCACATCTACTTTCAGTGCAGAGGAAATCTGTTCAACTGTTAATCCAAGAGTAATAAGAGAAGAGGCAGCATCTTTTTTGGCAAGTATTTTACCTTTTGAAATGCCCTCTGCAACGCCAGCTTTCATACCAGCTTTCATACCAGCCTTCATGCCGTCTTTCATACCAGCCGCAACGCCGGCCTCATACTCGGCTTTTCGCAACTTCCGTTCTTCCTCTTCTTTGTCATATTCAAAAATACTCATAGAGATCACCTCCAATTTATTTGCACGAAGAAATTCGGAAAGAATGTTATTACGGATACATTCATCGACTGCCAGCTTAACTGCTTCGTTCAATTCGAATTTCTTCACATATCTTCGAACACAATTTACGTACTGTGCATATTCTTTTAGAGTCTGGCATTGTTCCATGAGTTCGGGATTGTGCCCTTCATTGATGTTTATGGTCAGTACTTCCAGTTCCAGTTTTGGAGCACCGGACAGATTTTCGAAAGCCTCCGACAAATGGTTTACCCAGCTGTCTTTTTCCTTTTCTGTGCCATTGTAGAATACGATAAACTGTGGTGCCGGTATTTTCTGTAATACGGAAGAATAAAGAGATTTCTTATCTACCAGTTTCTGATATTCGCTGGAAATATAAAATAGATCACGCAAGGGCATATTTGGATTGTAAGTTGACTGGTGTTCGTACAGAAACAGGTCTGTATCAATGATAAAAGCCAGGTCATTTTTCATTCCCATATAAATGGCATTCTCCAGTGTGACAATCTCCAATTTTTCCGGATCATCGTGATGAGATCCACGGATTGCATTATAAAGTGACAATAAATTCTTCCGGTCAGAAAACAGCATCCGAAATATTGTATCTTTATAGTTACGATTTGTTGACAGTTGTTTGTTTTGCACCATAGGCAATACCTCCCTTTTGCAGGAGTGTATCAAAGATGCAGTAACTATGCGTTCTGTTGTTCTGTCAGCATTTTGGAAACTCCTGCTTTTCAATATGATTTGTCTGAGATAAAAAGCATGAATTTCTGAAATGTGAATTAGATCAATAGACGGCATAATGCCAGGAAGTTTAAGAAAAATATGCTTTACCAGTATATTATCATGAAACTCTCATTATTTCAATAAAATTAAAAAAATAAAATAAATGCAACATAAGCAATAAGAAAATGTAACAGGAAAATAAAAAAGAAGCGGTCACATCTGTGATTTTGATTATCACAGGTGCGGCCGCTTCGGGTATAATTTTACCACTTATCAAGGTAGATGGTACCCTGGATGCGTTTCATGGTGACATTTTCAATGGTTTCAATGGTTGGGTTTTCATCGCTTTTAGATAAATGTTCATTCATAAAATAAAAAGCATCATTTTCAGATATGGATCCTGTTTTAGTGCATGTATATTCGTCTGAAACAATAGCTCCCGGAGTTATTTTACCAGTCTGCCAGTCGATAATAGCTTCTTGTTCGTGTACTGTATATTCCGCTTCAACGGCGATGGAAGACTTAGCAATATCTTTGTAACGACTATCATGCAGAATATGGTTATTTTTTAGCTGTAAAGTATGCCGATGATATAAATGTTCAATTTCACCAAAAGCATTGTAATATATATCAGAATTGCACGGTGATACTTCATAATACTGCATCCAGTTGTCCATTGTAATTTCCACTTTCTTTGGAACGATAATGGATCCAACCGAACTAAACTTGGAGTATATTTTTTTGCCCTTTATTTTTTTATAACTTCTGGTTTTATAAAAATATTCTCCAGGTAAGAGGTTTGCATCTGTGTAAAAATCGTAAGAATGGCTTTTTTTGATTTTTTCCAGTAGATTTCGTAGTATTTGGCATGGTGTACTTTTTTCCATTTAAGTTTTATGCCGCCAGCATCATAATCATAATTTGACTTTGCAGTAAAACCGGTGACTGCACCTGGCTTTTTGGAAGCTGCGGATGCATTCACTTTTAGGACAGACAGCAACAGAAAGGCTGCCACAAGAACCAGCAGGGGTGCAAAGTGTTTTTTAGTAAAAATCCTTTGTTTTTTCATGTTCTCTCTTTTTGGGTGAAAATCTTTTTTTATTATTTTATAATAAAGCTTATAACTCTAAAAGTCAATATAAACAAAAGATGTCAGGCGGGGATTTTTTTATCTGAAAAAAACTGAAATTAGGAATTGACCGCAGAAATATATCTTTGTAAAATAATAATGAAACATAGAATATAGGTAAAATTAAGGAGGCTGTTTATTTTATGAAAGCGACAAATGAGAAAAAGGCAGAAGGTTATTCTTCTCCGTACAATTTTGAGGGAAGAATTCCTCTTTCTCAGGCGATCCCGCTGGGACTTCAGCACGTCATGGCAATGTTTATCGGGAATCTGACACCGCTGATCATTGTGATGGGAGTCTGTGGACTGACAGCAGATGCAGGATTTGGCGAACTTCGTACAGCATTGCTTCAGAATGCGATGATCATCGCCGGAGTTGTTACACTGGTTCAGATGTTCTCCATCGGTCCGGTCGGTGGAAAAGTGCCGATCGTTATGGGAACGTCATCGGGATTCCTCGGAGTTCTGAACAATACCGTGGCAGCATGCGGCGGCGGTATTCTTGCCTATGGTGCGATTATGGGAGCCTGTATTGTCGGCGGTATTTTCGAGAGTGTTCTCGGAGCATTCTTAAAACCACTTCGCAAATTCTTTCCGCCAATCGTTACCGGATCAGTTGTTATTGCAATCGGATTATCGCTGCTTGGCGTTGGCATCAACTATTTCTGTGGCGGAAGCGGCAAAGCGGACTATGGTTCACTGCCGAATCTGTTTCTTGGATTTGTAGTGCTGGTCGTGATCGTATTGCTGAAACATTTTGCACCGCAGAAAAGCATTCTTTCTTCCTCTGCGATCCTCTTTGGTATCCTGGTCGGATATATTGCAGCAATTATTATGACACTTGTGCTCCCACATACCGGTGTCGATGCAGATGGTGTGAAATACACCTACTCCTGGGTTGTTGATTTTGCCCAGGTAAAAAATGCAGCATGGATCGCTGTGCCGAGTTTTATTGGTTTTGGTGCTCTTTCTGATGTAAAGATCACATTCCAGGCAAGTGCGATCATCCCGATCGGTATCATGTTTATCGTGACAGCGATCGAGACCGTTGGTGATATTTCTGCCTGTATCGAGGGCGGCATGGATCGTGAAGCAACGGATTCTGAACTGTCCGGCGGTGTTATCTGTGACGGACTCGGCTCAGCATTCGCAGCACTGTTCGGTGTACTGCCGAATACTTCTTTCTCACAGAATGTGGGGCTTGTTTCTCTGACAAAAGTGGTCAACCGTTTTGCGATTTCCATGGGAGCGATTTTCCTGATCCTGTGCGGATTCTGTCCGAAGATCGGAGCACTGATGTCCATCATGCCGCAGTCCGTTCTTGGCGGAGCTGCTGTTATGATGTTTGCATCGATCCTGATTTCCGGCATCCAGCTGATCACAAAGCATCCGATCGGCAGCCGTGAGATCACGATCATTTCCGTAGCGATCGGTCTTGGATATGGACTTGGGGCAACCACAGGGGCAACCGCTCATCTGCCGTATTATGTGCAGCTGATCTTTGGCGGTTCCGGAATCGTTCCATGTTCTCTGGCAGCGATCATTTTAAATATTATCCTGCCAAAAGAATCCAAATCCGTTCGTGAAATGTGGGATCTGGAAGATAAATAAATGAAAAAAATAATATCAGTCATCGGAGCAGGCGGAAAGACAACTCTGATCCATCGACTGGCAGAAGAGTATCAAAGGAAGGGAAATTCTGTGCTGGTGACAACAACAACGCATATGTTCGCAGAGCCAGGTACAGACCTTTCCTGCGATGCTTTTTCTGTGAAAGCCAAACTGCAGAAAGATCACTATTGTATGGCGGGCAGGCGATGCCCTGAAAATTCCGGAAAAATGCAGGCACTTCCGGAGCATACATTAAGAGAAGTACTGCATTATACGGATATTGTTCTGATAGAAGCGGACGGAGCGAAACATCATTCTCTGAAATATCCTTCCGGGGCAGAACCGGTGATTTTTTCAGGAACAACGGATCTTTATCTTGTGCTTGGAACGTGGGATATCGGAAAACCCTGTAAGAAGGTAATCTTTCGTTTTGATGAGATGCAGAAAGAAGAGCTTATCCGGGATGATAGGGAGCTGCCAAAAAGAAAGATTCTGCCGGAAGAAGCAGTGACAGAAGAGCATATCCGCAGAATCTTAAGGGCGTATCGGTACAAGCTGAAAGAAATCGGGTATAATGAGAAAATTACTTGTCTGTTTTCAGAGCAAGATGGGAAAAACATTCGATTCTGTCAGGCAGATATCAACAGAGCTGACCAGGATTATATAGCAGGTCTTTCGAAAGTCTGAGCGGAACAAATGGAGGATTAAAATGAAACAGAATAGTTTGATCATCTGCCGCGGCGGAGGGGATCTGGCGACAGGGATCGTACACCGTCTGCACCGGGCGGGATTTCGTGTGCTGGTGCTGGAGACGGAGCATCCGGCGGCGATCCGCCGTCAGGTTTCGTTCTGTGAGGCAGTCTACGAAGGAAAAGCGACCGTGGAAGGCGTGACGGCACAGAGGATTGATTCTGTATCTGAAATGGAAGAAGTTTTTGCCGGAGGATGTGTACCGCTTCTTGTTGATCCGAAAGGAGAAGCGGTCGCAGAGCTGCATCCGGATGTCGTGGTGGATGCGATCATTGCCAAGAAAAATATTGGTACAACCAAAGAAATGGCTCCGCTTGTGATCGGAGTCGGGCCTGGATTTACGGCAGGCGTCGATGTGGATCTTGTGATCGAATCGATGCGTGGCCATAATCTGGCAAGAATTTTAGAAGAAGGATCGGCACTTCCGAATACCGGGATTCCGGGCAATATCGGTGGATTTACAAAAGAACGCGTGATCCATGCACCGGCAGAAGGATTTATTCAAAATATCCACCAGATCGGTGATGTGGTGGAAGCTGGCACAACGATTGCGAGAATTTATGAAAATATGGATGAATCCGGAAATTTTGGCGGAGCGTCTGTAGCGGTTCCGGCAACGATCACCGGCATTATCCGAGGTCTGATCCGGGAGGGATATCATTTTCCGAAAGGATTTAAGATTGCGGACATTGATCCAAGAGAGGGCGAACGGAAAAACTGTTTTACGATTTCAGACAAAGCCAGAAGCATCGGCGGCAGCGTGCTCGAAGCAGTGTGCCGTCATGTAATACATGAAGGTCAAAAATCGAGTCGGACACAGGTGAAATAATCTGACAGGTGGTTTAGAATGAGGATAATGCTGATAAAACAGTCGAAACAGATTGAAGAAACAGGACGGATAGAAACAGTATGAATGAAAAGAAACTGACACACTTTAATGAGAGCGGCGAGGCGCATATGGTGGATGTCCATGAAAAGGCAGACACGTACCGTGTAGCGAGAGCAGAGGGTACTATTTTTGTAAATGACGATGCTTTTGTGGCAATCTCGCAGGGAACGGCAAAAAAAGGAGATGTGCTTGGCATTGCACGCATCGCCGGAATTATGGGAGCGAAAAACAATGCTTCTCTGATTCCGCTGTGCCATCCGATTGCAATGACAAAGTGTGATGTGGATTTTAAATTAGATAAAGAGAAAAAGAGCATCACAGCCACCTGTACGACGGCTTGTGTCGGAAAGACCGGTGTGGAGATGGAGGCACTAAGCGGCGTGAGTGCTGCACTGCTGACGATCTACGATATGTGCAAGGCACTGGATCGCGGCATGGAGATCACGGACATCCATCTGCTGGAAAAGGCAGGCGGGAAGAGCGGACATTATGAAAGAAAATAAAGTCAGATGCCGGGAGAAAACGGCAGGGTGAACATACGTGAGAGCGTACCATATGCAAAATGGGGGTATTTTTATGTATAAAGTGGGAATCGTTACATTGAGTGACAAAGGAGCAAACGGAGAACGTAAAGATTTAAGCGGTCCGAAGATCCAGGAATTACTGCCAAAAGATAAATATGAAGTGATTTCGTATACTATGCTGCCGGATGACCGGGAAAAGATCCGCAGGGAACTGCTCCGTCTCTCTGATGAGGTGAAATGTGATCTGGTTCTGACAACAGGAGGAACGGGATTTTCACCGAGGGATATCACACCGGAAGCTACGATGGACGTGGCAGAGCGAAGTGCACCGGGGATCGCCGAAGGACTGCGTGCTTACAGTATGCAGTTTACAAAACGGGCAATGCTCGGAAGAGGTGTTTCTGTGATCCGAAAAGGAACACTGATCATCAATCTTCCGGGAAGTGTCAGGGCAGTAACGGAGAGCATGGAGTTTCTGATCGGAAATATGGAACATGGACTGGATATTCTGATGCAGACGGACAACGAATGTGGCAGAGTCCGGACAGAGCGGGGTGAAATAAAATGAAACTGATGAAAACGACAGAGGCGGTCGGACAGGTACTCTGTCATGATATCACACAGATCATACCGGGTGTGACGAAGGATGCCATTTTCCGCAAGGGGCATATCATCCGCGAAGAGGATATTCCGGTGCTGCTCAGCGTGGGCAAAGAATCTGTTTATATCTGGGAAAACGATGAGACGATGATGCATGAAAATGATGCTGCGGAAGTTCTGTATCGTATGACTGCGAATGAGCATATGCATCCTTCGGATGTCAAAGAAGGCAAGATTGAAGTGATCGCCGACAGGGACGGACTGTTAAAAGTTGATCGTGAAAAGCTGAAAAAAGTCAATGCATTCGGAGAGATGATGATTGCGACCAGACACGGTAATACAGTAGTAAAAAAGGGCGATAAACTTGCCGGAACACGTATCATCCCGCTGGTGATCAAAAAGGAAAAAATGCGGGAAGCAGAAAAGATCTGCGCAGGTATTCCAATTTTGAATATTCTGCCGTTTTCGGTCAGAAAAGCAGCCATTATCACAACGGGAAACGAAGTTTATCACGGCAGGATCAAAGATGCTTTTACGCCGGTTATTGAGAAGAAAATCGCAGAATTCGGGGCAGAAATGATGTTCCATGAAATTTTTGATGACAATGATAAAAAGATCACAGACGGCTGTCTGCGTGCCATAGAAGCAGGAGCGGATATTGTATTCTGCACCGGTGGTATGAGCGTGGACCCAGACGATAAAACACCGCTTGCCATCAAAAATACCGGGGCAGAAATGATCTCCTACGGTTCACCGGTTCTGCCGGGAGCGATGTTTTTGCTGTCCTATTACCGGAAAGGCGACAAAGTGATCCCAATCTGCGGACTTCCGGGTTGCGCGATGTACAACAAACGGACCATTTTTGATCTGGTTCTGCCGCGTCTGATGGCAGAAGACCTGATCACGGCAGAAGAGCTGGCTTCGCTTGGCGAGGGCGGGCTTTGCCTGAACTGCAACGTATGTACATTCCCGAACTGCGGATTCGGAAAGGGCTGGTAGAAGATGCAGGATCAGTTCGGGAGAGAAATAGAATATATGCGGATTTCTCTTACAAACAACTGCAATCTTCGGTGCAGCTACTGTATGCCGGAAAAAAAGATTGCTGATATTCATTTTTTCCCGGAAGAGCAGGTATTAAGATGCGTGGAAAGTGCCGTTTCTCTTGACATCACACATTTTCGCCTGACCGGCGGGGAACCCTTATGTTATCCGGGAATCGAAAAACTGGTCTGTAAAATCAAACAGATCAAAGAAGTAGCCTCCGTGCATCTGACCACGAACGGCGTGCTTTTAAAAGAAAAGGCAGAACAGCTCAAACAGGCGGGGATAGACAGTATCAACGTCAGTCTGGATACGCTGGATGAAAAAGAATACCAGGTTCTGACCGGAGGCGGAAAGCTCTCGAATGTGCTTGAGGGGATCAAAAAGGCGGCAGAACTGAAAATCCCGATAAAGATCAATGCTGTATTGCGGGAACAGACCGATGTCTGTGCACTGGCAGCGTTTGCAGAACAAAACCACGTCACACTCCGCTTTATCGAGATGATGCCGATCGGTTTTGGGAAGATTCTGCCGGTCAAGCCAAAAAGCAAAGTACTGGAAACTTTGCAGGAGCGATATGGCAGGTATGAGAGGATCATACAAAGAAAAGCAGATTCTCAGGAAGAATATGGACATGGTCCGGCGGTATACTATCAATTTTCGGATTTAAATATCTCCATCGGTCTGATTCAGGCGATCCATGGAAAATTCTGCGACCGATGCAACCGCGTCCGCATCACTTCCGAGGCAAAATTAAAGCCTTGTCTGGCTTCTGCAAAAGTGATCGATCTGCGTCCGGCACTGGAAGATACAGAAAATCCAGACAAGCTGGCAGAGCTGATGCGGCAGGCGGTTTTCCGGAAGCCGAAATCGCATCATTTTGAGGAGCAGAATCCGGAAAAAAGTTCAGAAACCATGAATCAGATTGGCGGATAAGATTAAAGGAGAACTATATGGGAAAACTGATCGCGATCAATATCAGTGAAAAACGCGGAACAGAGAAAAAAGAAATACAGGAAGCAGAGCTGGTCACGGATTTCGGGATTGCGGGAGATGCCCATGCGGGTAAGTGGCACAGGCAGGTCAGCCTTTTATCTTTTGAAAAAATCGAAGATTTCAAAGCCAGAGGAGCCAGAATCGAAAACGGAGCCTTCGGAGAGAATCTGATCGTCTCCGGATTTGACTTCAAAACGCTGCCGGTCGGAACGAGATTTCAGATCGGAGATGCTCTGCTTGAGATGACGCAGATCGGAAAACAGTGCCATTCTCACTGTTCCATTTATCAGCGGATGGGAGAGTGCATCATGCCCAAAGAGGGTGTGTTTGCCGTTGTCTTAAAAGGCGGCACGGTCAAAAAGGGCGATGAAGTGACGATGATACCGGCAAATTTTTATGCGACCGTCCGGGATCGGAATAAGGCAGCGGACACATTGACAGCGACCGTCATTACCGGAAAAAACAGGGACGAAAAGCTTTGCATGATGGATGGAAAAATCCGTGCGGTACGAAGTTCCGGTGCCGGAATGTATCATGGTCTGCGCAAACAAGATATGGATGAAGAGGCAAAAGAATCAATATCCGGATCGGATTTTTTTCATGAAAAACATGCCGAAGAAATCTGGAAGGCGCATCTTGCAGGCAAACACCGGATCACAATCGAAGAGCAGGAGATTTTCCTTCATTCCATCGGAAGCAGGGCAAGGCTGGTGATCTGCGGCGGCGGACATGTAGCGGCTGCCCTGGTGCGGATGGCAAAACTGCTGGATTTTGAAATCTGGGTTCTGGAAGACCGGCCGTTTTTTGCAGAACATGCAAAACAGGAGGGAGCAGACCACATTCTTTGCGGAGATTATGTGGAAAGTCTTGCAAAAATCCCGAAAGATGTGGATAATTATTATGTCTGCATGACGAGAGGACATCGTTTTGACCTGGAGTGCTTAAGAGAGATTTATAAAAGTAATTTTGCTTATGTGGGCATGATGGGTTCCAGAAAGCGAAGCGTGCTGGTGCGAAAAGATCTGGAAGCGGCAGGTTATCCAAAAGAACAGGTGCAAAAGCTGCATTCCCCGATCGGCCTGGCAATCGGAGCACAGACTCCGGCAGAGATCGCACTTTCCGTGATCAGCGAGATCGTGCAGTGCAAAAATGAACGTGCAAAAGCGGCAGAAGCAGACGACGCGATCCTGGAAGAGCTGGCAGAGCCGCAGAGACTTTCAAAATTTGCAGTAAGTGATGAAAATGAGAAGGAATACCGCATGCTTTGTACGATCATTGAAAAAAGAGGCAGTGCACCCAGGAGCATCGGAACGCAGATGCTGGTCACATCCGACAACCGTATCATAGGAACCATCGGCGGAGGCTGTGCAGAAGCCGAAGTGATCACCAGATGCCGTGGACATTTCGCGGAAATGCGAAAAGGTGTGCATGGGATCTGCGAGACGGTCAAAATCCAGATGACCACCGATAATGCCGAAGAGGAAGGTATGGTGTGCGGCGGCAGAATCGAAGTGCTGCTGGAGGAAATCTGACAGAATGAAAGGAAAAAGGCAAATGAAAAAATCAATCGCAGTAAGTTTCGTGATCGTATCAGTGGCAACTGCAGGAGTTCTTCTCACAGGATGCAAAAGTAGGGAGAAGAAAACAGAAATTACCGTTTTCGCAGCGAAAAGTCTGAATAGTGTTATGGATGAACTGTGTGAAAAATATAACAGTGAGCATCCGAATGTAACTTTCCAGACAAACTATGACAGTTCAGGAACTTTGATGACACAGATCAAGGAAGGTGCAAAATGCAATATTTTCTTCTCAGCCGGTGTTTCTCAGATGGATGAACTGCAGGCTGGATTTGACGGCGGTGATATCGTGGAGGAAAGCCGTCGGGATCTTCTGAACAATCAGGTATGCCTTGTTACATGGAAGGGCAGCGATACAAAAGTTACTGATTTTTCCAATCTTTCTCTTGCAAAAGACATGGCACTGGCAGATCTGACCGTTCCGGTTGGACAGTATACCAGAAAAGCCCTGATCAATGCGGGCATGGCAGGAGCAGAGTACACAGAAGTCGATCAGCTGACGGATGATGTCATCTCAGAAGCACTGGGGGGCCTTTTGATCAACAACTGTGCAAACGTAGGAGCTGTTGCTTCTGCAGTTGCAGAAGGAGCAAATGAGATCGGAACGGTTTATTATTCTGATACCTTTGGCTATGAAGATCAGTTGGAGATCATTGAAAAGCTGCCGAACTCTCTGACCGGCGATGTGATCTATCCGGTAGCTGCCGTGGAGGGTGACAATACTTCCGATGCAGAGCTGAAAGCTTCACAGGATTTTCTGGATTATTTACAGAGCGAAGAAGCAGTGAAGCTGTTTGAAAAATACCACTTTACTGTACAGTAGGAGGCAGCAGATGAACTGGGGAAACCTGGATTTTACACCGCTCTGGATCACGATGAAGACCGGAGTGGCAGCAACTTTTGTCTCTTTTTTCCTCGGGATTTTTGCAGCAAGATTTGTTATGAGCAGAAAGGGAAAGGCGAGGGCATTCTGGGATGGATTTTTGACGATGCCGCTGGTGCTTCCGCCGACCGTGGCAGGTTATATACTGCTTCGTACGTTCAGCACCAGAAGGCCGTTTGGGCATTTTCTGGCGAACAGTCTTGGCATTCAGGCAGTGCACACCTGGCTTGGCTGTGTGCTGGCAGCAACGGTCATCGCCTTTCCGCTGATGTACCGCAATGCAAGAGCAGCTTTTGAGCAGGTCGATGAGAATGTGATCTATGCAGCACAGACGCTTGGCCTGAGCGAACGGACGATCTTCTGGAAAATCCGCATGCCGATGGCAAAACCGGGCATTTTATCCGGAACAGTCCTGGCATTTGCGAGGGCGATCGGTGAGTATGGAGCAACTTCCATGCTCGCCGGAAATATTGCCGGAAGGACTTCAACGATCTCGCAGCAGATCGCCATGGTGCTTCAGAACGGAGATTTTGCACTTGCCGGTTTCTGGTGTCTGGTAATTTTTGTGATTTCGTTTGTCTGTCTTGTTGCACTGAACTTGTTTGGAGAGAAGAAGAGTAAAGGAAAAAAGCATGTCTTTCATCGTAAAAATAAAAAAACAACTGGCTCTCTATGAGCTGACGGTTGATCTGGAGACAGAAGCCGGGATTCTGGCGGTAATAGGAGGCTCCGGTTCCGGAAAAAGTATGACGCTCAAATGCATTGCCGGGATTGAAAAACCGGACAGCGGATTTATTTCTCTGAACGGCAAAGTGTTGTATGATTCTTCAAAGAAGATCAATCTTCCGCCGCAGAAGCGAAAAGTAGGATATCTTTTTCAGGAATATGCCCTGTTTCCGACGATGACAGCGGCAGAAAACATCAGCATTGTGATGAAAAAGAAGGATCCGGTGCAGGTGCAGAAGTGGCTGGAAAAATATGGACTTGGTGATTATGCGGACAGTTATCCGGATCATCTTTCCGGAGGACAGAAACAGCGGCTTGCCATGATCCGCATGCTGGCGGCCGAGCCGCAGTGTATCCTTTTAGATGAGCCGTTTTCTGCACTGGATGAGCACATCAAGCGGAAGATGGAGAGAGAAGTGATGGAGATGCTGCATGATTTTGGCAAACCGATTCTTTTTGTTTCGCACAATCAGGAAGAGGTTTACCGCTTGGCAGACCGGATCGGAAGCATGGAAAACGGCAGATTCAGTTCAATTCGCGAAAAAAGGGAATTTTTTGCAGAGCCGCAGACAGCCGGACAGGCAAAACTGGTGGGCTGCAATAACATTTCAAAGATTGACTGGATCAGCAAAGATCAGGTGTACGCAAAAGAATGGAATCTTTCGCTGAGAGTCCCAGCTACTGAGCCGGAAGACCGGAAAAGATATCGTGCGATCGCCATTTATCCGGGGGATATCGTACTTTCAAAAGAACGAGCTTTGGAATGGAAGAAATCGTGGAATCGGATCACGATCAGCAGATACAGCATCTCAGAGGAACTTCGTAGCTGGTCGGTAAGCTGTCAGATGGAAGGGACAGAGGCAGAACTTATGATGCTTTTGTCGAAAGAAAAAGTGGCATCTCTGCCGGAGAAGATCACAGAAATCTGTATAAGCTGTGAAAAAATCCATCTGTTACAATAGATGTAAAGGACTCCTGCCTTTATTTTATATAGAGGAGAGCAATAAATTGTTAAATCACATTAAAAACGATTTACAGAAAGTGTGGGGATGATAAAATGATTTATCTGGACAATGCAGCGACAACGCTTCAGAAACCGCAGGCAGTTTATGATGCGGTTCTTCATGCCATGAAAAATTTCGGAAATCCGGGGCGTGGTTTTTCGGATGCAGCCCTTGGAGCCTCCAGAACGATCTATGAGGCAAGGAGGACGCTCTGCGATTTTTTCGGTGGCAGTGATCCATCCAGGCTGGTCTTTACCTCCAATGCTACGGAGGCTCTGAATATGGCGATCCGGGGGATGTTTCTTCCGGGAGATCATGTGATCACGACGCAGATGGAGCACAATTCAGTGCTGCGTCCTCTCTATGCGATGCAGAAAAAAGGTGTTGAACTTACAATTGCGGCGAGCGGAGAGAACGGAACGGTAGATTTTGATGCAATCGAAGCAGCTATTCGGGAAAATACAAAAGCCATCGTCTGCACGCATGCATCGAACCTGACCGGAAACCTTACGGATATGCAGCGGATGGGAGAGATGGCAAGGCGGCATGGGCTGTTTCTGATCGCAGATGCTTCGCAGACTGCCGGTGTAGTTCCAATCGATGTCAGGCAGATGCATATCGATGTGCTTTGTTTTACCGGGCATAAAAGCCTGTTCGGACCGCAGGGGACGGGAGGAATTTATGTCGCCGAAGGAGTAGAAATCCGGTCTCTGAAAAGCGGTGGGACCGGCGTCCACAGTTTCCTGAAAACGCAGCCGGAAGAATTCCCGGAGCATCTTGAGAGCGGAACGCTAAACGGCCACGGGATTGCCGGGCTTCTTGCCGGTGTGCGGCAAATTCAGAAAATTACATCAGAAGAGATATGGAAAAAAGAGCGAAATCTGATGGAATGTTTTGTTTCAGAGGTCAGGCAGATTCCTGATGTAAAAATATATGGTGATTTTTCAGATAAACAAAGATGCCCGATTGTCGCACTGAATATCGGAAACGTGGATTCCTCGCAGGTCAGCGAATGGCTCTGGGAAGATTATGAGATCGCGACGCGTCCGGGAGCTCACTGTGCACCGCTGATGCACCAGTATTTTGGAACACAGAAGCAGGGCATGGTGCGTTTCAGTTTTTCGTATTATAATACAGAAAAAGAGGTGCTTACAGCCACAGAAGCGATCCGGGAGATTGCAGAAGAATTGGAGGGGTGAGATGGCAGAAGAGATTGTATTTTGTAAGGGCGGCGGATGTACGGCAAAATTAGGGCCGGATCTTTTAAGTCATGTACTTGGCAAGATTCCACGGGGAGAAAAAGATCCCGGTCTTCTGATCGGTTACGACAGCCGGGACGATGCGGCTGTTTACCAGATTTCAGAAGATACCGCCATTGTCCAGACTCTGGACTTTTTTCCGCCGATGCTTGAAGATCCGTATCTGTTTGGTCAGATTGCAGCGGCAAATGCTTTAAGTGACATTTATGCGATGGGCGGAACGGTAAAGACAGCATTGAATATCCTGTGTTTTCCAGAAAAAATGAATTTAAATATCCTGGGAAAGATCATGCAGGGCGGGGCAGAAAAAGTAATCGAGGCGGGCGGAACGCTGGCGGGAGGTCATTCCATTGCCGATGCCGATGTCAAATACGGACTGTCGGTGATGGGTATTGTAAATCCAAAACAGATCTATGCAAATGACAAGGGCAGACCATCGGATGTACTGGTCTTTACCAAGAAACTCGGAGTCGGTCTGGTGTGTAATGCAAACCGTGTCGGACAGGCACCAAAAGGAGCCATGGAGGAGGCAGTCCCTTCGATGACCATGCTCAATAAAAAAGCAGCAGAAATCAGCCATCGTTACGAGATACATGCCTGCACCGATGTCACCGGATTTGGATTTTTAGGACATTTAAGTGAAATGATAAACGATACTGTTTCGGCAGAAATTGACAGCATTTCCATTCCGGTCATCCGCGGTGCACTGCACTGCGCAGAAGAATTTCTGCTGACAGCGGCAGCACAGCGAAACCGCAATCATGTCGCAGAACGTGTGACATTTTCAAAATATATTCCATTTGCGATGGAAGAACTGCTCTTTGATCCGCAGACCTCCGGAGGACTGTTATTTGCCGTGAAAAAAGAAGACGCAGCGGCATTTGAGAAAGAATTAAGAGAAGCCGGAATGCCGGCAGCGATCGTCGGAAGGTTCACGGAGAAAAAAGAAAAAGATATCTATGTGAATTGAGGAGGATGTAATATGATCACAGTAAATGCAATGGGCGATGCATGCCCGATCCCGGTTGTTAAGACAAAAAATGCGATTGCATCTTTAAAAGGTGCCGATGTGGTGGAGACACTGGTTGACAATGAAATTGCAGTCGAAAATCTGAAAAAGATGGCAGATCAGAAAGGTTATAAGGCCACAAGCGAAAAGCTTGAAAAAGGAAAATACCGTGTGTGCATCACCGTGGAAAACGTGGTGGATAACGTTGAAAAAAAAGAAGGTGACGGTGGAAAATTCCGTGACTCTACGCCGGAAAAAGAGAGCAATAAGGTGGTTGTGATCCGCTCTTCCGTGATGGGGGACGGGGATCCGGAGCTTGGAAGCGTCCTGCTGAAAGGATTTATCTATGCACTTTCCCAGCAGAAGGATCTGCCGAAAACCATGCTTTTTTATAATGGCGGTGCATTTATCACCTGTGAGGGCTCTCAGTCGCTGGAGGATCTGAAAGCACTGGAAGAACAGGGTGTAAAAATTTTAACATGCGGAACCTGTTTAAACCACTATGGTCTGACGGATCAGCTTGCGGTCGGAGAGGTGACAAACATGTATGAGATCGCAGAAAAGATGACGCAGGCCTCCCTGATCGTAAGTCCGTGATATGAGAAAAAAAACAAAACAGCTGGTGATCACATTTTCGACTACAACAGCGGCGATGGCGATGGAAAGCAGGGCACGAAAGGCAGGGATTTTCGGGCGGCTGATCCCGCTTCCATCCGAGATTTCTGCAGGGTGCGGACTTTCCTGGAAAACAAAACCGGAAGAAAAAGAAAAGATGCTGGAATTTCTGGAAGAAGAAAAGCTGAAATGGGAAGCAATGTATGAGCTGGAATTGTATTAGATGTGAGATAAATGTATATCAGTGACGGGAATTATTTTCCAATCTGATATCGCCTCCGGCAGATTGCAGGAATGTTCCGCAAAATGTCAGAGGTAATCTTTAAATGAAAGAGAAAGGACAGTATGGGATATTTTAATCAATACGTAAGAGCAGAAAGTCTGGAGGAAGCCTATGAACTTTACCAGAAAAAAAATAATTTTGTTCTCGGCGGAATGCTCTGGCTGAAGATGCGGAAGCGGCCGTTTGGAACGGCGATCGATCTGTCGGATCTTGGACTGGATCAGATTGAGGAAGATGAGAAGGAATTTCGCATCGGTGCTTATGTTTCACTTCGGGAACTGGAGACAAATGAGGCATTAAATGCTTACACGAAAGGTGCTTTTACCGAGTCGGTGAAACATATCGTCGGCGTGCAGTTCCGAAATGTGGCCACAGTAGGAGGCAGCCTCTGGGGACGCTACGGATTTTCGGATGTAATGACGATCTTCCGTGCTATGGGAGCAAAGGTACAGCTGCATCACGCAGGCATCCTGGATCTGGATGAGTTTGTAAAGTTGCCGCGAAAGACAAGAGATATTCTGGTTTCGGTGATCGTGCCGAAAAAGGTAAAGGCAGTGGTGTATTTAAGTCAGAGAAACCAGTCCACAGATTTTCCAGTGTTGACCTGTGCGATGGCAAAACGGGAAGAAGGCTATGTCGCAGCAGTCGGGGCAACGCCGCATCTTGCGGAAACCGTCTGGGATAAGGATGGTATCTTAACCGAGGTAAACGAAGAAAATATCGAAAAATTTGCCATGCAGGCTGCAGAGCAGATCCGTTTCGGCAGTAATATGAGAGCCGGAGCTGCATATCGGAAAATCGTCTGTCAGGTGCTTGTAAAACGTGCACTGCATGCGATCGAGACAGAAAATGCCGGAGAGGAGGAAAAATGCTGATGGAAGTGGCCATTACATTAAATGGAAAAAAGATCACAGATTCGGTGGATGCGGATATGCTGCTCCTTGATTTTTGCAGAAAACATAAATGTTTTTCCGTTAAAAGAGGATGTGAGACCGGAAACTGTGGGCTTTGCACCGTTTTACTGGATGGAAAACCGGTTCTTTCCTGCAGTGTGCCGGTCGGACGTGCATCAGGAAAAAAAGTAGATACCTTAGAAGGTCTCCAGGAAGAAGCAAAGAAATTTACCGATTTTTTTGCAGCTCAGGGTGCCGACCAGTGTGGATTCTGCAATCCGGGTTATATTGTTAATATCGTGGCACTGCTCCGGGAAAATCCAGATCCGACAGACGAAGAGATCCTTGAATATTTATCAGGCAATCTCTGCCGCTGTACCGGATATCAGAGTCAGATCCGTTCACTCCGCAACTATCTGAACAGCAAAAAGGAAGCAGCACCGCTTGATCTGGAGGCAGAAGTTTACGGTGCGGATATCGGAAGGGAGTGGAAGCATGAGTGAATTTAAGCGAGATCGAAAAGATTACCATATGGTCGGCAAATGTCTTCCGAAAAAGGATTCAGATCAGCTTCTGCTCGGAAAACCGGTCTTTATGGATGACATTGTGCCGCAGGACTGCCTGGTCGTAAAACTGCTACGCAGTCCGCATGCCCATGCTCTGGTAGAAGAGGTCAAAACAGTGGCAGCCGCCAAGGTTCCGGGCATCGAAGCCATTTACACCTGGAAAGATGTGCCGAAAGAACGTTTCTGTATTGCCGGACAGACTTATCCGGAGCCATCGCCGTATGACCGTCTGATCCTCGATCAGAGAGTACGCTGTGTCGGTGATCCGGTGGCGATCGTGGTCGGTGAGACGGAAAAAGCAGTCGATAAAGCACTGCGTCTGATCAAGGTAAAATATCAGATTCTGGAGCCAGTGCTTGATTTCCGGAAAGCCCTTGATAATGAGGTTCTGGTACATCCGGAAAACAACTGGAAATCCTATGGGAATACCGGTGATGTGAAACGTAACCTTCTGCATCACGAAGAAGATGCCCATGGCGACGTAGAGCAGGTCTTAAGCGAGTGTGATGAAGTGATAGAACACAACTGGCGGATCAAGGCAGCACAGCAGGGGTATATGGAAACTGTCCGTGCATACTGTGAGATCGACCGCTATGGACGTCTCCATTGCATCAGTTCCACACAGATCGTCTTTCACGTAAGACGTATCCTTGCCAATGCACTTGGAATTCCGAAGTCGATGGTGCGTGCGGAAAAACCGCGTATCGGCGGCGGATTCGGGGCAAAACAGACAGCAGTCTGCGAAGTTTATCCGGCATTTGTAACCTGGATGACGAAGAAACCCTGTAAACTGATCTACAGCCGAAAAGAATGTCAGACGATCGCTTCTCCGAGACATGAGATGGAAGTGACTGTCCGCTTAGGTGCGATGAAGGACGGACATATCCGGGCTATCGACCTTTACACCTTATCCAATACCGGTGCCTACGGAGAACACGGAACTACGACTGTAGGACTTTCCGGACATAAAGCACTTCCGCTTTATACCGGAGGCTGTGAGGCAACCAGATTTTCCTGCGACGTAGTCTATACGAATGTTCAGGCAGCCGGAGCCTACCGCGGCTACGGTGCGACACAGGGTATTTTCGCACTGGAATCCGCAGTCAATGAGCTGGCGGAGAAACTGCACATGGATCCGGTGGAGATCCGTATGAAAAATATCGTCCGTGAAGGTATGTTCATGCCGGCTTACTTCGGTGAGACGGCAAATGCCTGTGCACTGGACCGCTGTATCGAACACTGTGCCGACAACTTCCACTGGAAAGAAAAATATCCGGTGCGTGACATGGGCAATGGAAAAGTGCGTGCAGCAGGCATGGCACTGGCAATGCAGGGATCCTGTATTTCCAATGTCGATGTCGGTTCCTGTACCTTAAAACTCGGTGACGGTGGAACTTATAACATGATGATCGGAGCGGCTGATATGGGAACGGGATGCGATACGATCCTTGCGCAGATGGCAGCAGAAGTGCTGGACTGTGATGCAGACCAGATTTCCGTTTTCGGGGCAGATACGGATGCATCCCCATATGACTCCGGGTCTTATGCATCCTCCACCACTTATGTGACAGGAATGGCAACGCAGAATGCAGCACTGCAGCTGCGGGAAAACATCAAAAAGATTGGAGCCGGCATGCTTAAGTGTGAGCTGGAAGAAGTCGATTTTGACGGTGAGAAAGTCTATCTGATCGACGGCAGGAAATCAGTAAGCCTTGCAGATATCGCTACAAAATCCCAGGTCAATAACCTGATCCCGGTGGATGTGACAGCCACCTATTCTTCCCCGGTATCCCCGCCACCTTACATGGTCGGAATGGTAGAGATCGAGCTGGATAAAGAGACGGGAAGCATCGAGATCCTTGATTATCAGGCTGTGATCGACTGCGGTATCCCGGTCAATCCAAACCTTGCAAGAGTACAGGCGGAAGGCGGTATCGGCCAGGGAATCGGCATGGCACTCTATGAAAATGTGACTTACAACGCACAGGGAAAAATCGCAGAGAACAGCTTTATGCAGTACAAGATCCCGACCCGTCTGGATATGGGCAGGATCAACGTAGAATTTGAAACCAGCTACGAGCCAAGCGGCCCGTTTGGTGTCAAATCCATCGGTGAGATCGTGATCAACACCCCGGCACCGGCACTCGCCCATGCGATTTACCGTGCGACCGGCGTATGGCATCGAACCGTACCGTTCACTCCGGAGAAGATTCTGATGAGCATGCTCGATCCACAGTGGAAAGAAATCGACCGTCGCGTCAAAGAATCATGATACATATCATTTATATGGCGGCTGGAAACAGCCGCCGTTTTGGAAATGCAAACAAACTGCTCCAGAACTGGAAGGGAAAACCACTGTATCTTCATACATTTGAAAAATTGCTTCGGATCAGAGAAAAAGAGCCGGAAAAGATTTCCGTAACGGTTGTCACGCAGTATCCGGAAATTTATCAGGAAGTGAAGGAGTATTCCGGTGTACATGCCGTATTTTGCGAAGAGAGCAGACTTGGCGTGTCCTATACCATAAAGGCAGGGATCCGTGCAGTACAGGAAGCGTATACTCCTGAGAGAAAAGAATGTTGTTTTGCAGAAGAAGAGATTTCTTCCGAAACAGAAACAGAGAAAAAGAAATCGTGGGATTATCTGATGTTTACAGTTGCCGATCAGCCGAACTTGAGTGAAAAAAGCATCGAAGCGCTGATTCGGGCAGCAGTTATGCAGGACAGGTCTGCAAAGCAGTCATCGTTTTCGCTGCGCTGCGGTGAGCAGGTTGGAAATCCCTGTATGTTCCGTGCAGATCTGATCCCGGAGCTGATGCAGCTGGAAGGAGATAAGGGCGGAAGAGCCATTCTGAAAAAACACGCATGCTGTTATGTGAAGATTGAAAACCAAGAAGAATTTTCTGATATTGATACAAAAGAGCAGATGAAGAAAATGTCAGGCAGAGAAAAAACATCTGCCAAAGGAAAGAAAGGAGAAAACGCATGAAAAAAACAGCAGAAAAAGGAAAAAAGATCGTGCTTGGTGTGCTACTTGTTCTGGCGTGTATTCTGATGCCGCAGAAAATGACGAATGCGGCGGGAAATACGGTGCCGACGGCAGTCGATAACCTTACGGTATCTTTAAGAAACAAGGTAAATATGGCCGTAACAGACAACGGATATATGCGGGTAGCCTATGACGGCAGTAAAGTCCGGGTGGAATATTATGATACGCAGTTTAACCTTCAGCGAAAAGGTTCACTGGATCTGGAATTGCCGATCTGGGGCGGCTTTTATGCAGGGCAGGATGCTTATTATCTTGCAGAAGCACAGAGCAACACCGAGCAGAGTGACACCAAAGAAGTGATCCGTGTCATCAAATATGACAAAAACTGGAAACGTCTCGGAGCAGCATCCATCACCGGCGATCCGGAGCTGTTCGGCGGCGAAGTACGTTATCCATTCGACTGTGGATGCGTGGAGATGGCAGAATCCGGAAACAGCCTTTATCTTGTGACAGGACATGAAGGTTATGTCGATGACGGGGTTGGCCAGGGACATCAGGGCTATCTGATGGTTCAGATCGATAAGACAACGATGAAAGGATCCATTGTGGACTGCAACCTGGGACATTCTTTTGCACAGTACATCAAGTCTGATTATACACAGCTTTATGTCCTGGAACAGAGTGAGGGAGGAAGATGTACGAAACTTTCAAAATACGATGCCGCTTCTATGGAAAAACAGGGCATATCTGTGCTGGGTTATGGCGGCTTTCGCACCGATGCCTGGGCAGTCGCCTGCTATGCAAGCGTGGATGATCTGGCAGTATCTTCCTCAAACGTTCTCAGTGTCGGAACATCCATTGATCAGAGTCAGTACGACAATGTGACAAGTGATATGCCGCACAACCTGTATCTGACGATCACGCCGAAAAACAATTTTACGGAAGATGCGACAACGGTCAAATGGCTCACAGATTTTACCGGAGACGGTGCAAGTTTTCTCGGTGTAAAACTTACGAAGATCAATGACAGCCGTTTTATGCTTTCCTGGGAAGAAACAGGAAAGACGCAGAAAATCACAGATAACGATCCGCTTTCTGTTTCCATACTGCACTATGTATTTCTGGATGGAAACGGCGAGATCGTCAGCCAGCAGTTCACGGCTCCGGCCCCGATTTCCGACTGTCATCCGATCGTAAATGGCTCAAAAATTGTCTACAGTGCTTCCAGTTCGAACACCGTTGCCTTTTATTCCATTGATGCAAACAGCGGAGCTTTTCAGAAAAAGGTGTACCGCATAGCCGGTGAGAATGCTATGTGGAGCCTTGCAAATGGAGTGCTGACGATCTCCGGAATCGGTGCAATCGATATCGATAAGGAAGCACATTACCGCTATCCGGTGTCCTCGACAGCACGTTCCTACAGCTACAGTTCTGCAGATAATTCCTGGAAAGATATCCGCGAGTGCGTCACAAAGATCGTGATCGAAAAAGGAATCACCAGTATCCCGGAGGAAGCGTTCTATTATTTCAGCAACCTGAAAGAAGCAGAGATCAAAGAAGGGCTGAAGTCGATCGGGAAAAAGGCCTTTTATGCATGCGAAAATCTGAGGAAGATCACGATACCGGCGAGTGTGACCGAAATCGGAGAAGAATGTCTGGCAACCGGTTATTACTGGGTTGGCAGCAAAGAGCCGGTTGTAGACGCGAAAATTTATGCGCCGAAAGGTTCTTATGCGATCAAATATGCAAAGCAAAATAACATTGCCTATACAGAGACAAAAGCTGCAGCTTCCGGAAACAACAGCGGAAATACTTCAGCGAATATCACCAGGAAAAAAGTGAGGGTCACGGCTCTGACCTCATCGAAAGCCGGAACCATCAAATTAAAATGGAAGAAACTCTCCGGTGCAGACGGTTATGAGATCCAGTATGCACGCAATGCGAAATTTACCAAAAACAAAAAGAAAGTTACCGTAAAAAAAGCGGCAGCGACATCAAAGACCATCAAAAAGCTGAAAAAGAAGAGCAGATATTACGTGCGCATCCGTGCTTACAAAAAAGCAAACAGAAAGACCGCTTACAGCAAGTGGAGTGCAAAGAAGAGCGTGAAATGTAAGTAAAAGCAAAAAAGAAAACGTGCAGTGCAGGCTGCCGTAACGAAGATACAAAACAAAAAGCAGAGACACCGTGACGGAAAACACGTCCTGTGCTCTGCTTTTTACGTTGTGTAAATTCAGTTTCAGGCTTTTGAACCAGGTCTCATTACAGCATGGAAGCTCTCAGTTCTTCCGGTGTTTTCTGAGACAGCATAGCCGGTGCGATATCGAATACGCTTCTTGCTCCGGATTCGCCATTCTTGGACAGACGATATGCAGCACGTGCATAAGCAACCAGAACACTTCCGGTAAATTCCGGATTCGAATCCAGCTTCAGAGAATATTCAATCACATGCTTGTTGCCCTCACATCCGGTTTCACCGGTGCGGATCACAAAACCGCCGTGCGGCATCTTGCTGTGATGAGCCTTTAATTCTTCTTCTGAAATGAAGTTTACGGTTGTATCGTATTCATCGAAATAGTTCGGCATTGTCTTGATCGCTTTTTCGATGGCAGCTTTATCTGCACCTTCTTCCGCAACGACATAACATTCTCTTAAATGTTTCTCTCTGGTAGTCAGTGTCGGTTCGCTTCCGCTTCTTACCTGTTCCATGGCAGATTCGATCGGAACGGTGTACTGGATCGCATTTTTAACGCCTTCGATACGGCGGATCGCGTCAGAATGTCCCTGGCTTACGCCCTTGCCCCAGAATGTATAAGTGCTTCCCTGAACCAGGATGGATTCTGCATACAGACGGTTCAAAGAGAACATACCCGGATCCCAGCCGACAGAGATAATGCCGATGTTTCCGCCTTCCTTTGCAGCCTTATCTACGCTTGCAAAATATTCCGGGATTCTTGCGTGTGTATCGAAACTGTCGATCGTGTTGAAAGAAGCAGCAACTTTTGATCCGATGACCGGCAGATCGGTAGCAGAACCGCCGCAGAGGATCATAACATCGATCTCATTTTTCATAGGTTCCATATCATCGAAATGCTTTACAACAGCACCTTCAGTCTGAATAGAAACACCGGCAGGATCTCTTCTTGTGAAAACTGCTTTCAGTTCCATATCATCATTGCGTTTGATGGACTGCTCAACGCCGCGTCCAATGTTGCCATAGCCAACAATACCAATTCGGATTTTTTCCATTTTCTTACATCTCCTGTTAAAAATTTTCTGTTATCCATCATAGGATTCCAGCTTTGGGAACCCTGTGAACTGTTCTAAATTATAGCATAGATTTTTGCTCAGGCAATCATTTTCTTTTGAGAAAATATGATGTATACTGAAAAGTAGGATAAATTTGCAACGATTTTTGGAGAAAAGACAGAAGAAGTGGAGGAGAAGCCCTGGCATATCTTTTAAACGAAAAGCTGTCAGCATTGGGGTATAAAGTATTTTATGATATAGAATCACTCTCATCCGGAAAATTTAATGCAAAACTTCTGGAAGTGATCGATGAGTGTAATGATGTTCTGGTGATTTTACCGCCAAATTCTCTGGAGCGGTGCGTCAATGAAGATGACTGGCTGCGTCTGGAAGTAGCTTATGCGATCAGACAGGGAAAAAATATTATTCCGATCATGATGAAAGGATTCGAGTGGGGCAAAAATATACCGGAAGATATAAAAGAATTAAAAAATTATAATGGCGTGATCGTGACCTTTGACTTCTTTGAGGGCGTTTTAGCGAGAATTATAAAATATCTGACAAATTCATCAAAAGAAAAAATGATCACGGAGAAAAAGAGCCACATTTTATTCTGGGTGGATTTTGATGATGCGATCATTGAAAAAATCGTGAACAAACTGAAACTGGATGATTATTTTATTGAGATCATGAGTGAACCGGTGGAAATTCTTTCGAAAAATTTGCAGGAAATTTATGCGATCATTTTGATCGTCACCGATTGTACCAAGTTTTCTTCCAATATTTATGCGGCGAAGCGAATCAATGAAACGCTGGTGAGGTATGTGCGAAAAGGAGGAAAACTGATCGGTGCACACGATGTCATCTACAGAAGGACCAAGAATGAGTTGCTGCAAAACATGTTTGGATGTAAGATCGTTAATTTTGAGCAGACAGAAACGGTACATTACCATAAGACGGAGGAATGCCTGGAAGAAGACAGATTCAGCAATCTGCCGGAAGATTTTGTGCTTCATGACGCAGAAATATGCTGGGGAAAAGTTGCAGAAGATGTTGATGTGTATTTTGAAACAGAGTCGGGGATCCCACTTGTATTTTCCAGAGAATACGGAAATGGTCTGTGTATCTTTTTGAATTCCGGTGATTTTAAAGAAAGACCGCCGCGGTCTATTTTGATAACGAATCGGAAGCACCGGAGAATTCCATCCCGGCATTTCAAAGAGCGGTACAGCAGGGCTATGGCATTGAACTGGATGTACAGCTGACAACAGACAACCGACTGGTTGTTTTTCATGATGAAACACTGCAGAGAATGTGTGGGTTTGACAAAAAGCTTACGGAATGTTCTTATGATGAGTTGAAACATTACCGGCTTGCAAAATCAGACGAAAAAATTCCGCTGTTTGATGAGGTTCTCAAAGTGATAGATGGAAAAGTTCCGCTGATCGTTGAGGTGAAATCAGAAGGAGACTGGAAAAAAACAACGCAGCTTATGGCAGAAAGAATGGATTCTTATCGAGGATGTTACTGTATGGAATCGTTCCATCCGTTTGCAGTGAAATGGTTCAAAGATCACAGACCGGATTTCATTGCGTATAACCATTTATGGAAAAAGGATTTTTCCTATACTCTGTGCAGAAAACTTTTCAAACCGGAGAATGTTGCATGGACCATAAAAAACCAGAAGGAACTGGAAGAAGCAGAAAAAACATTTGATGTGATCATTTTTGACAGCTTTATCCCTAAAAAGAGATCATAAATAAAGGAAGTGTTTGAGCATGGCAGAAAAATATGATGAAAAAGAAATAAGAGCAGATTACCGCAGACTCACAAAATTACTGATCGAAAAAAAGCTGACGATCACCACGATGGAATCGGCAACATCCGGGCAGATTGCATCCCTGATCACGGATACGGAAGGCTCATCGGCGGTGCTCAAAGGTGCCTTTGTCACTTACTGCAACGAAGCGAAGATCATGCAGGGCGTTCCGGCAGAAATCATTGACAAATACACCGTTTATTCCACACAGACCGCAGAAGCGATGGCGAAGGGGTTCGTATGAGACAGCAGACAAATAAAACAGAAAATGGTAGGGCAAATCCGGAAACAATAAACTGGGATCCGCAGATTTATAATTATGCAGAAAGAACAGGAAATCTGAAAGCGGAGGCCGTCGGTGTGGTCAGCGGAGAAAAACATTTCCCGGTGTTTGAAGGACGGATGGTCTTTAAACCGCTCACAAAATCAAAGCCGCTCTCTACGCCGTTGTTTGCCTATGCAGAAGTATTCTGGTCCTGGGTGATCGATGCCTATTTTATTCCGGCACCGCAGTATCAGCTTGCCCTTTGCAGAGGATATGAGGCAGAGTGCGGCAAATATTATGATTACGGGACCGTATCTCCGATGATCTACGAAGAAGGAGAGCATCTTTTAAATCTGCTTGAATTTTTCCGGGCGTATCCGGATGACAAAGTTCAGATCGATGATTACTTAAATTACTGTCAGATGTTTTATGATTACACCGAAATTCTGGAAGCAGATTATTTTCAGAAAAACCGGGAGATCGCAGAAAATCTGGCAATGCAGATCCTGATCTCCGTCCTGAAAGGCGATCAGAATTATCATTATGAAAATATTGCATTTGTGTGCAATGCATCCGGACAGATCCTGAGGCTTGCACCGATGATCGACCACGAATTTTCCACCTATTTTATGTTTCCGGACAATATACAAAGACACACCTACTGGTTGGATGAACTGAAAAGATCCATCGAAGGAAAGTCCGTCCGGCCGGAAGAGTACAAAGATTTCCCAAATGAAAAAGAACGCAGGCTGATGGAAAAGAGTGCAACCTGCCTGTACCGAAATCTCATTTACATCAAAGAGCATTATCCGGAAGTCACAGCCACCTTTCTGGAAAACGTAAGCAGACTGAAACGCGATCTTTTGCAGAAACGAGAAAGCTTTTTTATTCAGAAAGCCAAAGATTATCCGGATTATGCCAACTCCGATGCCTACCTGATCGGAAAAGCCAGATACAAAGACCACGACGAAGAAAAAGCAGCCGCTTACGAAAAACAGTATGGCAGAGAAGGAAAAGAAATATCCTTTGATCTTATGAACTGCCTGATCAATTATGAAGTGCAGGAGATCATAGAACAGATGGAGAGGATATTGAGATAAAGCGATTAAGAGAAAATAAGAAGGAAAAGAGAATATGGCATACGGAAAAGCAATCAAGATCCCAAGAACAGAAGTACACAACTGCGACCGGGAAGATATGAAAGGGGCAGGTGTTTATTTTCTGTTCTGCCAGGAAGAGGACGGAGATGCCTCCGTATACATCGGTGAGGCAGAAAATGTACTGGAAAGACTGAACCAGCATCTGAGAGATTATCAGACAGGGAAAGAAAAATATTACTGGAATACAGCGGTGATCTTTGTCGGAAGAGATTTGAACAAAGCACTGATCCGTTATCTGGAAAATCGCCTGGTAGAAATCGCACGTGACAGTAAAAGTTATGTGGTCCTTACCAAAAATACCTATAAGAATACTGTGATGAAAGAATCACAGGTCGCAGTGATGGAAGAATTTATCGAAAACGTAAAAATCCTGATCAGCACGCTTGGCTATAAAGTGCTGCTTCCGGCACCACAGGCAACAGACGATACCATTTATTTGTACTGCAAAGGATCCGGTGCAAATGCAAAAGGTTTTGTCAGTGCCGGAGGATTTACCGTGCTGAAGGATTCGATTGTTTCGGATCATATCGTTCCATCGTTGGAGACAAGAGGAAAAACATACTACAATCTGAGAAATAAGCTGGAAGCAGACGGTGTGATTTCAGAGAGAAAATTTGTCCGAAATTACGAGTTCAGTGCTCCGTCAGCCGCATCCACAGTGATCCTCGGACATACCTCAAACGGAAATATGGACTGGAAAACAGCAGGCGGAGTGAGACTGAAAGATCTGTAAAGAGAATCCGTACAGTAAAGAAAAATAACAGAAAACGATCCGGAGACAGAAGAAAATAAAGTTACAGAAATCTGGATAAAAGAAGCGATTGGAAAGTTGAAAAAAATTACAGAAGAGAAAGAGAGCGTGAGATAAATGAAAGTTTTAGTAATTCCGGATGTGCATCTGAAACCACAGATGTTCCGGCAGGCAGCAGATTTGATGGATACAGGGAAAGCAGATCGTGCGGTATGTTTGATGGATATTCCGGATGACTGGGACAGAGAATATGACATTGCACTTTATGAAGAGACCTACGACGAAGCGATAAGGTTTGCTTTGGAATTTCCGGATACAGCATGGTGTTATGGCAATCATGACCTCAGTTACTTCTGGCATTGTCTGGAGAGTGGCTACAGTTCCATGGCATCCGCAACAGTACAGAGAAAGCTGCTGGAACTTCGCAGGACCGTTCCGGAAGATCATCCGATCCAATTTGTTCAGAAGATCGACAATGTACTGTTTTCCCATGGCGGCGTGCTGAATTATTTTGTTGAGGAATATGTCCCAAAATCCAAATACCACGATGTGGATGCGGTTGTGGAAGAAATCAATAAATTGGGACGAATAGAGATGTGGAACGATATGTCGCCTATCTGGCTGCGTCCGCAGCGACCAGGCATACGTTTGTATAAACCGCGGAAACTGCTTCAGGTAGTAGGCCATACGCCGATGAATGAAATAACAAGAGAAAAAAATCTGATCAGTACAGATGTATTTTCCACCTACCGGGACGGCAGACCGATCGGAACACAGGAGTTTTTATTGCTGGATACCGTGACCTGGGAGTATGTGGGGGTAAAATAGAAATATGGAATGAGTTGACTGACAAATGAAAAACCTTATATTTGTTTCTTGACTCAGAAAATTAGATGAGGGTAGAAATGACTGATGACTGATGAAACATTAAAATATTATGACCAGAATGCAGATGCCTTTGTACAGGGTACGATTTCAGTGATATACAGGAACGTTTTCAGTGTGCATTGCATGGAAACAGCGTATTGGATTTTGGCTGCGGATCAGGAAGGGATACAAAAAAATTTGAAGATCTGAATTTACAGAAAAAATTTCACACCGTCCTTTCAACTCGAAGGTAACTGTGTATGTCAAGGACAAAGTTGCCAGAGGCAGTGCGGAGCATCCTTTACATACAAGGAAGACTGCGGATATCATCCGTGCAGCAATGCATTGTATTTTTAGCCATAAATGTTACAAAAAAGCTTGACCACAATATTCCGTAACCTATCCTCCATAATTATAGCGAAATGCTCTAAGTATCTATAGATTACAATTATGGAGGAGGTCTGAGAATTCGAAAATCTGTAGGAATATTTGGCGTTTACTTGATTTTCATTTATATTATCCATAAATCTTTAGTGATTTTTATACTGATAATGCATATTTGGTCTTTAAATCATTGCAACGATTATAATTTATGAAGCCTTCCTTTTGCAGGCGTCCGACGACAATTCCACAAAGGATATTTTGTTCCTGAGCAAAGGAATAAATGGATGCCTTTGAAAAATCATTTAAAGAAGTAAATGCATTAAATTCTGCAGTAGGAATTAATGTCTCTTTTGCAAAGTTGTCGGCGGCATTTTCGTCCTCAATAGTTGTGCCGTTGGATTGGTTGATGTGGCCAAGTAAAATATGGCCAAGTTCATGGAATAGGCTAAACCAGAATTTATCTGCATCTTTGCCGCGGACTGTTAATCCAACAACTATTTTATCTCCGTCATAGAAAGTTGCTCCATGCAAGAAGGAGCCTCCAATATGAGGCAGGAAAACGAGTGCAATACCACAGCTGGCTAACATTTCGATCAGCCTAGGACAGAAATCAGCAGGATTCATTGATGTCATGCTTCTGATTTCAGGTAATCTCTTCTTAAGAGTTTTTAAATCGATTAATGAAGTTTTGATGGTACGAGCTTCTAGTTTTGCTTTCTGTGCCCATGCTAATAGAGCAAGATTACCTTTTTCTGTTTCAGCAAGTCTGCGACATGCAATTTTTGATAATTGCATATCCTCGATAATTTCAAGATTTACAACTTCAAAATATTTTCTAAGATAAATTACCTTTTCGGTTGCATCTCTGGTTTCAGGTACCCAACCATTTTTTGACATTTCACGATAAGGTGATTTTTTCACAAGTTCTTTATCTGCATCCATTTTGTTCTCGGCATTTGCTTTTATGAGTTTTTCACGATAAGTGGCTTCTAATTTATTCCAAAACTTAGCAGGAACGCCGAGTACCATTTCTAATCGAACTGCAACATCCGGAGTCAACTGAACTTCACCATTGATTAATTTGCTCATATGTTTTTCGGACATACCCATGCGTAATGCGAATTCTTTCTGGCTAAATCCTCTGTCAAGCAACTGCTCTTTGATAGTTGCTCCCGGTGGTGTTGCAATAAAACTGCGACTTTTCACCATCGTAATACCTCCTTGAGTGAAATGAAAATTTAATGATAATCTACAATTTCCATTATATTTGCAATTTGAATTTCATGCCCTATTTTTTCGAAAACCAGTCGGTAGGGATGAACTAAATCCATTACGTATTGACTTTTTCGATTGCCTTTTAATGAATGACATCTTCCGATATGGAATTGAATCATTTCTTCGACAGTATCGGATGCATCTATTTCATCTATACGCTGATGGATTTTTTCGGCCATTTCTGAACCATATTTCTTTTCGGCTTCGCTTGCGAGTGTACACACCTTTTCAATCTTGCGAGTCTTATATGTTATTTCCAATCCATCACCTCTCTTGTGAGTTTACCTGTGAGGTAAATCTATTATATTCTCTTGGGATACATATGTCAATGCGTCTGAAATTGAAAAAAGAGTATTAGTAAACTTGTATTACTATAACGGAAAAATGCCTATAAGCAGCTTAAATTAATATCACTATAGTGATATATTAAGAGCAAGGAGGCAGACATAGATGGAAAAACAAATAACCATATTTCATGGTTCGGAGAAAATAGTGGAGCACCCGGTCTTCGGTGACGGAAAAAAGAACAATGATTTTGGCATTGGTTTCTATTGTACAGCCAGCAAAGATCTTGCGAAAGAGTGGGCTGTTTCTTCTTTGCGAGATGGATTTGCAAATCGTTATACATTAGATACAGAATATCTGCATATTTTGAATTTGAACAGTCCAGACTATACTATTCTAAACTGGATTGCAGTATTGGTTGAGCATCGACTTTTTGCACTAAAAACGCCTGTGGCAAGGAGAGCAAAGAGATATCTGATTGATCATTTCAGTATTAATGTAAATGCTTTTGATTTGATCACGGGTTATCATGCAGATGATTCTTATTTTGATTATGCAGAGTCTTTTCTGAATAATGCAATTTCTGTTGAACAGCTTGCACAGGCTATGCGGCTTGGAAAGCTGGGGGAACAGATCGTCATTAAATCGCAGTTTGCTTTTTCGAAACTGAAATTCGAAGGCTATGATATTGCAGAGAAAGAACAATATTATGTGCTGCGAAAAAACAGGGATAACGAAGCAAATCAATGTTACATGAAAATGCTTGAGGAAGAAGTTGACGGGCTATATATTCAGGATATCATAGGTAGTGTCAAATAAGTTATGAAAAAACAAAGCCAAAGAAAAAGGCTCAAATGAACCTTGAAAATTGCAGATATTAATTCCAATA
>URUU01000023.1 GCA_900551235.1 uncultured Lachnospiraceae bacterium
CAAAAATATATGCTTTTTTTATTATTTATCTCTTGACATCACACCGCTGGACTTTTTTTCATTAAAGTCAAACGCACGTGAAACCTGGCACGCGATTCAGTTTCGGCCAGGATAAATATCCTCTAAACCATCCATGCACTCCCGAAATGCCGCGTCACTGATCCGCCCCCGCAGTTCAAAAAGTATTTTGTTGGTCACTTTCTGTGCTGCCTGACAGATCTGTTTTTCCAGTGTTTCTTTTTCGGATGCTTCCATCGGAAGCTGATGCAGGATTTTGTGCAGACGCAGATCCAGATCCGTCGCAGCTTCTTCTTTGATCCTGCCAATACGCGGAATCACATCAAGACACCGATACCAGTTATCAAATTCTTCCATCTGTTCTTTCAGAATGGATTCTGCTTCTCTGATACCGGCTTTCATTTTCTCGCTCAGAACATCGACCTTGAAATAGTCGATATCATAAAAACGGATGTACATCAGTTTCTGTACCTCCGGGTCAATGTCACGCGGCACAGCCAGATCCACAAGTACCAGTTCATGTTCCAGATCAACTGCCTGAAGTCCTTCTTTTGTGAGTGTATAATTCGGGCTTGCCGTGGCACTGACCACAAAATCACAGGAGCCGATCAGGCACATGCGTTTTCCATAATCAATACGCCTGCATCCCGGCGGGATCTGCACAACACCGCTGCGGTACTGGCGCACGGTAACGGTCACATCCGCACCTTCTTGCTGCAGAACAGTTGCGGCAAGTTTTCCCATCTCACCGTTTCCGATAACCATACATTTTTTGCCTTTTACTTCCAGACCCTCCTGCCGAAGTGTCTGAAGTGCCTGATGGATCACCGAATGATTGCCTGTGGAAAACGTCACATTTGTCCGCACTTTCTTGCCGGCAGTCACCGCCATTCGAAACAGCACTTCCAGCACATTGTCTGCCGCATAATGCTCCCTTGCCGTCACAAGGGCTTCCTTTACCTGTGTCAGGATCTGATCTTCTCCTAAAATCCGGGATTCCAGACCGCCGGCAAGCCGGAACAGATGCCGCACAGCCTCTTCTTCCTTTCGCTGCGTAAAATATTTCTGATATGCATCGGTATGGATCTGCCGTATCTCGCACAGAAGTTCATAGAGGGCAATCTCGCAGCCATCTTCCGTGCTGACCCAGAGTTCCATGCGGTTGCAGGTTGACAGCAGAACACATCCACAGATCCCTTTTTTCTGTTTTATGATCTCCAGTGCTTCTACTGTCCTTTTTTTCGTAAATGAAAAAATCGTCCGGATATCAATCGCAGCTGCACTGTGATCGATCCCTATCATTTGTATTGCCATAACGTTCTTCCTTTGAAAATAGATTCTGTAAATATCCTGTCAATCATAGCACAATTCCCGACAAAAATCTACTTCTGGAATTGACTTTTCAGATAGCGAATGTTACACTTTTTAATGCCTTAACTTTTCTATATAGAAAGGATTTTTATAACTTTATGAACACAACACAAAAAATAACAGCCAAAGCCATCCTCGTTGTAAGTTTTGGCACCAGCTACCACGATACAAGAGAAAAAACCATCGACTGTATTGAACAGGATATCGCACTGACCTTTTTGCAGCACCACATATACCGTGCCTGGACCAGTAAAATGATCCTGAAAAAACTGAAACAACGTGACGGTATACATATCGACAATGTACGCGAAGCCATGGAACGCATGAAGCGTGACGGCATCACCGATGTGATCGTTCAGCCAACCCATGTGATCAACGGCATTGAGAACGATCTTATGAAAGAGGATGTCCTTGCTTTTTCAGATTCCTTTTCCAGGATCACTTTCGGTGTTCCGCTTCTGACTTCCGAGCAGGACAGCCGTGAAGTCGTCAAGGTCCTGACCGATGCTTTTGTCGGGATTCCAAAAGATGAGGCACTTGTTTTTATGGGACATGGAACACCGCATTATGCCAATGCGATCTATGCAGCACTGGACTACACCTTTAAAGATCTTGGTTACCACAATCTTTTTATGGGAACTGTAGAAGCTTACCCCTCCATGGACTCCCTGCTGCGTCTGGTCGGCAGTCTGAAGCCGTCCCGCGTCCATCTGGCTCCGTTTATGATCGTTGCCGGTGACCATGCACGCAATGACCTGGCAGGAGACGATGCTGATTCCTGGAAATCCCGGTTTGAGCAGGCCGGTTATTCGGTTGTCTGTCATTTAAAAGGTCTTGGCGAATACAAAGAAATCCGCCAGATTTTCCTGCGGCATATCTATGAAGCACAGTAAAGGAGTTTTTTATGCATATGCATCATCATAACACCGGAGGTATTGCTATTGATTCTTATGCCTGTAATTCCAGGCTTCGGCATATCAGTGCGGGATTCAAAGCCGGATTTTCCATGCTTTTGCTTCTGTTCTGTATTTTTGCAGACCATCCGGTTATCTCTGTTTTGCTGATCTTATTTGCTGCTTCCGTCACAGTTTTTCTTGGCGGTATCCCTTTGCATGATTATCTTTCCGTGCTCGGGATTCCCGTTTTTTTTGTGCTGCTTGGCGGCATCGCCATCGCTGTCGATCTCTCTTTACAGCCGACTGGCGATCTTCACCTGAATCTGTTTTTTTGTTACCTTTGCGTCACGTATACCGGCATTCTGAAAGCGTTTTTTCTGATGCTGAAAGTGTTCGGTGCCGTAAGCTGCATGTTCCTGATGACACTTTCCACACCGTCACACGAACTTTTTTCGGTTCTCCATAAGATTCACTGCCCTTCTCTTTTTACAGAACTGATGCATATGATCTACCGCTACATTTTTATTCTGCTGGAAGTACAGCATAATATGCAGATTTCCGCGGAAGCAAGGCTTGGATTCTGCGATTTCAGAACCTCCTGTTATTCTTTCGGGCAGATCGCAGCCAATCTTTTTATCGTTGCACTGAAAAAAGCGAATGCCTATTATGACGCAATGGAAGCACGCTGCTATGATGGGACACTTCGTTTTTTGGAAGAAAAAAAGAAACTGCCCCTTTTGTACCTTGCAGCATCCGGAACCTTTTTTCTTTTTCTTGTTGTTCTTTGGCTTTTCATAAGATGATTTTAAGATAGGAGATACTATGAAAGAGTCCATTCTCGAAGTAAAAAATCTGCATTTTGCGTATGACGAACACCATACGGTTTTAGATGGGATCAGTCTTTCTGTCTTTGCAGGTGAGCGTATCGCCATACTTGGTTCCAACGGAGCCGGAAAATCTACATTTTTTCTGAACCTGAACGGAGTGCTCACTCCAGCCGAAGGCGAAATTTCATACCGCGGTACAAAAATCACCAGAAAAACACTGAAAAAACTGCGTCAGCATATCGGTATTGTCTTTCAGGATGCCGATAATCAGATCATTGCTTCTTCCGTTCTTGCTGAAGTCTCTTTTGGTCCTATGAACCTGAAGCTGCCTCGTTCGGAAGTCGAAGAACGTGTAAATACTGCGTTAAATTATATGAACATCTCACAATTTAAAGACCGCCCTCCCCATTATCTAAGCGGAGGTGAGAAAAAACGGGTATCGATTGCAGACATTATTGCCATGAAATCCGAAATTATTATTTTTGATGAGCCAACTGCATCTTTAGACCCTCTCAATGCTGCCATGCTTGAAGAAGTCCTTGAAAAGTTAAGCCGGGAAGGAAAGACACTTCTGCTCTCCACGCACGACGTGGATTTTGCCTACCGCTTTGCAGACCGCATTCTTGTTTTTGGCAACGGCCGCATACTTGCCGACGGCACGCCGCTTGAAGTTTTCAAGAATATTTCCGTCTTAAAACAGGCGAATCTGAAACGCCCACTTTTGCTGGATGTCTGCGAAGATCTGGCTGCACACGGACTTCTTCCGAAGGGATCTTTTTATCCCAGGGATTTTTCAGAATTTCATGCATATCTTGCACAGAGAAATTCTATTTAGTAAAAACTGCCGCACAGTTTGATCCGTACGGCAGTTTTGTTTTCTTATTTGTTTTCTTCCTCTTTATCTTCCCATTTCTTCCGTTCATAAAATCTTCCCATCAGAAATGCGATCACACCAACTCCGATCCCGGTCTGTACACAGAAGATCAGACTTTCAATTTCTCCAGGCAGTTCACTTCCGGTAAGACTTTCAATAACCGGAGTAAACCATGGTTCATAAGCTTCTCCTTTGATTTCTTCTACCATAACACTGCCCGCATCATCGGAACCGCCAAATTCTGCTCCTTTTTTTGCAAAGAACGGAATAACTGCGAGCAACACGGCTGCAACTAACAGAAGAAGGATTGTTTTTTTATTCTTCGCACTCATGCCTTTTCCTCCTCAATCTCAAAATCAATCGCTTTCAGTTCACTTTTTGCAAAACTCTCCAATGCGATCACGACAACAACGGTAAGAATTCCTTCGATCACTGCCAGCGGAAGCTGTGTCGGTGCAAATACGCCGAGAAATTTTACAGCAGATGCTGTCACCCCACCCTGTGCAGACGGATAAGCAAGTGCAAGCTGCACACTGGTTACGCAATAGGTAAACAGATCTCCAAGTGATGCGGCCAGAAAAATGGTGATGCGGCGGTTGATCCTGGTTTTTGAAAGTCCCTTATAAATCAGCCAGGACAGGATCGGACCTGCGATCGCCATGGAAAAACAGTTTGCTCCAAGTGTTGTCAGTCCGCCATGGGCGAGCAGCACTGCCTGGAAGATCAGAACAATGATCCCAAGCACACTCACTGCACATGGTCCAAACAGGATCGCACCAAGACCGGTTCCTGTCATATGGGAACAGCTTCCGGTCACAGAAGGGATTTTCAGGGATGACAGCACAAATACAAAAGCTCCTGCCATTGCGATCAGTGTAATGGATCTGCGGTTTTCCTGTACTCTCCTGTTCAGCGTTCGAAATCCAAATACTAAAAACGGCAGACAGGCAATCCCCCATGCGATGCAAAATACCGGAGGCAGATATCCTTCCATAATATGCATGGCATTTGCTGCAGGTGCCACAGCAAGAATAGCTGCCGCTGCATAAACAGCCTTTACAAACCACGTTATCTTCTTATTTTTGATTATTTCTGTGTTGTTTTTTCTTTGCTTCTTCATTTTGTTTTCCTGTTCCTTTTCTTTTTTCTTAAAAAACATCTGCAAATGACTCTGTCACAAACCAGCTGTCACATATTATAAAGCAGTGCATTGCAGATGCAGGCTGCAATATTGCTGCCGCCTTTGCGTCCTCTTGCCACGATGTACGGCACATCTGCCTGCATGATCAGTTCTTTTGACTGTACGACGTTGACAAAGCCGACCGGAACACCGATCACAAGTTCTGGTTTTAACTTTTTCTCTTCGATCAGCTCATAAAGGCGGATCAGGGCAGTCGGTGCATTTCCGATCGCAAAGATCAGCGGATGGTTCATGGCTGCCGCCTTGTCCATACAGGCGGTCGCTCTTGTCGTCCCGTTTTTCTTTGCCCTCTCTGCCACATCTTCATCTGACATAAAGCAGAAGACTTCTCCGCCGTATGCTGCCAGTTTCTTTTTGTTGATCCCGGATTTTGCCATCTGCGTATCGGTCACAATGCAGGCTCCGTTTCGGATCGCTTCTTTTGCTTTTTCGACAACGCCTTTGGAAAAGCAGAGATTATCTGCATAATCAAAATCTGCACTGGTGTGAATACAGCGTTTGATGATCGGTTCCTGTTCTTTTGGAAAGGTTCTCTTCCCAAGTTCTTCTGTGATCAGTTCGAAACTGCGTTTTTCAATTTCCCGCGGAAGTACATTTTCCAGTTCAATCTTCATCGTCTGTCCCCTCTTCCATAATTTCATAAATACGCGGAATATCCATATGTTCGCGAAGTGCATCTGCAAGAATATCGTACTGGCTCTCTTTAAATTTTGCAAAGTCCACGCCTGAAATCTGTGTCATATCCAGTCCTTTTGCTTCTCCGATGGCTCTTATGATCTCCTTTGTCACTTCTTCTTTTTCGAAAATGCCATGCACATACGTTCCATATATATTTCCGCAGCAGACACCGTCTTCTTTTGCTGTGCCTTTCTTTTCTCCGGCAAAGTCTGTAATCTCTGTAAAGGCATTCGCCTGATCGGATGGTGTTGTGCTGCCCATGTGGATCTCATAGCCTTCCATATCCATGCCGCTTAAGCGGTGCAGAATTCCGCCAACCTTTTTGAATCTTCCGGTCACTCTTGTCCTGGTCTTTTTCCCGGTAAATACCGTGTCCGTATCCAGAAGCCCGATGCCTTTTATCTCACCTCCGGCCTCCACACCATGCGGATCTTTTAAGGTTTTTCCAAGCATCTGATACCCGCCGCAGATCCCGAAAATGATCGTTCCCACGGCCGCTGCTTTGCAGATGGCACGCTCCAGCCCGCTTTGTCTGAGCCATTTGAGGTCTTCCATGGTGTTTTTCGTCCCGGGCAGCAGGATCATATCCGGATTTTTCAGTTCGGAAACGGACGCCACATAACGCAGTGAGACGCCCTCCATGCTTTCAAACGGATTGAAATCGGTAAAATTGGAAATACGCGGAAGACGGATCACAGCAAGGTCGATCGCAGCCGCTTCCTGGTTTCCGTGGAAACGCTCTGTCAGGCTGTCTTCGTCCTCCACTTCAATGTGCAGATACGGCGTAACTCCGACTACCGGAATCCCCACACGCTTTTCCAGCATTTCAATGCCCGGATCGAGAATGCTCTTATCCCCGCGGAATTTGTTGATGACAAGACCTTTTATGCGGGCCCGTTCATCTTTTTCAAGCAGTTCCACTGTTCCGACCAGTTGGGCAAATACACCGCCGCGATCAATATCCCCTACCAGAAGCACAGGTGCATGTGCCATCTTTGCCATCCCCATATTTACAATATCCTCGGATTTCAGGTTGATCTCTGCCGGACTTCCCGCACCTTCGATCACAATGATATCGTATTCCTCCGCTAATTTATGGAAGGCCTTTAAAATATCCGGCACCAGTTTCTTTTTATAGCGGAAATAATCTTTCGCACTCATCGTCCCAAGCACTTCTCCGTTTACGATCACCTGCGATCCGACATCGTTGGTAGGTTTTAAAAGAATCGGGTTCATATAAACACTCGGTTTAATGCCGGCTGCCTCTGCCTGCATAACCTGTGCACGCCCCATTTCCAGACCTTCTTCGGTAATAAAGGAGTTCAGTGCCATATTCTGTGACTTAAAAGGAGCTACTTTGTAGCCATCCTGTGCAAAAATGCGGCAAAGCCCGGCTGCCAGCAGACTTTTTCCTGCATTCGACATCGTTCCCTGCACCATGATCACTTTTGCCATCCGTATATCGCCCCACTTTCTTTTTGTTTCTCCCGGATAATATCCTGAAATATTCTGATCAGCCGATCGTTCTCTTCTCTTGTCCGCACGGCAATGCGGAAATACCCTTTTGAAAGTCCCCGGTAATTGCTGCAGTCGCGTATCAGAAGTCCTCTTTTTTTGCACTGCTCCTCCAGATCCTTTGGACCTTTGAAAAACAGATAATTTGCCTGAGAATCAAATGTCTCCATCTCTAAAAGATGCAGTGCCCTTGCCAGGTATTTGCGTTCTTCCCGGATCAGCCAGCGTGTGTTATGTACGTAAGTATCCTCCGAAAGTGCCGCAATGCCTGCCGCCTGTGCCGGTATGGAAACATTCCACGGCTGTATGACATCCCGGATTTTTTCCAGAAGTTCTGCATCTGCACTCAATCCATAACCAAGACGCAGTCCCGGTATGGCATAAATTTTCGTAAAGGCATCCACGATAAACAGATGCGGGAAACGCTCCAGAAACGTCCGCATGCTGTAACTGTCCGGTGCCATCAGAAATTCGTGGAAACATTCATCCAGCAGAAAATATATCCCGTACTTTTCACATTTTTCTGCGATCCGCACCAGAAGCGGCTGCTGTATCAGAACACCGGTAGGATTATTTGGATTGCATAAAATGATCATATCCAGATCCTCAGAAAGTGCTTCCAGATAAGCAAGATCCAGTGCATACCCCTTCTCTTCGGATAGCGGATAAGAAAGAATTTCACATCCAACCGTTGAAAGTGCAGCCTCATACTCCGCAAATCCCGGCTTTAGAAGCAGTGCCTTTTTCGGTTTCAAAGCCGCTGCAAAAGCATAAAGCAGCTCGGATGCACCATTTGTACAGATCACCTGCTCTTCTTTTACATATTCATGTTCTGCGATCGCATGGCAGAGCTTCCGGCACTGTACATCCGGATAATTTACAATCTGTTCCATGCTCTGGTAAACTGCCTCGACCACGGAAGCGGGCGGTCCGAGCGGATTGATATTTGCGGAATAATCCAGGGTGCAGACCTCTGAATAAATATCTCCTCCATGTTTGTGACGCTTGTTGTTCATGGTATGTTCCCTCCCTGGTATCATAACAATGTGAGTATGTTAAAGCTGCCATAAAGAAGCATAACAATGGTAAGAAGCAGCCCGGCAGACGCATACATCAGCCTGTTTGCCCTTCTGATATCCTCACATTCCACGGGACGCAGTGCATCTCCGATCGTTTTCTTTTTATATAAAGTTCCAAAATACCAGGCATCTCCGGCAAGCTGCACGCCGAGTGCACCTGCCATGGCTGCCTCCGTCTGTGCCGAATTCGGGCTGGCATGGTTATAGCGGTCTCTTTTGAAGATCTTCCAGGCATTTTTTGCCGACAGACCGGTAAGTCCTGCTGCTGCCACCATAAAAAGAGCAGACAGTCTCGCCGGAATGTAATTGAGCACATCGTCCACTTTTGCCGCAAAACGCCCGAAATAGAGATATTTCTCATTCTTATATCCGACCATGGAATCCATCGTGTTGACTGCTTTATAAAAGACTCCGAGCACCGGCCCACCGATCGCCAGATACAGAAGCGGTGCCATCACGCCATCGGAAGCATTTTCTGCCACCGTCTCCACGGCTGCCTTTGTCACGCCTTCTGCCGTCAGCTGATCGGTATCTCTGCCGACGATCATGGAAACCGCATAGCGTGCCGCCTTCAGATCCTCTTTTTTCAGTTCTTTGTAAACCTTCATGCTCTCATCTTTCAGAGACTTTGCCGCCAGCATCCAGTAGCAGAACAACGTCATGACTGCCAGATGCAGATACGGATGGATCCTGCCCGCCAGATACAGCACACCTGCCACCGCCCCGGCAGTTACACCGCAGACGATCACTGCCAGAAATACACCTGCTGTCTTTTCGCCCTGTTCTGTCTTTGGAAAAACTGCCCGAAGTCCTTTTTCCGTAACTGCGATCAGATTACCGACCAGTCGGATCGGATGATAGAAGCAATGCGGATCGCCGATCAGCAGATCGAGAAACACACCGAGCAAAAGTGCCATCATGCCTTCTCTTCCATATATCATGATGCTTTTTCCCTTTCCAGTTTTTTTGTCATACAATTTTCCAGAAACCGAAGTGCAAACATCGGGTTGGAATAATAATAAAGATGCGGAAATCCCATCAGACTGCCATCCATCACATAACTGCAGTTCCAGCTTCTTTTTCCGGCCGGTTTTTTTGCAAGACAGGCACTTCCCGGAGCGGTGCTGTCAAAATAGTGGAATTCATGGGCACGCACCGGAAAGCCCTGCTGCCACATGTTTCCTTCCTCTGCCTGCCCTTTATTAAGATCCAGTGTGATATATCCAAACCTTCCCAGCTTTTCGGTGCGGTACGCGGCTGCGTTTATTACGCCTGCCATCGGATATGTCTTTCCTTCCATGTCCTGCATTTCCTGATGAAGATACATGAAACCGCCGCACTCTGCCAGGATCGGAATCCCTTTTTTTGCACAGGTCCGGATCGATGCCAGCATTTCTCTGTTTCCGGAAAGCTCTGCTGCAAACAGTTCCGGATACCCTCCCGGCAGGAAAAGTCCATCCACATCTTCCGGTACTTTTTCATCATGGAGCGGCGAAAAGAATGTGAGTTCTGCCCCCAGTTCTTCCAGAAGCTTTAAATTGTCTTCATACAGAAAACAGAATGCTTCATCTTTTGCCACTGAGATCTGTGGTTTCTGAGTGCGTATCTTCTGAACGTGTGTATCTGCAAAAAACTGTTTCAGGGATTTTGGCATATCGCCCTCCAGCTCTTTCGCACCTTCTGCCATCTGCAAGATGCCTTCGATATCCAGCGTTTTCTCCAGGATATCCGCCAGATGCCGCATCTGCTCTCTTAAATTTTTGATTTCATCCGGAAGCACCAGCCCGAGATGACGGCTTTCCAGATGCCAGTCTGCCATTTTCGGGACATATCCAAACACGCAAAGTCCCAGTTCTGACTCGATCTTCGGTGCCAGCATACGGCAGGTCATCTCAGAGGTCTGATTTAAGATCACACCTTTTATTTTACTGTCCTTCTGATAATCAAGAAACCCTTTGATCTGTGCAAGGACAGACAGACTCATGCCTTTGGCATTTACGATCAGAATGACCGGCGTATCGGTAACTCTTGCAAGATCATAGGAACTTGCCTTTGTGCGGATGCCGCCAAGTCCGTCATAATACCCCATCACACCCTCGATCACGGAAATCTCCGTCTGCTGTGCCGTTTTTGCAAACAGATAGCGTGTCATCTCTTCTCCGGTAAAAAAAGTATCCAGATTTCTTGAGATAGTGCCGAGCACTTTCGTGTGAAACATCGGATCAATGTAATCCGGTCCGCATTTAAAGGAAGAAACACAATATCCTCTGTTTTTTAATATTTGCAATATCCCGCAGGTGATCATCGTCTTGCCGCTTCCGCTTGACGGTGCTGCAAGCATAAATCTTGGCTGTTTCATGCGGTTTCACCTCCTGTGCAGGAGAAAATATAAACCGGATTCTGGCCCATCATCATCTCATAAGAGCCCAGTTTCTTTCCTTTTGCCACCGATACCTGTGCGATATCCACATCAGTAAATGCCATAGTCTTCAGACACTGCATCGCTTCTGCCACCGTCTCAAGGGCGATCGCATTGATGACAATACGCACTTTTGGATTCTGTTTCAGCAAAACTTCCAGGATCTGCCTTAAATTGCCGGAAGAACCACCGATAAAGGCATGCGTCGGTACCGGCAGATTCTGCAGAGCCTCCGGAGCCAGCCCCTTGATGATCTCCAGATTGTCCGTTCCGAATTTTCGTTTATTCTGCTTAAGAAGTTCGATCGCTTCGTCTTTCTTTTCGACCGCATAAACACTTCCGTCTCTTGCAAGGAGTGCCGCCTCAATGGAAACCGAACCGGTTCCGGCTCCGATATCCCAGACAACGGCATCTTTGTGCAGCCTTAATTTTGACAGCGAAATGCTCCGCACTTCGCTTTTTGTCATCGGGACTTTTCCGCGCAGAAACAGATCGTCATCCAGTCCATGACAAGTACGTTTTTTCACATTCGGATTGCAGATCAGAAGCACACTGAGCGGGGCAAAATCCGCTTCCGAAAAACTTTCTGCACTTCCCTGCACGATCTGCTCCTGCTCATAAGACAGATCGGTTCCGACTGCGATCTTTACATCGCCAAGTCCATATTCTTTCAGTTTGCGGCAGATTTTCGGGATCCCGTCTTTTTCCCCGCACAGTGCAAAGACTTTTTCATGGTATTTGACCGCATCGATCAGATTCTGTTTTCTGCCGTGCAGACTTAAAAGATGGACATCTTCCCAGGGAACGCCCAATTTTCCGCAGAAATAGACCACCGAAGAAATACCGCTGACCGGATGGATCTCCAGTTGTTCCAGCCCTCTTGTATGATTGATCGCATCGTACAGTTTTTTTGCTCCGCTGTAAAAACCGATATCTCCCGATAACAGAACTGCTGCCGTCTCATACTGCGGATGCTCTGCCAGATAAACGGCGATCTCATCCGGTTTATAAGATTCAAAAACGGCCTTTCCTTCTGTTTTCACGGACTGCAGCATTCTTCCGGCACCGATCAGGAGATCCGTCGACCGGCAGATCTGTTCTGCCTCCACGGTGCGGTTGTTTTCATTTCCCATACCGATCCCGACCAGATACAGTTGTCGTTTCGGACAAATGCCAAACCGTCTGCCAAGAAGTCTTCGGATCTGTTCTTCGTCACATATTGAATATTGGGTCTCTCGATTTCGAACTTCCGAAATTTCCCCGGCTCTCTCCACCGGCCGTTTTATGACAACAAGCTTTGCACCGGCCCTTTTTGCAGCACGCAGCTTTTCCAGGAAACCGCCTGCTTTTCCGGATTCTTTTGTCACCATCCAGGAAGCCTGTGCCTGTCTGAGCATCGCCACATTCAGATCTTCCGTAAACGGTCCCTGCATACAGATCAGATTTTTCCCGGAAAATCCAAGAGCTGCACATTCTGTTACTGCCTCCGGGGTTGAAAGCACTCTTGCCACCACCCGGTTCTGATAATCCGGGATCACCTGATAGGAAGAAAGCTCCTTGCTTCCGGTTGCCACAAAGATCCTCCCTTCTTTCTTTGCAAGAAAGGCTGCCGCTTCTGCCACACTTGCAACTTCTGTGACATCCTCCATCCCCTTCCAGGAAACCTCTGTCTCTTTTCTTGCAAGACGGATGTACTCTGCACCGGTCTGGCTGCATGCCCTGCGGATATTTTGGGATACGACCACCGCATACGGATGCGTTGCATCTATGACAAGCGTGATCTGATGCTCTTTGATCTGCTGTTCCATTTCCCTCTCATCCAGCCTTCCGGCATGAACATGAAGATATCTCCCTTCTTCTAACAGCGTCTCTCCATACTGCGTTGCCACACAGACTTCCGTCGGTATCTGATTTTTCTCCAGAAATTCTGCCAGATTCCGCCCTTCTGTTGTCCCTGCAAACAATAAAATCTTATCCATGGATATATCCCCTTGGTGTTACCATTTTTCCGTTCAGCATTTTTGTCTGAGAATTTCCGATATAAACCGTTGTAAACATGTCCACCTTTGTATCCCGCAATTCTTTTAACGTCATCACATGGAACGTTTCCCCGTCACGCCCGATGTTGGAAACCGTTCCGCACACCGTATCCGGAGCTTTGCTTTTCATCATCAGATCACAGGCTTTCTGCAGATGATCATGACGCTTTTTGCTGGACGGATTGTAAAGGCAGATCACAAAATCCGCCTCGCTCGCACAGAGCAGACGCTTTTCGATCTTTTCCCACGGTGTCAGCAGATCACTTAAACTGATCACTGCAAAATCATGGATCAGCGGTGCTCCAAGCACAGCCGCCCCGCCGTTTGCCGCCGTCACACCCGGTATCACTTCGACTTCCACATGCGGATACTCCTGCCCGATCTCCAGCATCAGACCGGACATGCCATAGACCCCGGCATCGCCGCTGCAGATCATCGCAACGGTATAACCTTTGTTTGCTTCTTCAAATGCCAGACGGCAGCGTTCGATCTCTTTCTTCATCGGCGTTGTCAGGAAACGTTTGTCTGAAAAATGCTCCTTTACAAGATCCACATAAACAGTATAACCCACGATCACATCACACCTGCGAAGTGCTTCTGCCGCACGCATCGTCATCTGCTCATAAGCTCCCGGTCCGATTCCTACCACATATATCTTATTATCCAAAATCCACACTCCAATCTTTAAGAGCCAGTGCGACCGTCACGCCGTTTGCCGCCCGCTTTTTCAGAAGCAGCTCTGCACCGCCTCCTGCAAGAGAGGCACTTCGTTCACAGACACAGTCCACACCGGTCGTCTCTTTTACAAATTCTGATGCCGTGAAATCTCCTTCAAGATTTATCAGTTCTTCTTTCGTATAAACATCGAATGGAATCGCATACTTTTCACAGAAAGTAAGGATTCCCACTTCTTCTTTTTTCAGATCAATGCTGGCTGCCGCAAAAATGCTGTGTATCGATACGTGGCAGCTTTGCAGTGCCTTTAATACTTCCTGCTCGATGATCTTTTGCGGCGTGCCTTTTTTGCAGCCGATCCCAAGGCTTACAATCCGTGGAATCAGGTGCAGTGTCACGGCAAACGGATGCTTTTCTTCATTTAAAGATAGCACCATACCGCAATTTCCCTCAAACTGCTCTCCCTCCGCAAGTCGTTGCAGTTCGCAAGGCACTTCACCTGTCACTGGAAATTCACTGAGAAATCCGACCGGATCTTCATCGAGCACCGCCGCAGAGACTGCTTTTGCCGCTTTCAGATCCGAGATCCACAGATTTTGCTTTTTTGCAAACACATCAACCGCAAAACGTCCGTTGATATCAGTAGCCGTCGTGATGACCGGAATCGCACCGGTCAGGTTCGCAAGCACCGCCGTCAGCTCATTTGCTCCGCCTAAATGCCCGGAAAGCAGAGAAACTGCAAAAATCCCACGCTCATCGAGGACAACGACCGCCGGATCTTTGTCTTTTCCCTGAAGGTATGGTGCAATGCTCCGCACCGCAATGCCGCATGCCCCGATAAAAAGCAGGGCATCCATGCTTTGGAACATTTTTTCTGTCCACGCTTTTGTGGAAACCTTCAGCGGAAGCAGATGATATTTGGAGGCATATTTTTCCGCTGCATATGCCTCGCATATATATCCGGACCGCTCCAGCATTTCCCTCAGATGCTCATTTAACTGACTGCCATGCTCCGTAAAACTGACGATTCCAAGTTTCTGTCCCATTTTCCTGCTCATCTCTTTTTCGTTGCCTGACGAAATTCCGTAGTAAATGCCGGATTATACAGTTCAGAACGTTCATAATGGCTGTGCGTTACTGCATCTCCGATGATCATCAGGGCCGTCTTTGTGATACCGTTTTCTTCTGCTGCTTTTGCCAGCGTTCCTACGGTGCAGATCACCGCTTTCTCATCCTCCCAGGTTGCTTTATAGACGATCGCTGCCGGTGTATTTTCCGAATAACCGCCTGCGATCAGACGCTGGGATAATTTTTCTGCCATACCGGTACTTAAAAAGATCACCATCGTAGCCTGATGTGCCGCAAACGAAGCAATCTCTTCTTTTTCCGGCACCGGTGTACGGCCTGCCATACGCGTGATGATCACGCTCTGTGACACACCCGGAAGTGTATATTCCATATTCAAGGCAGAGGCTGCCCCGCAGAAAGAGCTGACACCGGGGCAATAATCATAAGAAATATTTTCTGCATCCAGCACATCCATCTGCTCCCGGATCGCACCGTAAATGCACGGATCTCCGGTGTGCAGACGCACCGTCATCTGCCCCTCTTTTTCTGCCTGACGCATCACATCCAGGACTTCTTCCAGCGTCATTTTCGCACTGTCATAAATTTTACACTCTTTTTTTGCATATTTTAAAAGCTCCGGATTGACCAGGGAACCGGCATAGATGATCACATCTGCTTCTTCCAGAAATTTCTTTCCGCGTAACGTGATCAAATCTGCCGCTCCGGAACCGGCTCCGACAAAATGTATCATTTTAATTCTCCTTTACAATGATCAGGGAATAATATCCGGCATTTTCCGGAATCTCATCCACTGATTGATATATTTTTTCATTTTCCATACCGCAGTTTTCGATCATCATCGCCTGCATACCGGCTTTTTTCAGAAGCTCTTTCACCTGTCCGATCTTTCTTCCTGCTTTCATCAGGACTTTTGTTCCGGGCAATTTCAGGGCATCTTCGATCTGATAAGATGCCGGTATCACATGGAGTTCTTCTGCCTTTTCCACAAGTCCGATATTGAGCTTTGCCGCCACTGCACAAAACGAAGTGATCCCGCTTACCAGCTCCGCATTGCAGCCACGCTGCACGATCCGCTTATGTACATAGAGATAAGTAGAATAAACGGTCGGATCTCCAAGTGTTAAAAACACGACATTCTGTCCCTTTTTCAGATATTCCTCCACGCGGTCCGCTGCCTCTTCATGGCTTTTTTCCAGAAGCTCTTTATCCTTTGTCATTGGCATCGGCAGTTCCAGAAATGTTTTCTGTTTTAATTCTTTTACAGTCTGCACCGCAATCTGATATGCTACGGTTTCTTCTGCTTTTTCTCCCGGCAGGGCAATAATCTCATTGTCGCGGATCAGTTCCGCTGCCCGAAAAGTCATCAGTTTCGGATCTCCCGGTCCGATACCGACGCCATATAAGGTTCCTGTATTCATTGCTGCTTTTCTCCTTCTGTTTTCTGTCATCATTTTTTTCGAAATTTTTCGGCAAGTTTTTCGGCTTCTTTTGTCTCACCAAGATAGCCAAAACGGTTGGAGAAAAGAATCGCCTCCGTCTGGATCGCACCTTCTACCCGGTGCTGCATATACTGATGCACCTTTTCTGCCATCTGCTCCATCACCGCACCCTGAAGTCCATGCATCCTTATGATCTCCATAGCTTCTTCTGTGGTGATGGTCTCAAGGATTGCTTTTGCCGTCTCAAGGTCGGCTCCTGCCCGCAGTGCATGTGCACACATCAGCTCTGCCCTTGCGTCCGAGTGTCTGGAATGGGTGTTCATAATGCCGCCGGACACTTTAACGAATTTCCCGATATGTGCCACAAACAGCACACCTGAAAAACCTAATTCCACTGCCATATCCAGCGTCTCACCGACGTAATTGCTGCATTTCATTGAGCTTTCCACATCAATCTCTGTATTTTCTTTCACAAAGTCGGCTCCGTAATTGCCCGGAGTAAGCAGCAGATACTCGGCTCCGTTTTTTCGCTTCATCTCCATCTCCAGCCGAATACTGGCGATCAGGGCCTTTTCACTCATCGGCACGACAATTCCGCTTGTGCCAAGCACCGATAAACCGCCTTCAATCCCAAGTCTTGGATTGAACGTCTTTTTTGCAATCTCTTCCCCCTCCGGTATGGAAATGCAGACCTGTATTCCTTCTGTATACTCACACATCTCACATACTTCACGTACTGCTTCCGTGATCATCTCGCGGGGAACACGATTGATCGCCGCTGCTCCGACTGGTTGTTCCAGTCCCGGCTTTGTGATCCTTCCGACGCCTTTTCCGCCGTCAATAAAAACCTGCTGTTCTTTCGTCTTTTCGCATTTTGACACTGCCGCACAGACCAGCAGCCCATCTGTCGCATCCGGATCATCTCCGCCATCTTTGCGTATTGCACAGGAAGCCTGTTTTCCATCAAAGCAGATATCCTCCAGCAACAAATGCAGCAGGATTCCACGCGGTGTCATAAGATCGATCTTCTCTGTTTTTCTCTGTGACAGAAGCATCCATGTGGCTGCCTTCGCCGCTGCCGCCGCACAGGAACCGGTCGTATATCCATACCGCAGTTTTTTATTTCCTTTTGTCACAAAATAATCTTCCAGACCGTTTTTTTGTTCTGCCACCGCATCTTCCTCCTTTTTCTGCCGTTTCCGGCATACTTCGCATAAAATGATTATAAACTTATGCTCAAATCATGTCAACCGGTCAGAAAAGCCAGTGCTGCATTTCGCATACACTGGCTTTTTATCTTTATTTCTTATTTGGTTATTTTTACGCCTGCTTTCTGCCCTTTGCCTTTCAGCAGTCGTTTGTAAGCAGTAAGTTTCTTCTTCGGTACTTTGATTCTGCATTTTGCATTAATACCTTTGAATGCTTTCTTTCCTACTTTTTTCAGTTTTGCTGATTTGATCGTGAGCTTCTTCAGCCTGGAATCACCGCTAAATGCATTGGCGCCGATCTTGGCAACATTCTTGCCGACCGTAACCTGTTTCAGTTTTTTGTTGTTCTTAAATGCATTTTTGGAAATTTCCGTTACCTTGAAGGAAATGCCGTCTACTTTTACACTTGCCGGTACTGTAAATTTCTTTTCATTTTTATTTGTCAGTTTTACAAGTGTAACCGTTCCGTTCTTTGCATCGGATTTTGTTACTTTGTAGATTGCTTTTCCGACTGTCTTTGTAGCTCCAACTGCAGGTACTTTCGCAGTCGGTGCTTCTGTAGCCGGTGTTTCTGGCTGCTGTGTCTGTGTTCCGGATACTTTTTCAAGTTTTGTTTCTGCAGCTTTCAATGCCTTCAGTGCCGTTTCCAGTTCCTCTTTTGTTGCACCTGCTTTTTCTGCAACAGCCCTGGCATCTGTCAGAGCTTTCTGATAAGCATCCCAGGTTTCCTTTGTGTAATCACTTTGTTTTTTGTTTTCTGCGGCTTTGATTGCATCTTTGACCTGATTCAGAACTTCTGTCGGTTCATCTGTCTTGGAATCATCAATGCTTACCGTTACTTTGCATACTGCAGTCTTGTTTCCGTCTGCTGTTGTTACTGTGATGTCTGCAGTTCCCTTTGCCACTGCTGTTACAAGTCCTTCTGGTGTAACAGTTGCTACTTTTTCATTACTTGTTGCATATGTTACGTTTTTGTTGGTTGCATTTGCTGGTGCTACCGTTGCAGTAAGCCGTACTGTCTGACCTTTTGCTGTCAGAGTTGCTTCTGTCTTATTCAGGGTCACACCTGTAACTGCTACTGCCTGTTTTTCCCATTTTGCAAAGAGTGTCAGATTCTGAGTTATCGGTGCTGTTTCTGTATAAGCACTGTCTGCGGTACAGTTTACATTTGTAAACCAGCCCTTGAATACATATCCTTCTCTGGTCGGTGCTTCCGGCAGGCTCCAGGTCGCTCCGTCTGCAACTTTCAGTGCATCAATGCTGCCTCCGCCCATGGTATCAAAGGTAATCTTATGTTTCTTCTGTACGGTCTCACTCTGAATAGCTTTTCCATAAACCTCTGCTTCGCAGATGTGGTTTCCGCCATGTTTTGCTCCATCTGTCTTAACACTTCCACGCATGTAAATGCGGATATAACGTGCTTCTGTTTCATTGGCAGCAAATGTTTTTCCTTCACTTGTCTCTGCATATGCTGCATCCGGATTTGCCAGTTTGTCTGCACTCAGCAGATTATATGCATAATTTTCATCAGATACCGTGCTGTAAAGTACGGTGTCATTTGCATCAAAGCTGGCATCCTTGGATGCTACGATCATGGTATCCTGATAAGTACGTCCGTCTGCAAAATAACGCCACATATTGATCTTGTCAAGTTTGAATACATCGCCAAGGTCAATCTGGAAGTATACACTTGTTCCATTTAAAACATCATTTTCGATGCTGTCCAGTGTGCAGGTAAAGGAACCTGAACTCTTGTCACCATCAATCATTTTTGATGTCGGACTCTTTGCATTTGAAACATCTGCATCTGTATCTGCACGTTTTACTGTAATATTAGAAGCCTGAAGCGGAATCTTTCCATTTGCATCCGGTACGATGCCAGAGCTGCCGCTGTTGTCATCACCTACTACTGTTTTGACTGCTTCCAGTGTTGTCAGTGACATGGTTGCATCTTTCACCTGTGCTTCACTTACCTGAAAGTCGCTTCCGCCTCCGATGGTGAGTGTTCCTTCTGCCAGATCTTTGATGTCTTTGCTGTATTTGCTGGAATCCAGTGTACCATTGACATAAATCTTCACCATACCGTTTTTCTCACGGATACCCGCAAGATGTTTCCATGTGCCATCGTTTACGGTTTCTTTTGATGTTACGGTTACATCGCCAACGGTAAAGACTGCTTTGCCGTCCGCATTGACAGAAAGGCTGTACTCGCTGCCCTGTTTCAGGATGTTGATGCTGTTTCCTGTTGTCTTTACATAAGAAGCAACAGCAAAGTCTGCTGTTCCGGTAACAGATGTACCGTTGTTCAGTTCATATTCTCTTGTCAGTGCAAGTACGTTCTTGCCTGCCAGTGCTTCATCTGTTGTTACGGTTACGTCACCTGCTGCTTTCAGATCATCTTTTGCTGCCACTTTGGCTACGATCTGATTTTCCTGATAGGTAACTTCCGTATTTACGGTTGCTATATTTTTGTTTAAGTCTGTCAGACCTGTTACAGAAACAGATGCTTTGCTTCCTGCTGTCAGAGCTGCGGCAGTTGTCAGAGTTACTTTTCTCTGGCTTGCACTTACTTCTGCTGTAGCGGCTACTCCATTGACCATTGCTGTCGGTGTACCTGTCACACGCTCGTCAAAGGTCAGCTCTACTTTGTTGTTTGCAGTTGCTTTTGCCAGTGTCAGCCCTGGTGCCGTGGTATCTTTCTCTGTAGACAGAGCCCAGATACGTGCCTCACCCGGCTGCAGAGTTATCGTAATCTCGTCACCGTATTTCACAGTCTGATACTCGGTCTGTGCATCGGTTGTCTTATGATCCAGAATCGTTGTACGGTTCAGTGTTTTGTCTTTCAGGTCTTCAGAAACACCGATGTTTCGATCCAGAGTAAAAGTCAGTGTTTTTTCAGATGCACTTGGGTTTCTCATGGAGATGATACCCTCATTGCCATCCCAGCAGGAGAATCCATAGGTATTACCACCATCTGGTGTGGTGCCGATCAGTTTTGCATTTCTAAGGATATGGTAATTTTTCTTAGCCCACTCCAGATATTCCGCATTGATCTCCCATTTCTGACCTTCATCGATCATTTCCGGACTGTAGTACAGCTCCCAGAATGAAGTTCCTCTGGTTCCCATCATATACAGATACGTCTTGAATTCATCATTTGTCATCTGATTTGCCAGGTTCGTTCCCGTCTTTCCGTAAATCGGATCATGGTTGTAAACATTTGACAATGGGAACTGGAACTGTCTTTCTTTTACAAAATCAAAATATCTGCCGTCACGGTAGGAAAGCAGCTGGTCTACCTGGCTGGTCTGTCCTACACTGATACGTCCCATATCCTGGCTGTTCTGGATCCAGATGGAGTTTGCCCACTGCAGATACCAAGGACTTGGGTTTACATAGCAGGTCAGATTGAACCACAGATTGTCAATGCCGTTTTTCTCTGCATTGGCACGCAAGGCTTCGAACAGGTCGATCCAAGCTTCCCAGGTATCTGTGAAGTAGTACATACCGTTCTTGCCGCCTGTCATATGTTTGTGTGTGCTGTCTTTACAAGCCTGTGTTGCGAAACCATCAAGTTTCCAGTAATTTACTCTGTATGCATCCTGCATCTGGGTAAAGAACTCAGTCAGTTTGGACACATAACGTCTGTCACCGACATCAATGTCATCAGTTACAGCATTGTATGCACCATAACCTGCTTTCTCAATGATCTTACCCATGGCAGCATTGTAATTATAACCACCTCTCGGTCCTAACCATACGCCGAAACCGGAGCCAAAGCTTTTTGCAAGATCAGAAGCCGGGCGGAATCCATTCGGGAACTTGTTGTTAAACTCCCAGAATCCCGTCACATTGTTGGTTGTACCACAACGTGCTTTATCATTAACCGGAGAACTTGTGTTTTGGTTGTTGTAGTTGTTCCATCCATCATCCACAACATAAGAATCCATCGGCTCTACGCCGGATTCGGAAAGTCCTTTTTCCATTTTTGTAAATGCAGACTCAATGTTGGCATCGTTGATGGTCATCATATTGTCATACCAGGAGTTGTACTGTGTACGGAAATCACTTCTGATAGCAATGCTGTTAATATACTCATAGAAATCCGACTGAATAACGTTCATATCGGTACTTCTTGCTGCACCTGCTACGGTCTGCCAGGTCACATATTTGCCATCTGTGGTAAGCTGATTGTCCTCCTGCAGTTTCGCAAAAGTCTTACCGGAGAAATAACGCATATGTGCATTTTTATTTGTGTCGATCTCGGTCTCAGTCATCGGGAACTCACATCCAAGGAACATACCCTGAATGTAAACCGGCTGCCCAAGAGAGATAACATATCCGCTCATACCGCCGACACCAGAACCCATGGTCGGATGTGTCCAGGTTGCATCGCTGTCATTGACATTTAAAGATTCCAGATCGATATAATCAATCGCCGCTTTCTGCTCATCGCTGACTTCGATTTCCAGGAACTTGCGCATGAAATGATCGCCATCATCCATGGTAACTTTCATGGTAACATCCCAGTCTACGCCACCTTTCTGAACGGTTTCAAACGGGAAAGATACCATGACACCAGTTTCTGTGTCAGTCTTTTCAATACTTGCAGTATCCAGTTTCAGATCACTGGATTTGATTGCATTGCCTGCATCTGCTGTGCTGACCGCTTTGCTGTACATCTTCACTTCGGCTGCTGTTGCCCAGGCCTGACCATCGGTCTTTGGTGATGTCGCAACCAGTTTTACATAGCGTCCTTTTTTCGGTGTTTTCAGATTGACATAGATCGTCTCTCTGTCATTGTAGGTAAAGTCACCCTCCGCTGCCAGATTCTCTGCACTTTCCAGAGTCGCTGTATCGTTGCCCACATACAGTTTGTATCCCTTGATATCACCGTTTGTAGAGCTGTCCTGACGCGGCTGATAAGAGAACGCTGCGATATCCTGCTCACTCTTCATATCAAAAGTCAGAGAATGTGGATACGGCTGGTCTGGTGAATATTTACTGTGCCAATATGTAGATGGATCACCATCAATAACATGGGCTCCAGGACCATCCTTTACACCTACTACATCACTGTACTGATCACTTGCCGTAACTGTCCAGCCGCTGCGGTCCAGCTCGCCGTCCATCTTTGTCTCGCCATCCTGGCGAAGCTTGATGATAAACTCTTCAGAGCCCTGTGCCGGTGTAAACGTCAGATTTGCCCTTTTGTTATCCAGTTCTGCCGTTACCAGCTTGTCACCTGTGGTCGTAAACTTACGCTCCAGGTATGCATTTCCTATAGTTACTTCCCCGTTTTTAATGGAAACTGCTGCTTCATTTGCTGCCGCATGAACCGTCGTTCCTGCAGCAACTGCTGGAACTGCGCTCACAACCATAGCCGCACTCAAAGCAAGAGACAACCATTGTTTTTCTTTCTTTTTCACAGTATTCCTCCTTTTTGTGCAATGTGTACATTTTTGCGTTTACCCCCCCCCGAATTTTATAGTAACATTTCACAATGTTTCTGTCAACGCATATTTATAAGATCATCAATATCAAAATATATAAAACTACATGTGCCTGCACAAGATTGCTTTTATAGTTTTGATAAATAATCCACTTAAAAAGACATGCTGATTTTTTCCAACATGTCTTTCGCTTGTATCTCTGTTCAATTGATATCAAGATCCGCTGTCACCTGATAGTAATCGCAGGCATGCGCAATATATCCGCTTACATTTGCACGCGAGATCTGGCTCATTTTCAGGAATGAGCAATATACAAAGGCATTGTCATCCAGAACGGTCTGCTGCATCTGAACCGCAAGTTCTGCACGTTTGTCGGTGTCAAACTCCCGGCTGAGCTGCTCTTCCAACTGATCCAGTTTCTCATTTTTATAGGCTCCCTGATTTTTGGTTGCATCGGAAGTGGCAAATACCGTAAACCAGTATTCCGGATCTCCGGTCGGAGCCTGCACATTTGCCATGGCAGAGACATCCCACGCTGCCGGATCCTGCACAACACTGTTGTTGTCAGCCGTACAGTTGATATCCACATCGATTCCGATGTCTTTTAACGTAGCCTGTGCGGATTCTGCCAGAAGCGGAAGCTCCTGTCTGCTTGGATAGGTAAGCCATTTGATTTGAAGCTTCTGTCCGTCTTTTTCACGGATTCCATCGCCGTCGCTGTCTTTCCATCCTGCCTCTTCCAGTACTTTCTTGGCACCTTCCGGATCATAGGATTCGGTCGTTACTTTATCTCCACCAAAAGCAGAACCAGCAGGGAAGGTTCCATTTGCCGGATAGCCGTTTCCTTCCAGCAGATTTTCCACAAATCCTTCTTTGTCGATACCCATGGCGATCGCTTTTCGCACGGCCGGATCAGTACAGACGGAACCTTCGTTGAAATTCATTTTCAGGAAGAAACATCTGGATGTGGAAATCTGTGAAAAGGTAAAGTTATCGTTTTCGAACATAGGATAGCTTTCATATGCCATACCATAAGCTGCCTGCACTTCTCCTGAAAGCAATGCATTGGCAAGGGTATTTCCATCGGTGATCGTTTTAATCGTCAGTTCATCAATATGCGGTGTTCCATTCCAGTAGTTTTCATTTTTCATCAGAGTCAGATGATCGTCGGACTGACAGTCGGTTGCAATGTATGGACCTGTTCCGGCTACGATTCCATCGTCAAATCCTGCATCTACATCGATGATACAGCCATATGGATCTCCAAGGTAATTCAAAAGTGCCGGCTTTGGCTCGGATGTGTGGATCGTAAGCACCTGACCGTCTGCTTCCATCGAATCAATCTTTGTATCGGCTGCCGCACGGTCATGGTTTGCCAGCAGATGCTCCAGACATTGTTTCACTGCCTCGGCATCCATAGCTCTGCCACTTGAAAACGTAACATTATCCTGCAGTGTGATTTTCCAGGTGAGCGGATCGGTATTTTCCCACTCTTTTGCCAGCCACGGCTCCAGCTCCATATCGTCTGAATATTTTACAAGTGTTTCCCCGATCCCATAGCGGATACATGCCCATCCGGAGTAAGAATTATGCGGGTTGACATCCAGTTCTTCGTTGGAAGGATTGAAGGTCGTATCTCCGATCACCAGCGTTTTTTTCTCAGAACTGTCTGTGGCTGCCGCAGATGTATCCTCCCCAGCTGCCGTACTTGTCCCGCTTTCCGTTTTGTCATTCTTGCTTCCGCAGCCGTACAGTCCCAGGCTGAGTGTCACGGTAAGAAGCAATGCCATTATTTTTTTCATGTTCTTTTTCATGCGTTTTTCCTTTCTCTTTTTCTTTTTGATATTATACAACTTGTCTCTGACATACTATGGTAACCATAAATCGCTCCGTCACAAAATAACTTTCGCATTTTTTCAATCGGATGTATATAAAACTTGTCATTCGATTCTGATTCGTTTTGCTGACATCTATCTGATCCGTATATTTGCTATACAAACAACTGCCGGCATCACAGCACACTGTCCAGCAGCATACGTGTGTATTCATGTTTTGGAAAACACAGCACTTCTTCTGTTTTTCCCTGTTCTACGATTTTTCCCTGATACATGACCAGTACACGGTCACAGAAATTTTGCACCAGTGCAATATCGTGGCAGATAAACAGATACGACATCTGACGTTCTTCCTGCAGAGCATCTAAAAGCTGCAGAATCTCTGCCTGGACGGTGACATCAAGTGCGGACGTCGCTTCATCTAAAATCAGCAGTCTGGGCTTGATTGCAATCGATCTTGCAATCGCTGCCCTCTGGCACTGTCCGCCGCTGACTTCATGTGGATAACGTTTCATAAAATTTTCCGGCAGTCCGCACTGCTTAAAAAGCTCTTTCACAATTTCCATAGCTTCTTTCTTTGGCATACCGGCATTTCTCAGGCTCTCTGCCACAGCATCTCCGAGGCGGCATCTCGGATCAAAGCTTTCGGTCGGCGTCTGAAAAACCATCTGCATTTTCCGGTAAATGTTTTTCATTTTGTTTCTTTTATAGTGGGTGATCTCTTCTCCATCGAGCAGAATCTTTCCATCGGTACTGTCAAGAAGCCTGGTGATCATATTTACAACCGTCGTCTTTCCGCTTCCGCTCTCCCCGATGATCGCCAGCTTTTCTCCCGGAAACAATTCAAAACTGACATCATCCACCGCCTTATATTCATCCTCTTTTCCATTCGAAAAAATTTTAGTCAGATGCGAAATCTGTAATAATGGCTCCATTTTTTCACCTCCGAAGAACAGGAATAGCTGCAAGTAATCGCTTTGTATAATCCGACTGCGGATGACTCAGTACCTCCTGCGTCTTTCCGTATTCTTCCATTTTTCCATCTTTCAGAACCAGCATGGAGTCCGCCATCGCACGGATCACTCCGATGTTGTGCGTAACGATAAGGATCGTTGTCCCATACTGTTCTCGGATCATTTTCATCTGCTCTACGACCTGTTTCTGAATCGAAACATCCAGTGCCGAAGTCGGCTCATCCGCAAGCAGGATCTTCGGTTTTAAGAGCATCGCTGCCGCAACGCCGACACGCTGCTGCATGCCACCCGACAGCTCAAACGGATAACTTTTCAGGATTCTTTTTGGATCCTGAAATCCGAATTTTGCAAGCATTTCCACTGCTTCATCCTCAAATTCGGCTTTTTTTATTTTTCGGTGCTCTTTCATTTCTTCCAGCAGCTGATCCCCAACGGTTCGGATCGGGCAGAAAGAACTTCCGGCATTCTGGAAGATCATGCCAATTTCGCTCCCGCAGATTTTACGTAGTTCTTTTGCATTTAAATCCAGAAGATTTTTTTCTTCGTACCAGATCTTTCCGCCTGTGACACTTCCATTCTTTCCAAGCAATCCGATTGCTGCCTTAATCAATGTGGATTTGCCGCTTCCGCTCTCCCCTGCGATCCCTAAGATTTCACCTTTTTCTGCCGAAAAGCTGACCTTTTTGATTACCGGACTGCCATTGTAACAGATATCGACGTTTTCATAGCAAATGATTCCTGACATATCTACCTCTCATTTCTTGGATCCAACAGATCCCTTACCGTATCGCCAAGCAGGTTGAAAACCATGACCGAAAGAAAAATGGCAATTCCCGGTGCAAAGGTTACCCAAGGATGTGTCGTCAGCAGATTTCTGGTATCACTCATCATGCTTCCCCACTCCGCAACCGGCGGTTTTGCACCAAGTCCCAGAAACGACAGGCCTGCAAGCTCCATCATCATCGTTCCGATATCCAGCATGGCAGTCACAAGAATCGATCCTGTGATATTCGGCAGAATATGTTTCAAAATCAGTTTTCCTGTACTGCATCCAGATAAGATTGCCGCCCGCATATAGAGGCTTTCTTTCTGTGCCAATGTCTGACTTCTGGCAATCCTTGCATATTTCGGCCAGCTGATCGCCCCAAGGGCTATAACCGCATTCTGTACGCCGCCTCCCATCACGGCTGCAACTGCCAGGGCAAAAACCAGACCGGGAAATGCAAGGAAAATGTCGGATATCCGCATCAGAATCGTATCCAGTTTCTTTCCGTTCCATCCACAAATGATCCCGACGATTGTTCCGATCACCGTGATCCCGACAACCAGAAGCAAAGTCGAATAGATACTGGTCTTGCTTCCGACAATGACTCTGGATAACATATCCCTCCCATAACGATCTGTTCCGAACGGATGTTCCAGTGACGGACTTGCTCTTGCGATACTAAGATTCTGCTCATAAGGATCATATGGGCATAAGCGTTCGCTGAAATAAGAACCGACAACAAGAATCAGTGCCAGCGTGGCAAAAATAAAAAATCGCTTTTTCAGATGATTTTTCTGCTTCTTCGGTTTTCTTTGTGCTAATTTATCCATTTTAATTCACCCCCAGACGGATTCTCGGATCCAGGCAGTGGTATAAGAGATCCGTGATCAGATTGACTATGACATAGATCAGTGCCATCCATACGACATATGCCTGAATCACCGGGTAATCGCGTGTCGTGATCGCATCCACTGCCAGCTTTCCGACCCCATCCCACATAAAAATACTCTCAATGATCGCCGTACCGCCAAGCAAACTTCCAATGGATAATGCAAGCAATGTAATGATCGTAAGCATGGCTGATTTTATGACGTTTTTCCATAAGATTACGCTCTCCCTGATACCTCTCGCCCTGGCTCCCTGAACATAATCTTTGTTCAGCTCCTCCAGAACGGCCGCACGAACCTGCCGCATATACTTTGCAGACATGGAAATTGCCAGCGTCAGCATCGGCATCAGTACACTTCTGATATTTACACCGCCTGCGATGACCGGCAGAAGATTCAGTTTGATCGACAGCAGCTGCATCAGAAGCATCGCCACAAAAAAATTCGGCATCGCATTGCCGATAAAGCTGAAAAACCGCAAAAGCAGATCCACCCATTTATCCTGACAGACTGCAGCCAGAACGCCAAGCGGGATGGAGATCACAACCGTTGCCAAAATCGACATGACCGTAAGCAGCAGCGTTGCCGGAAGTTTTGAAATAAATTCATCAAACACCTCTTTCCCGGACACATAGCTTGTCCCCATATCACCATGCAAAAATCCATTCAGCCAGCTTACATACTGAACCAGAAACGGCTGATCCAGGCCAAGTTCTGCTTTCTTTGCATCAATGATCTCCTGCGACACCGCCGTGCCGCGGTTTTCATACATCTCCGTGACAGCATCGCTTCCCGCCACCCGCATCATGGCAAAAGACAAAAAAGTAATCCCTATGAGAATAGGGATCAACTGCAAAAATCGTTGTATAATATATTTTCTCATTACATTACCATCCTGTATACAATTGTCACCGCTTGAGTTGTCACACTCGCACCTGGAACACTCAAACTTTTATAACGAAATACAAACCGCACTGTTATTGTATCCCCCCCGCAGGCTTCTTTCTTTTTTATTTTTATGATAGGATACTACCTGATAAAATAATGAAAGGAAGCTTGAATATGGATACCTCAAACATGAATAATATAGAATCACGTGTCCAAAGTTACTGGACAAAACGGGCACACAACTTCAATATCGTGCGAAAAAATGAATTAAACAGCAGCATTTCCGAACGCTGGAGAGAAGAAATCGTTCATTTTCTTCCAGAAGGCAAAGTGCTGCAGATCCTGGATGTCGGTACCGGAACCGGATATTTTGCCATCCTGCTTTCTCAGACCGGACATCAGGTGACCGGGATCGACCTCACCGATGCCATGCTGAAGGAAGCCCGTGATAACGCTGCATTCTATCAGGTTCATCCCACGTTTGAACAAATGGATGCCCAGAAGCTTGCGTTCTTGGATCAGTCTTTTGACGTTGTCATCACACGCAACCTGACCTGGACGCTGCCGGATCCGGAAGCTGCATACAGAGAATGGATGCGTGTGCTGAAAAAGGGCGGCATCCTGCTGAATTTTGATGCTGACTATGCATCTAACATCCGAAATCAAAATACTTCCGCTTCTCATATATCCGATACTGAAGTGTATGGTCACTGTGGTATTACCCCGGAACTGGAACAGGAAAATGCATCCATCACTCTTTCCATGCCGATGAGCCGGAAACAACGTCCGTACTGGGATAAACAATTTCTGAAAAAAATTGGCTTTTCCAGATCCGGATACGACCTTTCGATCGGTCAGAATATCTTAAAAGAACATGACCTGAAAGACGCTCCGATGTTCCTTGTATGGGGTGTGCGGTGATTATTTTACCGCACAGACCATAAATACCGGCGTAGACTGGTAATTGATCTTCTCTGCATCGCTGAGCACCCGCTCTCCGATCGTCTCATCTGCCCAGCAGTCCAACCCGATATCCTCAAGTACATCCAGATCCCATTTCGGACGTTTCAGCGGACTTAACGGAACTTGCTTTGCAATGTTCTCCATCCACGCGATGTCCGTTCCTTCATAATAATCCTCTACCTGTTCCTCTTTTGCACGCTGTCTGTCCTGCTCATATCCGAGCTTTAACTTGTCATCATAAAGATATGCATACCAGTTCGCATCAAAATTCAGGATCTTCCCGCCCGGTTTCAGCACCCGATGCCACTCCCTGTAGGCACGTTTCGGATGCTCCAGATTCCAGGTTACATTTCTCGTCACGATATAATCAAACGTTTCCTTTGGAAATTCCAGATTCTGAGCATCCATTTTCTTAAAACTGATCTGATCCGCCAGATCCGCCGCATTGGATTTCGCTTCCTGCAGCATCTGCTCCGTATAATCTACCGCTGTTACCTGATATCCTTCTTCTGCCAGAAGGATCGCAAAAAATCCAGGTCCCGTTCCGATATCCAGAATCTGCACCTGATCTTTTTCCTTTTTCGGCAGCTGCTCCAGCAGCACCTCTTTCCATTTTTCTTTCTGTTCGCTGTTCAGCTCTTCCTGATTTACTCTGGAATAACCATCCGCACGGTTGTTCCAGTAACTTCTGATCTCCTCCAGAAGTTTTTTGTTCTCCATAAGGAATACCCCCTTGTATGTATCGAATAAATAATGCCTGTACATTCTATAATAAGCCATAACTGTATACGAAGTGCTGCTTTATGCAGGCACAATCGCAATTTAGACTTTTAACACTAACATCATTATATTGATTTTGTATACTTCATACAAGCCTCCCGGGGGGTTGTTTTCTGCCTCCCAAGGGGGGGCGCCTTGATTTTCTCTTCTTTTTCTTTTATAATATTTTTATCATTTCTTTTGCCAGATCATGATTTGGTAATCTTCTCATCTGCAAACAAGCTTAGGTATAACCATATAAGAAAAAATAGCATCAGCAAATCACAATAAGATTTCCAGGAAAGGATGTGTTAGGATGCCATTGCCACAGCATGAATATTACACTACCGAAGATATTTATCATTTACCGGAAGAAACCCGAGCTGAGCTGATCGATGGTCAGATTTACTACATGACACTGCCAACCAGAACTCATCAGAAACTTCTTTTTTCAATCAGTCGTACCATTGCCGATTATATCGATTCAAAAAAAGGAATCTGTGAGGTTGATATTGCTCCATTTGCAGTATTTCTGAATGAAGATAACCAAAATTATGTAGAGCCGGATATCAGCGTTATCTGTGACACAGAAAAACTCTCAGAAAAAGGCTGCACCGGTGCTCCAGACTGGATCATTGAAATTGTTTCACCCGGCAGTCGGAAAATGGACTATTTCACCAAACTTTTCAAATATCGCACTGCAGGTGTTCGTGAATACTGGATTGTGGATCCAGGAAAAAATCTGATTCTGGTTTACAATTTTGACACCAGCGATTCCGAACAATATACTTTTGCCGATACAGTCAAAGCCGGGATTTACGAAGACCTGTATATTGACTTTCATAATCTTAAATAAAAAGTTGTCGCTGATTTCCTGGCAGGTGTAAGTAATAGAAATGCCGGGTGTTTTGACAGGATGCTGTCAGCGAAAGAACAGCAGAGTATGTGCAAATGAACGAATTCCCCGAAGGCACGCTCTCGCTACCTCACATTGGCAG
>URUU01000024.1 GCA_900551235.1 uncultured Lachnospiraceae bacterium
GGCTCCAGGCCATTATACAGGTACGCTGGTAAACGCATTGTTGTATCATTGCAAAGATCAGTTGTCCGGAATCAATGGTGATTTAAGGCCTGGTATTGTCCATCGTATCGATATGGATACGACAGGCTCTCTGATCGTCTGTAAAAACGATCTGGCACACCAGAACCTGTCTGAACAGCTTAAAGAACATTCAATCCACCGGATTTATATTGCAATTGTACACAGCAATATAAAAGAAGACGAAGGCACCGTAAATGCTCCGATCGGCAGACATCCCATTGACCGGAAAAAAATGAGTACGCATGCAAAGCAAAGCAGGCATGCAGTAACGCATTATAAAGTACTGGAACGTTTCGGCAATTATACTTATATCCAATGTAAGCTGGAGACCGGACGTACACATCAAATCCGCGTGCATATGTCCAGTATCGGACATCCACTGTTAGGGGATCAGGTGTACGGACCGAAAAAATGTCCATTTCCAGGACTTACCGGTCAGACACTTCATGCAAAAACGCTTGGTTTCATTCATCCGCGCTCCGGTGAATATATTGAAGTAGATGCGCCAATTCCAGAGTATTTTAACAATCTTCTCGATATACTTAGAAAAAAAGCATAAATTATCTAAAAATTATATACATTCCACTTGAATTATTGTATAATAACAGATATACAGAGAACCTGTTATCTTCAGCTTCTCTTGTATACGCAGGTATAAAAAAGGAGCGTGATGGATATGGAAAAAACAAATACAATCATTACAATAGGAAGACAATTTGGAAGTGCCGGACGTGAGATCGGATATAAAGTTGCAAAAGATCTTGGAATTAAGCTGTACGATAAAGAAATGCTTGCGAGAGCAGCAAAAGAAAGTGGGCTCTGCGAAGAATTATTTGAGACACATGATGAGAAACCTACCAACAGTTTTCTGTATTCTCTTGTCATGGATACTTATTCTTTAAACGGTGCTTCCTCCGGCTATTCGGAAATGCCGCTGAACTACAAGGTTTTCCTCGCACAGTTCAATGCAATCAAACAAATTGCCAAAGAAGGTCCGTGTATTATGATCGGACGCTGTGCAGATTATGCACTTGCAGATTACGAAAACTGCATCAGCATATTTGTGCATGCCGATATGGATGTCCGTATCCGACGAATCGCCAGAAAATATGCTTTGACAGATGCCAAGGCAAAAGACCGTATCATCAAAACGGATAAAAAACGCGCCAGCTATTACAATTATTATTCAGACAAAAAATGGGGTGATGGATCCAGCTATAACATGTGCATAGACAGCGGTATCTGCGGCATTGACGGAACGGTCGAACTGATTAAAGATTTTATTGCATTAAAAGAAAAAATACAAGGAAAATAGAATTCTTATGAAATTTGTAATTCAACGTGTTTCACATGCAAGTGTTACTGTAGACAATAATATGATCGGCAAAATCAACAGGGGATTTCTGGTGCTGATTGGAATCGGAAGCGAGGATACCAGAAAGGAAGCGGATCTTCTGATACGCAAAATGTGTGGTTTACGTATCTTTGAAGATATGGATGGAAAAACCAATCTGGCATTAAAGGATGTAAACGGAGAAGTGCTTCTGATTTCTCAGTTTACACTCTATGCGAACTGCAGGAAAGGCAATCGTCCCAGCTTTATTGAGGCCGGAAATCCTCAAAAAGCCAATGAACTGTATGAATATATCATTGCCGAATGCAAAAAACAGCTCCCCGTGGTAGAGACCGGCAGTTTTGGGGCAGATATGAAAGTCGAACTTCTGAATGACGGTCCATTTACCATCATTCTGGACTCCAGCGAACTTATGCGATAACTGCTCATGAACATACAAAAGAAGATTCCAAATACAGTACGCTGTATCAAGAATCTTCTTTTTCCTTCGCTTCTGAAATAGATTGGATATAAAACCGCATCAGACGATATAAACTTTCTCTGTATGCATCTGGACATTCTTCCATCAGTGCATGAAAAATCGTATAATCATATACTTCCGGATCCATAGGTTTTAAATCCAGAAGATGATCTGCCGATAAATTTAACGCTTCACAAATATTTTTGAACGTATCAATTGATACACCTTTCTTTCCAGCTTCAATATCATAGCAAAAACGCGGTGTAATATTTGCCCGCTCGGAAAACTGTTCTCTGGTATATCCAAGATCTTCTCTGGCTTTTCGGATACGTTCTCCCATAATATACAGATCTAACATAACCCTTCCTCGCTTCATGTTAAAATACCTTTTTATCATAAAATGACAGGCAAACTGTCTCTTTACATTTTATCAATTTCTGAAATCTTTATACATGAGCTTTTAGAAGTTATCTTTTGAACTGACTGTTCTTTTTAATTGACTCTTGACAATCTGGTGTAAAAAGTGGTACGGTTGTAGCGAAATATTTCTACAAACAAAAATTATGATTAAGAAGTGGTGAGGTATTGTATTATGCAGGAAATGAAACCGATCAAAGAAGGTAAAGTACGCGAGATTTACGACAACGGAAACAGTCTGATCATGGTAGCTACGGATCGTATCAGTTGCTTTGATGTTATCCTTAACAATGTTGTATCAAAAAAGGGTACCGTACTCACACAGATGTCAAAGTTCTGGTTTGAAATGACAGAAGATATTTTGCCAAATCATATGATATCTACCGATGTAAAAGATATGCCGGAATATTTCCAGCAGGAGAAATTCGATGGAAACAGTATGATGTGCCGAAAACTTAATATGCTTCCGCTGGAATGTATCGTACGCGGTTACATTACCGGAAGCGGATGGGAAAGTTACAAAAAAACCGGAAAAGTATGTGGCATTGAATTGCCAGAAGGATTAGAAGAATCTGACAAACTGCCGGAACCGATTTATACACCATCCACAAAAGCCGAGATCGGCGATCACGATGAAAACATCTCCTTCGAACAGAGTATTGAACATCTGGAAAAATATTATCCTGGAAAAGGAAAAGAATATGCTGAAAAGCTTCGCGATTATACTATTGCATTATATAAGAAATGTGCAGAATATGCATTGGAAAAGGGTATCATCATTGCAGATACCAAGTTTGAGTTTGGACTGGATGAAAATGGAATCATTACCATTGGCGATGAAATGCTGACTCCGGACAGTTCCCGTTTCTGGCCTGCAGACGGATATGAGGCAGGACATGGACAGCCATCCTTTGACAAACAGTTTGCCCGTGACTGGTTAAAGCAGAATCCGGATAACGACTGGACACTTCCTCAGGAGATCGTAGATAAAACCATTGAAAAATATCTGCAGGGCTACGAAATGCTGACTGGAAAGAAACTTGTATAAAATTCCGCATAAATGCATAGAAGATAAAGTACAAAACTCTGCAGGGGATATATAAAATATCCCCTGCAGAGTTTTTCTTTTAGAAATGCCATAAAAAGTTCAGTCTTCACGCAAATGCACAGCAGCAGCCGCTTTTCGTCTTCTCGCATCGTCCATTGCTGCATAATGCTTCTTCGTAGTATTGACATCTTTATGCCCCAAGACATCCGCAACCAGATAAATATCACCTGTTTCCTGATAAAGAGCTGTTCCATAGGTACTGCGCAGCTTGTGAGGGGTAATCTTTTTTGTCGTAGTGATTGCTTTGGCATATTTTTTTACAAGATTTTCTACTGCCTGGACACCGATCCGTTTTCGCTGCGTCGAATAGAAAAGTGCATTCTCATGGCCGGCAACCGGTACGATTGCTTTTCTTGCCTCTAAATAGCTTTTTAAGGCTTTTTCCACCTCCTCACCGAAATAGACTACCATCTCAGATCCCCCTTTGCGTACAAGGCGAATTCCATTGTTACGAAAGTCAATATCATCTATGTCCAGTCCGACACATTCCGATACACGTATCCCAGTTCCAAGCAGGAGAGTAACAATCGCAAGATCACGTACTTTTGTCTTTTCATAATAAGCCTTACGCTGACCGCTTAACTGATCACCGCAATGTTCTATGTAGTCAAGAAGTGCAGCCGTTTCTCCTGCATCCAGCCGGATAATTGTTTTGTCATGAATTTTTGGCATATCCACCAGCAGAGTTGGATTTGTTTGAATTGCCTGTCTTTTATAATAATAAGAATAAAAACTTCGGAGAGAAGACATTTTTCTTTTTAATCCACGTTCCCCATTCGTAATCGCTGTCTGGTCATCTGGGTGATCGTAAAGCTTTAGGTATTCCATGTATTCCTCGATATCGACCGGTTGCAGCTGATCTAAAACAGAAACATTGATATCTGTAATATTTGTTTTAGATAAAACAGGATTTTGTGAGAGAAGAAACTGAAAAAAAATACGAATATCATAAGCATAAGAAATGCGGGTTTTTGTGGAAGTAGTTGGTTCAATAGCACGAAAATAATCCTTTGCAAATGCTGGAAGTGTTTTTAAAACTTCACGCAATTTGCGGATATTTTCCATATCTGTCTGTTCATGATAAGTAACTGTGGAAGCCATATCAAGCACCTTCTTTCTGAAATTTATTTTTTGATCTGCCCAGATATGAGCATAAAAGCGGGATGATAATAATAAAAAACGGAATCCGAAAAATCAATCAAAAATCTGTATGTGGTGTCGAAATAGTAAGGTATCAATCTATACGACAAACACATGTTTTTCAAATAGATCTGCGTAGATTTCTGATTTCCCGAACCTTTTTCGGTTTTTTTCATGATTTTGATGCATTTTGTTGCCTGTCTGCTTTATGTTTCTTTTTCTGTGTTTTATTCTTCAAACTCTGCTGTTACCATAAATCCACGCGGCGTATGTTCAATATTTACGATAACGCCTTCTCTGGCTTTGATACGGTCTGCATTTTTAAAACATCCGGACATTGCAACGGCTGGCTCAATAATATAACTGAAGTTCATATTGGTCTGAATTTCCGTTATTTCCACATAATCGCCAATCTGTACCAGATTTGGACGTTCCATCTTAAATTTTTCCTGTCTCATATACAATGCATTTCCTTTCTTTTTTATGTATCTGAAAGATCCATATCTGCTTCACCTGTTATCTGTCCCTTCAGATCTGATATTCCCAGTATAACATAATCTGTTTTGACGGTCAAAAAAGAACATATTTTCGCGAATATTTGTTTGCTTTTTCCGATATTCTATGATATGATACATATGATGACAGAGTCAAAAGGTCTAAATCCACATGAGGAACAATCCGCAGGCATCATAGTTGGGGGCTTTTGACACCCACATCATACTATTACCAAATTGGAGGTGCATACATGTCTCAGCAAAACATTACAGAAAAACAAAAAGAAATTTTGGAATACATAAAGTCTGAAATTTTAAAACGTGGTTTTCCGCCTGCAGTACGCGAAATCTGCGAAGCCGTACATTTAAAATCTACTTCTTCTGTCCACTCTCACCTGGAGACACTTGAAAGAAAAGGCTACATCCGCCGCGATCCGACTAAGCCACGTGCAATTGAAATCCTGGATGACAGTTTTCAGCTTTTACGAAAAGAAATGGTCAACGTTCCGATTGTAGGTAAAATTGCAGCCGGTTCTCCGCTTCTTGCAGTGGAAAATATCGAATCTTACTTTCCGATCCCTTCCGAATACCTTCCAAATGCCCAGACTTTTCTGTTAGAAGTCCAGGGTGAAAGCATGATAAATGCCGGTGTACTTCCGGGAGACCATATTCTGGTACAACAGCAAAATAACGCTGAAAATGGAGAAATGATTGTAGCATTGATTGATGATTCTGCCACTGTAAAGACTTTTTATCGTGAAGATGGATATATTCGTCTTCAGCCGGAAAATGATACTATGGATCCGATTCTGGTTCAGGAAACACAGCTCCATATTTTAGGAAAGGTGATTGGTGTATTCCGATTCTTTTCCTGATAAATATCCAGTTAAAAATAAGAGCATACTCCCATCTGTATTTTTTACTTCCGGTTTATGCTCTTATCTCTTTTTTTATTTCCTGATATCCTTTCGCAAACATGATTTTTCTGTTTTTCGTAAAAATCGTTATCCTCTGTTTTAAGCAATATTTGCTTGTTTCAGACGATTAGTAGTCTAAATAAAACCCGAATTTTATTTAGTTTGGAACTTGTTGTTGCTATCATAAATTGTTGAATTCCTCGATTAAAGAGGCTCTTGTTTCATCTGATGAAGAATCTCTTGCTAAACTTCGCAAAGAACGAGAAGCCATAATTCGCCTAAAGATGTTTTATGAGAACCATCATTTAGATTTTAATAACCCATTGCTTTAACAATATCATCGTCTTTCAGCTCAACACCGACTCTTATTTTTTCGATAAGATCTCGCTGCCAATCTTCTAGTTCGTCCACTCTCCATTCACTGATCTCTTGTGCAACGAAGCAGCGTTCCCTATCCCATATACTTTCTTGCTTATCCTTGTCTGTATATGGGATAGATCTGTAATATGTTTTCTCACTAAATTCATACTTTACATTGAAATATAGATATCGGAAATATTCTGTGTAATGTATTTCTTTTGGGATTTCTGCACCATAATATTTGCCGTTTACTTCTTTGTAATGATATAGCTTCTGTTCAGAAAGCCGTATGTCAAATAACTCTTCGATTGTTTTATCTTTGTCTTCCGGGTGTTCTTTAAAGTGCTTTTCCTGCCACTCATCAAATAGATCAAAAGTATATGGTTGTTCGAATAGTCTTGATGTTTCTCTGCCACATATTTTTTCGCCAAAGAAATCTGCGCCACTTCTAAAACGCTCTATAATCCTTTTGTCCCTATTTGTTAAGGGTTTATTCTCCTGTATTTGTTGCTTGAATCTATGTGCCATAGACAGTTTAAGAACCCATTTTGTATATTCTGTATGTTCTTCTTCTGTCCATTCCGATTCAGGCTTTTTGAATTTTATGACATTCGGTTTAAAATTTTTCATAATATATCCGGCATAGTCTGCGACCGGAATTGTTTTAGGTATTTCGTTATTTATAATTATATTTCCTCCACATCTTCTTTTTCCCCTGATATTTCCAAATGGTAGTTATTGGTCACAAGGGATTGTTCCCCACTTAAATGAAAATTTCACATCTTCTAAAGTAGGGTTTTTCTTTATTTTTACGAGATTTTTTAGGTATTCATTTAATTCTTTTTTGTTTTTTAGGTAGATTTTAGCTTTAAATTTTTTCATTTTGCCTCCATTAAAAAAGCGTATCACCGGTTTTGCCAGTAATACGCTTCGTTTTGTTGGTTGGTTTGCTACAGAATAATTGTTTTTACAAATTATAGAAAAATGCTAGTTACTTCTGTACACCTGATCTTTACAGTTCTTCCAGGCTGATGTTCTTTCCATCTCTCCAGATACGTTCCAGATCATAGAAGAGTCTGTTTTCCTGATCAAAAATATGAACAATTACATCCTGATAATCCAGAAGAATCCAGTTTCCACTCTGATATCCTTCAATCTGTTTTGGTTCTGCACCTTCTTTTGCAAGGACTTCTTCTACATTATCTGCCATTGCCTGTACCTGATTTCGGTTTGTTCCGCTGGCAATGATAAAATAATCTGCAAGAACTGTTACTTCTGATATATTGATAATTTTGATATCTTCTCCTTTTTTATCTTCGAGTGCATCAAAAATTTTCTTTGCAAGTTCTTTTGCTTCCATACTGTATACTCCTTTCGTTTTTTGTTTACATAACTTTATTATGCAAACTTTATTTTATGATGTGGGTGTCAAAAGTCCCCAACTATGATGCCTACGGATTGTTCTGTGCGTTGCACTCCCACAATCCTTTCTACGCTCCGCTTCGGTCGGTGCTAAACATGTGCCACTGGCACATAGCACCCTGGCATCATTTTATATTCTTCTGATAGACATTGCTATAATATTCATAGGCCTTCTGTGTTGTCGGATCTACGGATGCCTGGATACTCCGGAGATACTGCAATGTATCACGAAAAACTTTATACAGAGTGCGGTCAAGATTACAAAAGGCATCTTTTCGTATTTCTTCCAGATTAGGAGCTTTTGCTCTCCAGGGTTCGATATAATCTGCAAGATACGTGATTTTTTCCAGCAAAGTCATATCCGCTTTTCCGGTTGTATGATATCGGATTGCATTTAAAATCTCCGGGTCTGCCACACCATATTTCGTTTTTGCAAGAAATGCGCCGGCTTTTGCATGCAGCAGATGGGGATTTTCACGCTCTGCTTCTGTAATGGCAATTCCATTTTTCTCACAGATACTTATTTTTTTATCATTTGCTATACATTTTGCGCAATCATGAAGCAAGCCTGCCACCATCGCCTTTTCCAGGTCACAATGATAACGCATCGCAAGAGAAGCACAGGTATACATAACACCCAGCGTATGTTGATAACGATCCGCTGTCAATTTTTTCTGCAGTCTTTCCTGCATCTTTATCAAATCGTATTTATTCGTCATTTTTCACACTCACTGTACAAGTTCTTTTCCTCAATATATGAAATAACATCATCCGGTACATAATACCGCAGTGACATGCCTTTCGTTTTAATCCACATTCGGATCTGATGTGAGGAAATATCAATATTCGGTGTGGCAAGTACCAGGATTCTGGCATGATATTTTTCGGCAAGATAATGAATTTGTTCACGAAAAGTTTCTTCCTCTACATGATCGCGCACTGCCACAGCTAAAATACAGTTCTGACATATTTTTTGTGGTTCATGCCAGCTTTCAAAGGCAAACAGAGAATCTGCACCCATAATAAAATAATATTCCGTATCCGGATGTTCTTTTTTCATTCTCCGCAGCGTCTCACTGGTATAGCAGTATTCTTTCCGAAATGCTTCCTCCAGAGAAAGCTCAAAATGAGGATTGCCAGATATGGCTCTTTGTACCATATCTACACGTTCCTCAATACAGGCTCGTCCCTTTCGGTTTAATTTATGCGGCGGATTTGCAGATGGCATAAACAAAATTTTCTCTAATCCAAATTGGTGCCAGGCATTTTCTGCAAGGATCAGATGACCGACATGGATCGGGTCAAAAGTGCCTCCCATAATGCCTATCTTTTTTTTCTTATCCTGCAAGAAAATCCCTCCCGTCAACGTGGAAGAACAATCTTCTTTTTATCATCTTTTCCTTCTTTATACAGAACGATCTTTTTCCCGATTACCTGCACAACCTGTGAACGTGTACGCTCTGCAAGTGTTCTTGCAATTTCCTTCGGGTCATCCATACAGTTCTGCAATACGTTGATTTTGATCAGTTCACGTACTTCCAGTGCTTCTGTGATTGCACTTGTGTTTTCCGGTGTCAGGCTTCCCTTACCAATCTGAAAGATTGGATCCATGGTCATAGCCAGACTTTTTAAATAAGCACGCTGCTTACTTGTCATAATTAAATTCCTCACTTATTATATAAAATGCTTTATTTATAGTAATCAAATTTTAAGCCGTACATACGGACAGTATCACCTTCCTGAATACCTGCAGCTTCCAGTTCATCAAGAATACCTGTCGTTTTGAGAAAATTCTGGAAAAACTGAAATCCTTTTTCGGAATCGAGATTGGTATATCCAAGCATACGCTCAATCTTTGGTCCCTCTACCACATAGGTATTTTCCTCTTCTTCAGATTTCTCAACCGTATATGGAAGGTTGTCATTTGGATTGTATTCATTCGGATCATATTCCTGCTCAAATACAACCGCCTCTTTTGGAAGCATATCCAGAAGTTCCCGCACATAGTATAAAAGCTCCTTTAATCCCTTTCCGCTTACGGCAGAAATGGAAAATACTTTTATCCCCTGCGGTTCAAACTCTGCACGAATACGTTCTACCGGATCTTCATCCTCCGAATAAATAACATCAGTTTTATTGGCAGCGATCACCTGCGGCAGTGTCGCCATTCTTGGATTATAAGCCTTGAGTTCTTCGTTGATTTTGTAAATATCATCAACCGGATCACGGCCTTCTGTAGAAGCAGCATCCACTACATGGATGATAACTTTGGTACGTTCAATATGGCGCAAAAACTCATGACCGAGTCCGACACCTTCGGAGGCGCCCTCAATCAGCCCAGGAATATCCGCAATGACAAATCCTTTTCCGCCTTCCAGATCTACAACACCCAGATTAGGATTCAGTGTTGTAAAGTGGTAGTTGGCAATCTTAGGTCTTGCATTTGTTACACGGGACAGGAAGGTTGATTTTCCAACGTTTGGGAATCCTACCAACCCGACATCTGCAATTACTTTTAATTCAAGCTGTACCCAAAGTTCTTTCGCACTCTGGCCAGGCTGTGCATATTTGGGAACCTGCATGGTCGCAGTTGCATAATTCATATTGCCTTTGCCGCCGCGTCCGCCTTTCAGAACGATCTGCCGTCTGTTTTCACCGGACATATCTGCGATCACTTTTCCGGATTCTGCATCTTTGATCAGTGTTCCTTCCGGAACTTTTAATATAAGATCTGTACCATTTTTTCCATGGCAGCGTTTCTTTCCGCCTTCTTCCCCCGGCTGTGCACAGTATTTTGCCTTGTGGCGGTAATCGTTGAGTGTATTCAGTCCTTCATCAACCTCAAAAATAATATCTCCGCCTTTGCCGCCATCTCCGCCGTCCGGACCGCCGTTTGGCACAAAAAGCTCTCTTCGAAAGCTTACATGACCATCTCCGCCTTTACCGGAACGGATAAATATTTTTGCTCTGTCTGCAAACATATATACTCCTTTATATCAAAAATGGCTTCAAACCGTACACGATTTGAAGCCATATGTTCCACTTATTATTTTGCCTCTACAGGAACAATTGAAACCTGCTTTTTGTCACGGCCTTTTCTCTCAAAACGTACAACACCGTCCACTAAAGCAAACAGGGTATCGTCGCCGCCGCGTCCAACATTAACGCCCGGGTGAATCTTTGTTCCACGCTGTCTGTAAAGAATATTTCCAGCCTTTACAAACTGTCCGTCAGCTCTTTTTGCACCCAGTCTTTTAGACTCGGAGTCACGTCCGTTCTTTGTAGAACCAACACCTTTTTTATGAGCGAATACCTGAAGGTTCATCTTCAACATGGTCTACACCTCCTCGATTTTCAATCGTATAAATTCATTACCGTATTGTGTCTGAATATCTCTCAAACCAAGAATCATAGAATCAAGCAGAAGTGTGGTCTTATCGGATACTCTGCCTTCCAGAAGCAACTCTACGATACCGTCATCTTCACGGGCTGCAAACTTATCATCTGTAAAAGTCTCAATTGAATTTACAGCATTTACAACAAGCACAGATACCGCTGCGCATACAATATCATAACCTTCTTCTGCATATCCGGCATGTCCGATTACTTTAAAACCAGTAAAACTGTCTTTTGATCTATGGATTGTAACTGTAATCATCTGGATTAACCGTTAATTTTTTCAATCTTAACCTGAGTGTACTGCTGTCTGTGACCGTTCTTTTTATGATATCCGGTCTTTCTCTTGTACTTGTAAACAATAACTTTTTTTGCTTTTGCATTTTTAACAACACTTGCAGTTACTGTTGCACCAGCTACATCTGCACCAACTTTCAGTCCGTCATTGCTAACTGCAAGAACATTTTCGAAAGTTACTGTCTCACCAGCTTCTGCACCAAGTTTTTCTACGTTAATGATATCGCCCTCAGCTACTTTGTACTGTTTACCACCTGTTGCAATAATTGCGTACATATGGCACCTCCTATTATCATTACTCGCTAAATATGGCAGCCATCCTTTCGGCATGACATTTAAACCTCTTTATGCGGCATCTGCTATATCATAGCATGTCTTAGAATTTACGTCAACTGTTTTTTTGCAAAATTATTTCTTTTCCCATTTTTTCAAGACTGATGCCAAACCGCATCCATATCGCTTGACAGTTTTCGCTTTCTTTTTTACAATAAGAGAAACAAAGACCAAATCGTCACAAAACATTTTTGAAAGGCAAACATTACTATGAATTTATATCTGATTGATTATGAGAACGTCACAGATACCGGATTTCTGGGCGTAAAAGAACTGACTGCAGATGATACGGTAATCGTTTTTTACAGTCAGCATACGAAAAATATATCTTTTGAACGTCATATTGAGCTTTCCCAGTCTCCGGCTCATTTTGAATATATCAAAATTTTAAAGACCGGGAAAAATTACCTGGATTTTCAGCTCTCTACCTATCTTGGTTTCCTGATCGGAAAGGATAAGCCGAAGCATATTTATATTATTACGAACGACACAGGATATGACAGCGTGATTGATTTCTGGAGTGCCAAAAGCATTGACATTATCCGTCAGAAATCCATCCTGCCTCCGCCTCCTCTTTCTCTTCCGGCAAATATCCCGCCGCAGATGGTCATCAGAAAGCAAAAGGCAGATGCCGCTTCAGCACAGAACACACCGGTCGTATCAGCATCAGCAGCACCTGTCAAGCCGGCCGCATCCGGAAGGAAAACAAAGACTTCTGCATCTCCGGATCTTCCGGAAGCATGGCGGAAAAAAGTGCGGATGGCAGTCAAATCAGATAAGCTTGCACCGAGCAGCTATTCTGTTGTCTACCGTGCGATCTCCGGAAGCCAGAATAAAACAGAGCTGAACAATCAGCTTGTAAAGGCATTTCAGAGTTCAAAAGGCGGACGCGTTTATGGTCACGTCCGCGAGATCTTTGAACAGTACAGCAAAGAGAGGAGCTGATCAGAGTACATCTGCTTCAGCCCGAATGATATTTTGCTTTTTATGCTTCCTGGTGGCTCTGCCTGATCATTTCATGCAGCTTTGTGATCGCTTCGTGAATCCCGCCGATCTGATTGATGATCCCTTCTTTGACGGCCTGTTCTCCGACGAGAATGGTTCCGAGGTCTTTGGTCAGCATACCGGTATCGAGCATCAGTTCTTCGAGGCGTTCCCTTTTTGCATCGCAATGCCCGGAAATAAAGCCTAAAATGCGATTCTGCATCTGCTTGAAATAATCATAAGTCTGCGGTGCCCCGATGATCGTTCCGTTCATGCGGACCGGATGGATAACCATGGTTCCAGTTGGTACGATAAAAGAATAATCCGTGGAAACAGCGATCGGCACACCGATCGAATGGCTGCCTCCAAGAACCAACGAAACAGTCGGCTTGTCGATCGATGCGATCATCTCTGCGATGGCAAGGCCGGCTTCCACGTCACCGCCAACAGTATTTAAAAGAACAAGCAGTCCCTGGATATCACTGCTGTCTTCAATGGCAGCCAGTTGAGGAAGTACATGCTCGTATTTTGTGGTTTTGGTATTGGAGGAAAGGCACTCGTGCCCTTCGATCTCCCCTATCACCGAAAGCAGATGAATGTTGTGTTCCAGTCTGGTCTGCCCGTATTCTCTGATCTGCTCATTTTTTTTATTTTCTGTGTTTTCGTTTTTGCTGTTTTCTTTTTCCTCCATAGTGTATCCCCTTTCTGATTCAAGTCTGTCATTTTGTCTGATGCAAGATCTGACATGCAGGTTTTGGCATTCTGCTGACAGTATAACCAGAAAAAGAAAAATAATGCTTCTTATCCATATCGTTCATGCACAAAAGCATTTTATTATTACTTCCTGTAATGTCTATTCGTCAAAAACACCGCCGGAAATAAAGTTCAAGCCATTTATGACATCCAAAAAGTTCCAGGATCACACTGTTCAGGATCCGCTTCAGATAAGCGAAAGATGCAAGAGGATCTGCATACTCCGAAAGAGCGTTATATAGAAGGCTGTCAAGCTCTTTTTTAATGGAAAAATCAATGGTCTGGAAATAACTTAAGAGAATTTCTTTCTGATTGTTCTCTGCTTCTCTTTTTCCGTGTTCCGCATGTTCAATCTTGCCAAACAGCGTGATAAACTGACTGACCTCAAACGGAGTGATCAGATAGTCGTCTACACCAAGCAGAAAACTTTTCCGTACTGTTTTAAATTCTGCCGTCTGCCCGATCATTGCAATCGCCTGGCAGAGTTTTTCCTGTCTGATGGTCTTCAGAAGATTCAGAACAGGATAGTCCGGTGTCGCTTCCAGCAAAACAAGATGATACTGACTCCTGCGTAAGTGATCCGTCAGTGCCTTAAAATCAGAAGTAACCTCACAGATATCAAAACCGGTAGATTCCCCCCAGACATGAAGTCTTTTTAATTCCTGCAAAAGCAGGTTCGTTTTTATGGCTGCTAATACATTGTACATAGGTCACTCCAGTCTCTTTTGTGATATCTGACAAAAGCGGGACTTCTTTTGAAAGTCCCGCCTGTTTTTAAGAATGCCTGTGACATTCTTACTGTTGTTCAGAGAAATATTTTTTCTGCATATCATGAACCATGGAAACATAAAGCTCCCTGCACGCCTCATTTTCCCCCCGTTCGATCATACCAAGGCATGGAGAAAGATAAGTATCCCATATGCCCCTGTAAATTTCTTTTGCATCTTTTCTCTGATCGATATGTTTTACAATGGTAGGAGCCAGATCATAATATTCATAAACCATCGCTTCTCCGTTTTCCTGTGCCATCAGGTAATGGTCACGGTAATTGCGGAAAAGATTCAGTTCATAACAATCATCTGGTTTGCCAAAGGTTCTGCACACTGCTGTGGTGATGTAACAGAATTTCCGTTTAAATCCAGAATTGATCTGCTTAAAAGTAGAAGCCTTGAGATTGGTTTTTGGAAAATGTATTTTCCAGGTTTCCAGAATCTTTTCGGAAAATAGATCCGCAGATTCTTTGTTCATCTCAAGAACAGCCGGAAGCGTGTAGATCACCAGGCACATATTCAGATTCGTGGCCAGTTTCTCTTTTGCACTTTTCTTTTCTTCTTCTGCAATCAGTTTTTCTGCAGAACCTGCAAGCTCTTCTGACATATTGATCAGAAACTGCTCTTTGTCAATGACCTGACGGTATCCGTCTTCGACTGCTTTCAATGTCACTTTGTGTCTGTCACAGTAGCGTTTGAAAGCATCCGGATAGCGCTCGAAGGTGAAATCGTCCATGGCATGTTCCTGACCATCCAGCAGTGCCGGCATTCCTGCAAAAGCGATCGTATAATTACTACTCATATATCACAATCCTCATCAAACGGATTTCTTATCCGCTTTGTGTTTACTCGTCCAGATTGGTGTATACCGCCTGGACATCATCGTCTTCTTCGAGCAGATCCAGGGTACGCTGAAGGTTCTTCAGCGCAGTCTCATCATCAAGAGCAACATAATTCTGAGGGATCATGGTCTCTTCTGCCTGAGCCATCGGGATCTTTTCTGCTTCGAGAGCTTCTCTTACGGTCTCCAGATCATCCGGTGCGGTCAGAATCTCATAGCTGTCTTCTTCTTCGGAAAAATCTTCTGCTCCCGCATCCAGAGCCAGCATCATCAGGTCATCTGCATCCATATCACATTCTTCTTTGTCGATCACGATCTGTCCTTTGCGGTCGAACATGTAAGATACACATCCCTGAGTTCCGATGCTTCCGTTTCCTTTTGTAAATGCACTTCTTACATTTGCAGCGGTACGGTTTTTGTTGTCTGTCAGTGCATCTACGATGATAGCGATTCCGCAAGGACCGTATCCTTCATAGGAAACATACTCGTAATTGACAGAGTTCGCATCTCCGGCTGCCTTTTTGATACCGCGGTCGATCGTATCGTTCGGCATGTTGTTTGCTTTTGCTTTTGCGACAACAGCGGCAAGTTTGCTGTTGTTTGCCGGATCCGGTCCGCCCTCTTTTACGGCAACTGCGATCTCACGGCCGATGATCGTAAAGATCTTTCCTTTGGCAGCATCGTTTTTCTCTTTTTTGTGCTTTATGTTTGCAAATTTTGAATGTCCTGACATTTCGAAATCTTCCTTTCTCTTCCAAGTATCTGTTTCTTCATTCTGCCGCTTAACGGCCTGATTTCCCTGCGCAGGAGGCAGGCATATCCATTATGATAACACTACACCGAAAAATAGTCAAGTTCCCGGAATCAATCAGTTATGTAGTTCCAGACTGACTGCAAGAGCCTGATTTACGCGGTCCAGGATTTCCGTATCCAGATGGCATACTTTATCTTTCAGTCTTTTTTTGTCGATAGTACGCAGTTGCTCCAGAAGGATCACAGAATCACGTACCATATTATATCTTGAAGATTCAATCTCCACATGTGTCGGCAGCTTTGCTTTGTTCATTTTGGAGGTGATCGCTGCACAGATCACCGTCGGACTGTGCCGGTTCCCTGTATCGTTCTGAATGATCAGAACCGGACGTACACCGCCCTGTTCCGAGCCGATGACCGGTCTTAAGTCCGCATAGAAAATATCCCCTCGTCGAATCAACACACACTTCACACTCCGCTTCTGGTTTTAAGCTTAGTATTTCCAAATTTTTCTGGTGTATGCAGTTCGCCTTAATGCAAGATCAGTCGATGCCTGAACAGTCGCGTACCAGGTAGACTTCGTGATTTTTCGTATAGATACGCGGTACACGTTTCCCGATATCACAGATAAATTCATAGGAAAAGCGTCCGCAAAGGTCACCAAGTTCGTCTACAGTGATTTCTTCGTTTCCCTGTCTGCCGACTAAAACAACTTCATCCAGTTCTTGTGCCTCCGGAATGTCCGTCACATCGACCATAAACTGATCCATGCAGATCCTTCCAAGAATTCTGGCACGTTTTTCACGTATAAGAACGAATCCCTTATTTGACAACATTCGCGGATAACCGTCTCCGTAGCCGACCGGGATCGTGGCGATCCGCATCGGATGCGGAGCGGTAAACGTTCCACCGTAACTGATCTGGGTTCCTGTTTCAATCTCTTTGATATATACGATGCGGCTGTGAAGGGACATTGCAGGTGTAAGTTTCATGGAATCTCTGGAAACTTCCTCAGATGGATAGATACCGTAAATGCTGATGCCGGCACGCACCAGATCTAAGTTCATATCTGCAAGCTCCATCAAAGCGGCACTGTTGGATACGTGTTTCAACGGAATCGCAACGCCTGCTTCTTCCAGTCTGTGTGCAAAATGCATATAACGTTCAAATTGTCTGTTTGCCGGCGCTTTATCCAGCTCATCTGCTTTTGCAAAGTGCGTAAACATGCCTTCTATTCTAATTCCCGGTAAGGATGCGATTTCACGGATTGTTTTTATGCTCTCTTCGGTATCAGAAAAACCGATGCGGCTCATTCCCGTATCCAGTCCAATATGTATAGAAAGTGTTTTCTTTAACTGAACGGCTGCCTGAGACAATTCCTTTGCCATATCCAGTTTGAACACAACCGGTCGGATCTCGTATCGGATCAGATCTTCATAGTCTTCTTCAAAAGTATAGCCCAGGATCAGTACCGGCTTTGTAATCTGGTTTTTTCGCAGGATCATTGCTTCTGTCATCGTTGCGACTGCAAAACCCCAGATATAATCTTCCGGTTGTATCATCCGTGCGATCGGAACCGCACCGTGACCGTATCCGTCTGTTTTTATCACAGCAACCATTTTTGTTTTCGGACTGATTCTTTCATGCATGACCCGAAAATTTTCTGCAATGGCATCCATGTCGATCTCGGCATAGACACGGCTGTATTTACTGTTCATAATATTTCAAGTCCTTCCTGTATATGTTTATCTGTAACTGTTTCGTGTTTTCAAAATCACATTACTTTGTCTTCTGATCCTGCAAGGATAAAAACCAGACCGTCGATCAGATCTGCAGAAGTCATACTCCGCTTCCCATATCGCAAAGCGGCCTGATCTCCGGCACGGCCATGCAGAAAAACAGCAAGTTTGGCAGCTTCAAACAAATCCATCCCCTGAGCGGTAAGTCCCACGAAAATGCCGGCAAGCACATCTCCTGAGCCGGCAGTTGCCATTCCACTGTTTCCGGAAGTATTGATGTAAGTCTCATTTCCGTTGCTGACAACCGTACCTGCGTCTTTCAGCACACAGATTACATTCTGACTTCGGGCAAATTCTTCGGCACTTGAGATCAGATCTGATGCTATGTTCGAAATATCTGTGCTGCAAAGTCTTGCCATCTCACCAAGATGCGGTGTAACAGCCAGTGATACAGAATAATCAGACAGTGAAAGCCTGTATCTGGCTGTCAGGTTCAGTGCATCGGCATCCAGAATAACCGGAATATCTGCATGTTCCAATACATAAGTCAGGATATCAAGCTTTTGTTTTTCCATGCCGATTCCGGGACCTACTGCCACCGCATCAGCCCACGCAAGCAGTTTTTCAAGCTCCGCTTCCCAGTCAGAATGGATACAGTTTACAACTGCTTCCGGCACAGACTGAAAAAGAACGGACTGATTGTGTTCGTCTGTATAGATCCGAACATAACCGACTCCGCTCCGATACGCTGCACGCGCGCTTAAGATGGCAGCGCCGCACATGTCCCGGCTTCCGGCAATCAGAAGAACCTTACCGCAGGAACCCTTGTTTTCTGTGGCAAGACGCTTCGGCAGCCTCAGAAAATCTTCTGTACCATAAGAACAGTAATTTTTCCGGCATTTCGGAAGGCTTTCTTTTGTGATACCGATCTGGCACACTTTTACTTTTCCCGTATAAGCACGCCCTTTTCCGATATAATGCCCAGGCTGCGCAAAGGCAAATGTCACTGTCAGGTCGGCTTTTACAGCAATCCCCCGGACCACACCCGTGTTTCCGTCAATGCCGGAAGGAATATCGACAGACAATACAAAAGCAGGACTTTCATTGATCCGCTCAATCCATTCTTTGTAACTGCCTTCAATGTTACGCGAAAGACCGATTCCAAACAGTGCATCTACTATAACAGTATATTCATTCATCTTCGGGTTACTACAAAAAGTTATCCCGTATTTCCTGCAGATTTCTTTCTGCTGACGTACCTGATCCGTGCAGGATGTCTCTTTTCCGACAAAACAGATAGAAACCGGTATCTGATCCAGAAATAAAAGTCTGGCAATGGCAAATCCGTCTCCGCCATTATTGCCGGATCCACATACAACCAGAACGCGCTCCAGCTTTGCATTACTCCTGTAAAGTTCCTTTACACATGCAAGTGCTGCACGCTCCATCAGAACGCAGGATGGAAGCCCATATCCTTCGATGGTATTCTGATCACATCGTTTCATATCTTCTTTTGAAAGCAGCGTTTTCATACAGTATATGCCTCCTGACCTTCTGTTTTCTGAAAAATACCGGGTTCTGTTATTTATGTTCTTTGTTGTAGCGGCTGATATTATAAGACAACTGCATAAGACTCTCGGAAAGATGAACATTCTCAATGATCACATCCTTCGGCAGACGAAGATCCGTGTGGGCAAAATTCCAGATTGCCCTGATACCATTTTCCACCAGAAGATCTGCCATATCTTTTGCATACTGCTTGGGAAGGGTAAGTGCCGCTATCTGAATATTATGTTCCTGTAAAAAAGCAGGGAGTTCGCTGATCATCCGAATCTCTATCCCTCTTACCGCAACACCCTTCAAATCCGGATTTACATCAAACAGTCCTTTCACAAGAAATCCGTTTTTTTCAAATTTTACATAATTTGCAAGAGCCTGTCCGAGATTTCCGGCACCAATGATGATCATATTGTAATCCTGATCCAGACCTAAGATTTTTCCGATTTCTGTATGAAGATGTTTTACATTATAACCATATCCCTGCTGTCCGAATCCTCCGAAATTATTGAGATCCTGACGAATCTGAGATGCTGTTACCTGCATGCGCTCACTCAGTTCCCCGGAAGAAATCCGCTCTGTACCAGATTCCAGCAGTTCGCCAAGGTAACGGTAATATCTTGGCAGTCTTTTGATGACTGCTCTTGAAATTTCTTTCTCCTCCACTTGCATACCTCCCCATCAAGTGTTGATATCGTATGAAACTGCAGATTTTTCTGTCAGATTAAACGTAAAAGACGGGCACACAAGATCCTGCCATGTCTGCTGCAGTTTTGTGTACCCTCTTTTATTTAGAGCTGTACGGTTACGAAAATATCATAGATTGCTTTGATCGCACGCTCGAAATCCTGATTGCTCACACCGATGATGATATTCATCTCGCTGGAACCCTGATCGATCATCTTGACATTGATGCTTGCATGGGCCAGTGCAGAGAAAATGCGTCCCGCTGTTCCGCGCTGAGATTTCATGCCGCGGCCTACGACTGCAATCAGCGCCAGGTCTGATTCCAGATTAACAAAATCCGGATTTACCGCACGATGAATACCAGCCAGTACTTTCTGTTCTGTCTCTTCAAATTCGGACTGATGTACAAATACAGTCATCGTATCAATACCGGACGGCATATGCTCGATTGAGATGCCGTTATCCTCAAACACAGTCAGAACTTTACGGCAGAAACCGATTTCTGAGTTCATCATATCTTTTTCGATGTTGATCGCTGCAAATCCCTTCTTTCCGGCAATACCTGTGATGGTATAACGCGGTTTTCTGCAGGTACTTTCCACGATCAGAGTACCAGGATCCTGCGGACGGTTGGTATTGCGGATGTTGATCGGAATACCTTCCTGTCTTACCGGGAAGATGGCTTCTTCGTGAAGAACCGTAGCACCCATATATGCCAGCTCTCGAAGCTCTACATAAGTAATTGTGTCAATCACTTTCGGGTTTTTGATGATGCGCGGATCAGTGATCAGGAAACCGGATACATCTGTCCAGTTTTCGTACAGATCTGCATGTACCGCTTTTGCAATCAGGGAACCTGTAATATCAGAACCGCCTCTGGAGAAGGTCGTTACTTTTCCTTCCGGTGTTGCACCATAAAATCCAGGAATAACTGCATTTTCACACTCGGCCAGACGGGCTGAAAGCTTTTCATTCGTTGTTTCTGCATCAAAAGTACCGTCTTCATGGAAAACGATCACTTCAGCAGCATCAATAAATTCATATCCCAGATAATTTGCCATAATGATACCATTCAGATACTCTCCTCTGGAAGCAGCATAATCTGAACCTGCAAGGTTTTTGAAGTTTTCTGCAATGATCCCAAACTGATCATCAAGGGAGAGAGAAAGACCCAGTCCATTTATGATCTCCATATATCTTTCGCGGATCGAAGCGACAGAAGCTGTGATATCTTCTTTCTTTTCTGCCTTTGCATAACATGCATAGAGCATGTCCGTCACCTTGATATCTCCGTCAAATCGTTTGCCCGGAGCAGATGGAACCACATATTTTCTTCCTTTATCAGCACGGATAATATCTCCTACTTTTTTGAACTGTTCTGCACTTGCAAGAGAACTTCCACCGAATTTTACTACTTTTCTCATGCTTTTTATTCCTCCTAAAATCTGTATCTGACTGTTGCGCAGATATACGCTGTCTCTAATCATACCGCAAAATATGCGGTTCGTCCAGAGCATTTTTTGAAATTTACTGGTGTAAAAAGCAGAAATATGCTATGATTAAACAAATATATACACTTTGGAGGAACTTATGATTTTAGCCTGTCAGAACATTAATAAGGCATTTGGTACAAATATAATTTTAAAAGATGCCTCATTTCATATAGAAGAAAAAGAAAAAGCTGCCATTGTCGGCATCAACGGTGCCGGAAAATCTACACTGCTTAAGATCATCATGAAGCAGATCCCGGCAGATTCCGGAGATGTGATCCTGGCAAAAGACCGTACGATCGGTTATCTTGCCCAGCACGAAGCAGTTTCTTCCGGCAACACGGTCTACGAAGAGCTTCTGGAAGTCAAAAAGGATATTTTTGATCTGGAGTGCCATATCCGCACACTGGAACTTCAGATGAAATCCGAGGACGGAGCAGAACTGGAACAGACGTTAGAACTTTACAATCGTTTAAATACCGAGTTCGAACAAAAAAACGGTTATGCCTGCAAAAGTGAACTTGTTGGTGTGTTAAAGGGTCTTGGTTTTTCCGAAAATGAATTTTCCAAACAGGTAGATACGCTTTCCGGCGGACAGAAAACGCGTGTTGCCCTCGGCAAGCTTCTGCTGGCAAAGCCGGATCTGATTCTTCTCGATGAACCGACCAACCACCTCGATATGCAGTCGATCGCCTGGCTTGAAAATTTTCTGATCAATTACAGCGGTGCTGTAATTATCGTAGCCCATGACCGCTATTTTTTAAATCGTGTAGTAACAAAAGTAGTTGAGATCGATCATGCAAAGGCAACGACATTTCTTGGAAATTATTCTGCTTATGCTGAAAAAAAAGCACAGCTTCGAGATGCACAGTTAAAAGCCTGGATGAACCAGCAGCGAGAGATCAGGCATCAGCAGGAAGTAATAGATAAACTGAAATCGTTTAACCGTGAAAAATCGATCAAACGTGCAGAGAGCCGTGAAAAAATGCTTGGAAAAATGGAAGTTCTGGATCGTCCGGATACCGAAGTTCAGGAACTGAAGCTTTCTCTGGAACCGAGATTTCCAAGTGGAAACGATGTGCTTACGGTCGAGGGACTTTCCAAATCTTTTGGTGAACATACACTCTTTACAGATCTGGATTTTGAGATCAAGCGTGGAGAACGTGTAGCACTGATCGGCAACAACGGAACCGGAAAGACTACAATCTTAAAGATCATCAACCAACTGTTATCTGCCGATGCCGGAAGTTTTACACTCGGAAGCAAAGTCTGCATCGGTTACTACGATCAGGAGCATCATGTTCTGCATATGGAAAAGACATTATTTGAAGAAATTTCGGATGATTATCCGACGCTGACTAATACTGAGATCCGAAATGTGCTGGCTGCGTTTTTATTTACCGGTGACGATGTGTTCAAACGGATTTCAGACTTAAGCGGCGGCGAAAGGGGCCGTGTTTCTCTTGCAAAGCTGATGCTGTCGGAAGCGAACTTCCTGATCCTCGATGAGCCGACCAACCACCTTGATATTTTATCGAAAGAAATCCTGGAGCAGGCATTGAACCGTTATACCGGAACCGTCTTTTATGTATCGCATGACCGGTACTTTATCAACCAGACCGCAACCAGGATCCTCGAACTGACCGGAAATACGCTGGTCAATTATATCGGAAATTATGATTATTATCTGGAAAAGAAAGATGAGCTGACAAAAATTTATGTACCGTCTGCCGCACAGGAAGAACAGGCTTTTCTTCCGTCCGCTTCTGCTGAAACTGCAGGTAAGCTGACCTGGCAGCAACAGAAGGAAGAACAGGCACGTATCCGCAAACGTCAGAATGAATTGAAGAAAACAGAGGATCGCATTCATGCACTGGAGATACGTGATAAAGAGATCGATGATCTGATGATGCAGGAAGAAGTATTTACAAATGTTGCAAAATGTGTGGAATTAAACAAAGAAAAATCGGCAATCAATGAAGAACTGGAACAGCTTTACGAACGATGGGAAGAACTGGCAGAATAAAAGGTGTCATCATAAAATACCTGTTTTATAAAAAATACCGGAAAATGGATTTCTCCATTTTCCGGTATTTTTATACTTTTCAGATTTCTGTTCTTACAGTTGTTTGTCCAAATCCTCACGGACTGCCTTGATAAACGCTTCGCTGTTTAGCACAGTCGGATTTTTAATGCTGGTGATCAGTGCCAGGTCTTTTGTCATCTTTCCGCTTTCAATCGTCGTGAGCGTTGCTTTTTCCAGTTTGTCTGCAAATACGCAAAGCTCTGGAATATGATCCAGTTCACCTCGTTTGCGCAGTGCACCTGTCCATGCAAAGATCGTTGCCACAGAGTTGGTGGATGTCTCTTCCCCTTTCAGATGTTTGTAATAATGACGCTGAACGGTACCGTGTGCTGCTTCATACTCAAAGTTGCCGTCCGGTGATACCAGTACGGAAGTCATCATTGCCAGAGAGCCGAATGCTGACGAAACCATATCGCTCATAACATCACCGTCGTAGTTTTTGCAGGCCCAGATAAATCCGCCCTCTGCCTTCATGACACGGGCAACGGCATCATCGATCAGTGTATAGAAATAAGTGATGCCTGCTTCCGTAAAACGTTCTTTGTATTCATTTTCATAGGTTTCCTGGAAAATATCCTTGAAAGTATGGTCATATTTTTTGGAAATCGTATCTTTGGTAGCAAACCAGAGATCCTGTCTGGTGTCCAGAGCATAATTGAAGCAGCTCTTTGCAAAACTGCGGATGGATTTCTCCGTATTATGCATTCCCTGCAGAACACCAGGACCGTCAAATTCATGGATCAGCTCTCTTGTTTCCGTTCCGTCTTCTGCGGTAAATACAAGCTCTGCTTTTCCGGCACAAGGTACTTTGATCTCAGAAGCTTTGTAGACATCACCATAGGCATGTCTTGCCAGTGTGATCGGCTTTTTCCAGTTGCGTACGCAAGGTTCGATTCCTTTTACCACGATCGGCGTACGGAAAACGGTTCCGTCCATGATCGCACGGATCGTACCATTCGGGCTTTTCCACATTTCCTTCAGATTATATTCCGTCATGCGGGCAGCATTCGGAGTGATCGTTGCACATTTTACTGCCACACCATATTTTTTGTTTGCCAGCGCACTGTCGATCGTAACCTGGTCATTTGTCTCATTTCGATGTTCCAGTCCCAGGTCATAGTATTCGGTTTTCAGATCGATATACGGAAGCAGAAGCTCATCTTTGATCATTTTCCAGAGAATACGGGTCATTTCATCCCCGTCCATCTCTACCAGCGGTGTCGTCATTTTGATTTTTTCCATGATGTCCTCCTTTGACTTATCAGAAAGCTGTTTTATTTCTCATCGGAAAGAAAGCCGTTTCCCGGCTGTTCTTCCAGAAGTTTTTCAATTTTTGTATAATGATTGTTTTTGATTGAATTTAATATATGCCTGGTTGCCAGACGGTCTGCTTCATCGGCATCATGTGCTTTGACAGCCTCCATAACAGCAAGATGTTCTTTTGTGGACTGTTCCGCCCTCGCTTCTTTCTGAAGGGCATTTTTTCGCACCTGCTGCACATACTGATGAAAAATCTTCAGCTCATGCTCTAGGATTTTACTTTTGCAGGCCTCATAGAGCAGGTTGTGAAAACGACTGTCCAGTTTGAAAAGCTGGTCATAATGACCCTGCTGTTCGTGAAAAGCAGTCAGCAGCATGGTTTCTTCCATTTCTTCCAGCGTGGACTCATCAATTCGCTCTGCTGCCATCCTTGCACACAATCCCTCCAGTCTGGCGCGGATCAGATAGATATCCTGCACATCCTGTTCCGAGATCCCGTTGACAAAAGCACCGCGGTTCGGAACCATTGTTACCAGCCCTTCCAGTTCCAACTGGCGAAGTGCCTCCCTTACCGGAGTCCTGGAAACACCGATCTCCTTTCCGACTGCCGCCTCACGCAGTTCATCGCCATGTTTGTAATAACCGTTTAAAATATCTTCACGGAGTTTTTGATAAACTAATTCATAACTGCTCAAAATACTCTCCCTCTTATATTAACGCAATGGAAAGTTTTTTGCAACTTTCATCGATTATTTTTACCAGTTCGTTGTCCGTGATCACAGTAACACGTCCTTCTTCATACTGCCTGTCCACCCATTCTTTCACTATAGCAACGAGAGGCATATCTTTTGTCAGCTTTTTCTCATCCGGCAGACGGTAATAGCTGTTGATCCAGTGGGCGATTCCGGCAAGTCCGGATGTATTTGATACAGCCACCATAGCCGGGCGGTTCAGGAATTTCTGGGTATCAAAAATATTGTAGATTTCTTCGTTTTTCAGAAGACCATCGGCATGGATACCGGCTCTTGTTACATTAAAGTTACTGCCGACAAACGGAGTCCTGGATGGAATATGATAACCGATCTCTTTTTCGTAATAATCTGCCATCTCTGTGATCACCGTGGTATCCATACCATCAAGTGTGCCTCGAAGCTGGGCATATTCAAACACCATAGCTTCCAGCGGTGTGTTGCCGGTACGTTCTCCGATACCAAACAGAGAACAGTTGACGCCGCTTGCACCGTAGAGCCATGCAGTCGTAGAATTGCTGACTGCTTTATAGAAATCATTGTGGCCATGCCATTCGATCATCTCGGAAGGAACACCTGCATGTACCATCAGACCGTAGATGATACCCTGTACGGAACGCGGGATCACCGCACCGGCATAGTTGACGCCATAACCCATGGTATCGCAGCAGCGGACTTTGATCGGAATCTGATATTCTCTGGAAAGCTTCATCAGTTCCAGGCAGAACGGGATAACATAACCATAGATATCCGCTCTTGTGATATCCTCCAGATGACACCTCGGACTGACACCAATCTCCAGACATTCCCGGACAACGCTCAGATAATGTTCCATGGCTTCTTTTCTGGTCATTTTCATTTTGTAAAAAATATGATAATCCGAACAGCTTACCAGAATACCAGTCTCTTTCAGTCCCATATCACGAACCAGTTCAAAATCTTTTTTGCTGGCACGGATCCAGCTTGTGATCTCCGGAAATTCATAACCCTGCTCCATACATTTATAAACAGCATCACGGTCTTTTTTGCTGTAAAGAAAAAATTCACACTGGCGGATCTTTCCTTTTGGCCCGCCAAGCCGGTGCATATAATCGTACAGACGGACAATCTGCTCTGTGGTGTACGGTGCACGTGACTGCTGACCGTCGCGGAAAGTAGTATCGGTGATCCAGATCTCATCCGGCATATGATGTGGAACAATACGGTCATTGAATGCGATCTTTGGGACTTCTTCGTACGGGAACAGATTGTGGAACACATTTGGTGTCCTGACATCAACCAGGGGATACATGTGCTCTTCCAACTGTAACAGGTTTGTATGTGGATCAAATTTTACTTTTCTGTTTTCCATTTGTATTACCTTCCTTGACTTGTATATTCGGCGCTTCGCCCTTTTTGCATAATTGTATACAATTATACTATTTATGTCAAGAGTAAATTTACATCAATCATCCCCCATCCCTGCTGATGTTTTGGAAGATTCAGATTTCTGGCACAATTTTTCAGGCGCATTTTGATTTCTACATTTGTAAGATGCGGTTCTTTTTCCAGAAGCAGAGCGATCGCACCGGATACAACGGGAGCTGCCATGGAGGTGCCGCTTTTGACGCAGTATTTTCTTCCATCCATATGCCAGGTACTGCTGCAGGAGGTGATATTGGATCCGGGAGCTGTAATTTCCGGTTTACAGACACATTCCCGGGTAGGTCCCCTTCCGGAATAACATTTCCCCGGAAAAGCGCAGTCATCATATGCCCCTACTGTGATCACTTTTTTGCTGGTACCAGGAATAGTCACGCTTCCGGAATCCGGTCCCATATTTCCGGCAGCAACGACAACCACAAGACCGGCATCCCATGCCTGTTCCATACATTCTGTAAGTATATTGTTCCTGGATTCCATACTGTTCACTGCTCCGACCGAAACATTCAGGATTTTTATGCTGTATTTTTTCTTGTTTTCTAAAATCCATGCCACGCTGGATAACACCTGTTCCCGCAGCCCGTTTCCATTGCGGTCAAGTACCTTGGCACTGACGATTCCGGCACCCGGTGCCATTCCGGCATACTGCCCTTTTGAAAGCAATCCGCTGCCGCAGCAGATGCCTGCCACATGCGTTCCATGTCCACTGTCATCGTAGGGATATTTTTTGCCCATCTGAAAATCGCGGAAAGCAAGAAGGCGTCCCTGCAGATCCGGATGAATCCCGATACCGGTATCCAGAAATGCAACGGTAACTCCTTTTCCGGTAATATGCCGCAGGCGGGCTGCCGCTGCATTCGTTTTTCTCCTTACCTGATCCATAGTCATTCACCGTTTCTTTCTTACTTTACTATACTATATGTTGCTTTTTGCTCATAAGATAATGAAAATGATGGTTGAAAGGCTGATATTTATGCCCATTTCTACCAGTGAAAAGATTTTGTCAGAAGACTATTTTGACCTGATTGTTCCTATTACCGGATCCGATACAGATTTTGAAGAAACATTTGCACGTTTTGGACCACAGGCCGCAGTTCCTGGCTATGGTATCCTGCATATTGACCGGCAGTTCCTGCCGGAAAATATTCTAAATGTTATCGAATATTCAAATATTCCAAAACTTTACAGCCTGATGGATACTTCTGCACTGGAGCGTTCCGGTATCTTAAAAGTACAGACTCAGTCTCTTCTGGGATATCAGGGTGAAGGTGTTCTGATCGGTTTTCTGGATACCGGGATTGATTTTACGCATCCGGCATTTCGTACATCGGATGGCAGAAGCCGGATTTACCGCTTATGGGATCAGACGATCCAGAGCGAAAATGTTCCAGATGGTTTTTTTTATGGATCACAGTACACAAACGACGACCTGAATAAAGCATTAGAGCAGGAAGATCCCTATGAGGTCGTGCCCAGCGTGGATGAAAATGGCCATGGAACCTTTCTTGCCAGTGTTGCAGCCGGAACGGCACTTCCTTTGCAGGATTTTTCCGGTGCAGCACCCAAATCGGAAATTGTAGCAGTAAAGCTGAAACCTGCCAAAGAGAATCTGCGGGAATTTTTTCTGATCCGTGAATCTGCCGTCGCTTATCAGGAAACAGATATTATGCTGGCACTTCGTTATCTGATCCAGTGTGCAAGGCAGGCTCAGAAACCACTGGTGCTCTGCTTTGCCCTCGGGACAAATCAGGGAGATCATTCCGGATATATGCCCTTATCAGAAGCGCTGGACAGCATCAGCCGGATGAGTGACATTTATGTTATTTCTGCTGCCGGAAACGAGGCCGGAAAGGGACATCATTTTTATGGAAAAACAGAAAATACTTCCGGTTACCAAAATGTGGAGGTGCTTGTCCCGGAAAATGAACGGGGATTTACCATGGAACTTTGGGCTTCACCACCGGATCTGTTTGCAATTGGTATGGTTTCGCCGCTTGGAGAAACAATTCCGCCGGTTCCGCCAAGAGCCGGTCCTGTCACCAGCATTTCGTTTTTGCTGGAACAGACCGTAGTCGAACTTTCCTATGAACCGGTAGAGATTGCCTCCGGAGGTCAGCTTGTTTTTCTCCGCATTCAGAATCCCACACCTGGTATCTGGGGATTTCAGATCTATCCAAGGCAGATTTCTTCCGGTATTTTCCACATCTGGCTTCCGGTTTCCGGATTTTCCATGGACAATACCCGCTTTTTAAATTCGAATCCGGACACTACCATCGTCTGCCCCTCTAACGCGGAAGGTGTGATCACCTGCAGTGCATATAATCATGCAACCGGAGGGCTGTTTATCCAGTCCAGCCGAGGTTATAGCAGGACGGGAACGGTCAAACCGGATATTGCCGCACCTGGAGTGGATGTTTACGGAGCTTTATCTTCGTCTTCCGAATTCGCAAGACAAAAGTTCGGGGTCAGAACCGGAACCAGTATTTCAGCCGCGTTGACTGCAGGTGCAGCCGCGCTCCTTGTCAACTGGGGACTGAAAAGCAGTCCTCCACGCTACTTTACCAATCGTGAGATCAAAAGTCTGCTGATCCGCGGTGCAGACAGAAGCAGCAACCTCCTTTATCCAAACCGCGAATGGGGATATGGGACTTTAAATCTGTATCAGATTTTTCAGTCGCTTCTGTAACCACTTTTGTTTTGCGGCATATTATGAAGTGTAAATCAATTCCGGAGGAATGAAAACATGAGTGATGTAGCAGCTACAAACTGTGGATGCGGATGCGAAAACAATGGATGTGGAAACACAAACAACAATAACGGATGCGGATGCAATAATTCCATTCTCTGGATTATCATCCTGCTTTGCTGCTTCGGCAATGGCAATGGCTGTGGCGGATGCGGAAACGGTCTTGGCGGCGATAACTGCTGTATCCTGATCATCCTGCTTCTCCTGTGCGGATGCGGCAATGGTATCGGCTGCGGCAATGGCTGCGGATGCTCTCTCTGCTAAAGATATTGCCCCCGCCTGCAGGCGGGGGATTTTTTAATGTTCTTTTGTGGATTGCTGTGTGTCTTTTTGCACAGAGTCCTTTTTCTTTCTCGCCTCTTCTTTTTTTCTCATACATTCTTCATCTATCTCATAAAAAGCATTTCCTTCTCTTACCATCCTCTGCCACATACGCTCCGCCTTTCTTTTATATATTTTATTCTATGATGCCAGGGTCAAAAGGTCTAAATCCACATGAGCTTGCTCATAGGTGGATG
>URUU01000025.1 GCA_900551235.1 uncultured Lachnospiraceae bacterium
TTTTTCATTGCAGATTATAGCAAATCAGCGTGGCAAAGTAAAGAAAAAATAGTGCTTTTTAGCAAAAAAAATACGGAATTTTTGTAAAAATGTTCGAAGCACGTAGTTTTTACAGGAAAAACAAAAAAAGGAAAAAGAGAAACTTCCATATAAAGCGAAAAGAATGACCATTTACAAAAAGAAAGAGATTCGCTATACTGAGAGGAAAAGACTGGATAAAAACCGGCCTGAATACAAAGGAGGATCTGCTGATGGAAAAGCAAGCGGGACTTACAAGGCAGGATGTGGAGGAACGTATCAGAAGCGGTCAGGTAAACCGGATGGAGCATACTACAGTAAAAACGAATAAGGAAATTGTGAGGGCACATGTGCTGACCTATTTCAATTTTCTGAATCTTTTTCTCGCCATTCTGGTGCTGCTCACCGGACAGTTTAAGAACATGACCTTTATGGGTGTGGTGATCGTCAATGCCCTGATCGGGATCATGCAGGAGCTGAAGGTTAAGAAGGTAGTGGATAAGCTGACTGTACTGACAGCGTCGAAAGCGCATGTGGTAAGAGAAAATAAAAAATATGAGATTGATATAGAAGAAGTGGTGAAAGACGATATTCTGATCGTGACAAACGGTGATCAGATCTGTGCGGACTGTGAAGTGCTTGACTGCGATGGTCTGGAAGTCAACGAATCTATGCTGACCGGAGAATCAAAACCTGTAAAGAAAAAAGCAGGAGATGAGCTAATGTCCGGCAGCTTTGTAGTTGCAGGTGGTGGTGTCGGCCGTGTTGTCCATGTCGGTGATGAGAATTATGCTGCAGAGCTGACAAGAAAGGCAAAAACGAAAAAACGTGCCACTTCGGAAATGCAGAATACGATCAGGCGGATCATAGCAGTGATCAGCATTCTGATCATTCCGATCGGCATTTTGCTGTTTCTTTCTCAGATTCATGTACATGGGACGACCAGAAATGAGGCTATTGTTGGAACGGTTGCCGGAATTATCGGCATGATCCCGGAAGGTCTGGTTCTTCTGACCAGCATTTCGTTTATTCTGGGTGTAGGAAGACTTGCCAAAAAGAGAGCGCTTGTGCAGGAAATGGAAGCAATCGAAGCACTGGCACGCGTCAATGTGCTGTGCCTTGACAAGACCGGGACGATCACGACCGGTGAGCTGGAAGTGACAGAGGTACTTGCACTTGGTGATGCCAAAAAAGAAGAAGTAAGCGAGATCATGAATGAGCTTACGTTTGCGTTTGAAGATACGAACAATACACAGGAAGCTTTAAAAAAATATTTCAGAAGGACAAATATCTATACGGTGAAAGAGAGAATCCCGTTTTCTTCCGAACGGAAATACCGTGCAGTATCTTTTGAAAACCGGGGCTGCTTTGTGCTTGGTGCACCGGAATTTTTGCTGGGTGAAAGGGAAGAAGAACAGGAAATTGGCAAAACGGTCGATGCATATTCAGAAGAAGGATACCGTGTTCTTCTGCTTGGAAGATGCAGTGCCCTGCATCCGGAGGATGGAAGCGTGGAAGGTGTTGTGCCGATGGGACTGATCGTGATCCTGGACTGTATCCGGAAAGAAGCGCCGGATGTATTTGCCTATTTCCGTGAGCAGAACGTTGAAATCAAGGTAATCTCAGGAGATAATCCGATGACAGTATCGAAAATCGCCGGAAAAGCAGGACTTTCAGGAGCAGAAAAATATGTGGATGCATCCACGCTGGGTGATGATCCGCAAAGTTACCGCGAAGCTGTACAGAAATACAATGTATTCGGACGCGTGAAGCCGGAGCAGAAGCAGCATCTGGTCCACGCTTATCAGTCGGAAAAGAAAGTGGTCGGCATGGTAGGTGACGGTGTCAACGATGTACTTGCCCTGAAAGATGCGGATTGCGGAATTGCGATGGCGGCGGGAAGTGATGCGGCAAAGCAGTCGGCGCACATTGTCCTTCTGGATTCGGATTTTGCCTGCCTTCGGAATATTGTCAGCGAAGGAAGAACGATCATCGCCAATATTGAGCGTGTCAGTGCACTGTATCTGACCAAGACGCTGTATTCGATTCTGTTGAGTGTTATTTTTATTCTTCTTGGGCGGGCATATCCGTTTATCCCGGTACAGCTTTCGCTGATCAGTGCGGCATGCATCGGCCTGCCGAGCTTTGTGCTGACGCTGGAGCATACAGAAGAAGTGACGAGCACGGGCTTTTTGCGTCATGTGATGCAGACGGCACTTCCGGCGGCGCTGACGATGGTGGGTACTTTGCTGGTGGTTCAGATTTTGTCACCTTTCTGGAACGGAAAAGAAATACTGACTTATACATTTAACCTGCTGGTTGGCGGAACGGTTGGCATTATGGTGGTCTTTCGGGTATGCAGACCACTGAACTGGCTTCGCGGAATTCTCTGCTGCTGTGTGATCGCGATTTTTTCGGTGGGTGTGATCCTGCTGCCGGATTTTTTGGGGACAACCAGTATTTTCTGCTGGCAGATGGTTCTGATGATACCGCTTGTCTGCATGGTCATTCTTATGTATAATGAACTGATACGCCTGATTTTGTTCTGTTATCAGTTAAGAGATCGGATACATGAAAAAATAGAGGATTTATTTCCGAGAAAAACACGGAACAGAAGGGCATGAAAGGAATTATTTTTGATGAAAAGAAAAAAAATAGCAATAATCGGCGGAGGGGCAGCCGGTATGTTTGCGGCAGTTCATGCGGCAGAACGTGGCTGTGAAGTACACCTGTTTGAAAAAAATGAAAAGCTTGGAAAGAAAATTTATATTACCGGAAAAGGAAGATGCAATCTGACAAATGCCTGTGACACAGAGGAACTGTTTGATGCGGTTGTCAGCAATCCGAAGTTCCTTTACAGTGCTTTCTATGGATATACGAATCATGATGTGATCGATTTTTTTGAAAAAGCCGGTACGAAAACAAAAACGGAACGGGGAGAGAGGGTCTTTCCGGTATCGGATCATTCCACGGATGTGATCGATGCACTCCGCAGGAAAATGCGCGAATACAAAGTGCAGGTGCATCTGAATACAGAAGTTTCGAAGGTGGAAGCAGAAGCTGGAAAAGTGACAGGTGTTCTGTCAGATGGAGAGAAAAAGCTTTTTCCTGCCGATGCCGTGCTGGTGGCAACCGGAGGGATTTCCTATAAAACGACAGGATCGACCGGTGATGGATATCGTTTTGCAGAAGAACTTGGACATAAAGTAACAGAGCTCTGCCCTTCTCTGGTGCCGTTCAATACAAAAGAACCGTGGGCGAAGGAACTGCAGGGACTTTCCTTAAAAAATGTGGATGTACGGGTCATGGACGGCAAAAAGAAGCTCTATGATGGTTTCGGCGAGATGATGTTTACCCATTTTGGTGTGACCGGGCCGCTGATTTTAAGTGCCAGCAGTTATACTGCCAGGACAGCACGCAAAAAAGAACTGCAGCTTTTTATTGACCTGAAGCCGGCACTGTCAAGAGAACAGCTTGACCACCGGATTCTGCGTGATTTTGGGGAAGCAAAAAACAAACAGTTTAAAAATGCACTGGGCGGACTGTTTCCGGCAAAGCTGATCCCTGTGATGGTCACTCTTTCCGGGATCAGTCCGGAGAAGAAAGTTAACGAAATCTCAAAAGAAGAAAGAAACGCTTTTGTGCAGCAGATCAAAAATTTGCCGTTGACCATTACCGGGCTTCGAGATTATAATGAGGCTATCATCACAAAAGGCGGTGTCAGTGTAAAAGAGGTCAATCCATCTACTATGGAGTCGAAACGGACAAAGGGACTTTATTTTGCAGGGGAGGTACTGGATCTGGATGCCGTGACAGGAGGCTTTAATCTGCAGATTGCCTGGTCGACCGCTTATGCGGCGGCGGTGGCGATGAGCGAAGCATAGACACCACGCAGGAGGAGAATATGAGTTTTAATATAGCAATCGATGGACCGGCGGGAGCCGGAAAAAGCACGATCGCAAAACGTGTATCAAAAGAACTGGGATTTATTTATGTAGATACCGGGGCGATGTACCGTGCGATCGCAGTTTATATGATGCAGAATCAGATTGATATTCATGACGATGCAGCAGTTCAGAAGGCCTGCCAAAACATTTCAGTATCGATCACATACAATGAAAACGGTGAGCAGCAGGTTCTCTTAAACGGAGAAAATGTAACCGGTCTGCTGCGTACAGAAGAAGTCAGCCATACGGCATCCGTCACATCTGCCAACCCGGCGGTACGTGCCACGCTGCTTGAGCTGCAAAGAGATCTGGCAGAAAAGGAAGATGTGCTGATGGATGGAAGGGATATCGGGACAAATGTTCTTCCACATGCACAGCTTAAGATTTATCTTACAGCGAGTGTGGAAACACGTGCAAAGCGCCGTTTTCTGGAACAGCAGGAAAAGGGAGATACGCATACACTGGAAGAAATTGAAGAAGAGATAAGAGATCGCGATGCGCGTGATATGTCAAGGCAGATTGCGCCGCTTCGTCAGGCGGAAGATGCTATTTTGGTGGATTCTTCGGATATGACGATCGATGAAGTGGTGGAGCGTATCAAAGAGTGCTGTCAGGAAGTGAAGCGATGAGAGTCATAAAAGCACAGACAGCAGGATTTTGTTTTGGCGTAAAGCGTGCCGTTGATCAGGTCTATGAGCTGGCAGGGAAAGAAGAAGGACCGGTTTATACCTGCGGACCGATCATACACAATGAAGAAGTGGTCGGCGATCTGGAAAAAAAGGGGGTAAAAGTCCTTCATACAAAAGAAGAACTGTCTGCTCTGGAAAAAGGAACCGTTGTGATCCGTTCACACGGTGTCGCAGAGGAGATTTATGATCTGATACAGGAAAAGGGACTGAAGCTGGTCGATGCTACCTGCCCGTTTGTAAAGAAGATCCACCGCATTGTGAAGCGGGAGGGTGAAAATGGCAGGGAGATCGTAATCATTGGAAATGCGACACATCCGGAGGTGGAAGGCATCAAGGGCTGGTGTGTTTCGGGGGTTACGGTAGTTGGAAGTGAAGAAGAAGCACAAAATTATGAGACAGATTCTGAAAATGGCATCTGTGTTGTGTCACAGACGACATTTAATTACAAGAAATTTAATAAATTAGTTGAAATTCTTACAAAAAAGCGTTATGATATACTTGTTTTAAATACGATTTGCAATGCGACCGAAGAGCGTCAGCAGGAGGCAAGAAAAATTGCCGCCCAAGTCGATGCCATGATCGTTATTGGAGGCAGACACAGCTCCAATACGCAGAAACTATTTGAAATATGTAAAGAAGAATGCAAGAATACTTACTATATACAGACACTTGAAGATTTGGATGTACATTCGATGCAGTCCATGAGTTGCGTAGGTATTACAGCAGGGGCATCAACCCCAAATAATATTATTGAGGAGGTTCACAAGGAATGTCAGAAATGAGCTTTGAACAAATGCTGGAGGAATCATTAAAAACAATTCATAATGGAGAGGTAGTCGAAGGTACGGTCATCGATGTCAAAGAAGATGAGATCATCTTAAATATTGGATACAAAGCCGACGGTATTATCACAAAAAATGAATATACCAACGATTCAAGCGTAAATCTTCAGGACGTTGTTCATGTTAATGATAAAATGGAAGCAAAAGTTCTGAAAGTAAACGATGGCGAAGGACAGGTTCTGCTGACTTACAAGAGACTGGCAGCAGAAAAAGGAAACAAGAGACTGGAAGAAGCTTTTGAAAACCATGAAGTACTGAAAGCACCGGTTGCACAGGTACTTGACGGTGGTCTGAGCGTTGTGATCGACGAAGCAAGAGTATTTATCCCGGCTAGTCTGGTATCTGATACTTATGAAAGAAATCTTGGCAAATATGCAGGTCAGGAGATCGAATTCGTGATCAGCGAGTTCAACCCGCGCAGAAGAAGAATCATCGGCGATCGTAAACAGCTTCTGGTTGCAAAGAAAGCAGAGATGCAGAAAGAACTTTTTGCAAGGATCAACGTTGGTGATGTAGTAGAAGGTGTGATCAAAAACGTTACCGATTTCGGCGCATTCATCGACCTGGGCGGAGCAGATGGTCTGCTGCACATCTCAGAGATGTCATGGGGACGTGTTGAAAATCCGAAGAAAGTATTCAAAGTTGGCGAAAAACTTTCTGTTCTGATCAAAGATATCAGCGGTGACAAGATTGCACTGAGCCTGAAATTCCCGGATCAGAATCCATGGCTGACGGCTGGTGAGAAATATGCAGCAGGAAACGTAGTAGAAGGCAAAGTTGCACGAATGACTGATTTCGGTGCATTTGTTGAACTGGAGCCGGGTGTAGACGCACTGCTTCATGTATCCCAGATTTCTCAGGAACATGTTGAAAAACCGTCTGACGTACTGAGTGTAGGACAGGTTATCGCAGCAAAAGTGGTAGATTTCAACGGCGAAGACAAAAAAATCAGCCTGAGCATGAAAGCGCTGCAGAAGGAAGAAACTGCTGCCAACACAACAGAGGCAGAAGAAGAGTAATATTGCACATCTCAAAAGGGAGTGCTGAGTGCCTGGTAAGGTTCAGACAAGAGAGAACCTGCCGGACAGGAAAGCCTGATTTCAAATGGAAATCAGGCTTTTTATGTATAAAGATAACGATGAAGGCGAATTCATAAACTGTTGCGTACATTCAAACCACAGGGAATCCGAATGATAGCTTTCCTGAAAAACAGGTTTAAAGAGTGGCTTTTCCTGAGGAAGAAAAAGTCCCTGGTGACGCTGGTAACAGGTTGTGGCTTTTGCAGGGATGCGTTCACGTGGATCGAGATAAGATGCAACGTGCTTATGAATAACACAGTCCTGCAAAGGAATATAATAATAATTTTTGTAGTCAGTTATAAAATATTTTAATTCACCTTCAAAAGCATGAACCAGAATACGGCAGATCCGGCCATGAAGCGTCAGGTAGCCGGAAGGCAGATTTACAGACACTGCCTTTGGAATAGGTTCCGTAAGATGCAGTTCAATGATCAGCGATGGCTGTCCCTTTGTTTCCTCTTCCCAGGACAGATCAGCGATTTCATAAAGATGTTCGACCCAAAATGCATGATAGGACAAGAGCGGAAGCAGCTTTGTCATACCCCTGAGATCATCGAGATTGTGAAGGAGCAGAAGTGAAAGCGCATCATCTGCTTTGCTGCTGCAGAATGCCTGATATGTTTTGATCAGTTCTCCGCCGTTGCAGCGGTCTTCGCGCCGGATGCCAAGAAAGCTCTCCAAGCTTTTCTGATTCAGATGCGTAAGCTTCAGATATTTTTTACAGGGACGGATCAGGCGGTAGATATCGATGCTCTCCATGGCAGAGAGTGGTTCTGTCAGCATGTATTTTTCTGCTTTCTGCATCAGATAAGGGATGTCAAATCCATCTCCGTTAAAGTGGATCAGTGCGCGAAAGGAATGGCAGAAAGAGAAAAATTCCTTTAAGAGTTCACATTCTTCGGATGGAGTTTCGGCAAACCACTGAAAAAAAGTCCAGCGGTTTTCCAGAAAGCAGACAGCTCCGATCAGATACAGGGAAGAACTTCTGGCAGAGAAGCCTGTGGTTTCAATGTCGAAAAAGAGAATCTCTTCTTTCTGAAAGGAAAATGTCTGTAAATACTGCAGATTCGGCTCGCAGTCCGGAAAAAATTGTTTTTTATAAATCATAGATAAGAAACATCCTTTCTTAAAAATCAGGAGTTGTACGTGATGTTTTCGTGCCTTGCACGTTTAGAACCACGAAAACATTATAAAAGTGTTTCTGCGAAAATGCAATGTGCAGTTCTTTTAACACCTGAAAAGACAGACAACAGACTGTAAAATAATTAAATGATGTGGGAGTCAAAAGTCCCCAACTATGATGCCTACGGATTGTTCCGTGCGTTGCACTCCCACAATCCTCCCCAGTATTCGCATATCGTGGGATTATCATCCCACTTTTATGCTCATATCGGGGCGGGTCCCAAGGTCTTTCATCCACCTATGAGCAAGCTCATGTGGATTTAGACCTTTTGACCCTGGCATCATTAAATAACAGAAATAAAAGAAAAAAGGAGAAAATTATGTGGGATATTCAAATTCTGGGAGTGGATCTGTATCATATTCTCTTCTGGCTGATCTTATACAGCTTTATGGGATGGATATGGGAGAGCTGTTACGTATCAATAAAGGAAAAGAAGCTGGTAAACCGTGGGTTTGTCACCGGTCCGGTCTGCACGATCTATGGTGTGGGAGCCATGACAGTGTATCTGATCCTGCGGCCACTGGAAGATCATGGACTCTGGCTGTTTCTTGGCGGAATCATCCTGCCGACCATTCTGGAGTATCTTACAGCATGGGTGATGGAGACGCTGTTTCACACAAGATGGTGGGATTACAGTGAACGGTCGTTTAATCTGCATGGCAGGATCTGCCTGGGCTGTTCGATCGCATGGGGATTTTTTACCCTGCTGATGTTTGAGCTTCTTCAGCCTTTTGCACAGTGGGTGATCGGGCTTTTTGATGTGGCGACCGGCCATGCATTCATTATTCTGTGCGGCATTTTATATTGTGTGGACTTTATCGTATCGTCACTTGCAGCATTCCAGCTCGGCGAAAAACTGGAAGCCCTGCAGACTGCCATGGAAGAATTTATCGAATATCTGCAGACAACGAAAGTCTACAGCTCTGCAGAAGAAGCAAGAGAAGTCTTTGGCAATTATAAAAAACATTTGCCAACGAAGAAAGAATTTCAGGAAAAACTGGAAGAATATCAGAGCCGCATTGCAGGCAAGATCGAAGAAAAAGGTCTTGCGGAATACGCCGAAAGCATTCGCTCTCATACAAAGGGATTCCGTGAACAGTATCAGGAAAAGGTATCCAGGATCACTGGTGTTAATAAACGTTTTATGAAGGCTTACCCAACGATCCACAGAGTCTCCGGAAGAAGAAAGGACAAAAAAGAAACAGAAGAAAAATAGGATAAAAAACAGTCCCTGCTTTTTCGGACTGTAATATAAAGAAGGAGGAGAAGTGTATGCTGCGTTTAACATTTTTGGGTGGCATTCATCCAGATGACGGAAAGGCAATGTCCAAGGACAGGCCGATCCGGGAGGTTTTGCCCAAAGGAGAGCTGGTTTATCCGCTTTCCCAGCATATCGGGGCACCGGCCAAAGCAATCGTTGCCAAAGGCGATCGTGTGCTGGCAGGTCAGAAAATTGCAGAAGCCGGGGGGTTGTATCTGCAAATATTTTTGCTTCGGTATCAGGAACGGTTAAAGCGATCGAGCCAAGACTTGGGGTGGGCGGAGACATGCAGGAATCTGTTATTATTGAAAACGATGGACTGTATGAAGAAGTGGAATTTCCGCCTGAACGAAAACTTTCGGATGTTTCCGGAAAAGAGATCATTGATATCATCAAGGAGGCCGGCATTGTCGGCATGGGTGGTGCCGGATTTCCGACACATGTCAAATATATGCCCAAAGATCCCTCGGCGATCGACCACATCATTGTCAATTGTGCGGAGTGTGAGCCTTATCTGACATCTGACTATCGCAGAATGTCAGAAGAGCCGGAAAAGATCGTAGGCGGTCTGCAGGCGGCAATGAAGATTTTCGGCGGCAAGGTAAAAGGTGTCCTGGCAGTCGAGGATAATAAAAAAGATGCGGCGACAAAACTGCGGGAAGCAGCAAAAGGCATCCCGGATATCGAAGTTGTGGAATTAAAGACAAAATACCCGCAGGGAGCAGAGCGTCAGCTTATTTTTGCGGTAACAGGACGGCAGATCAATTCTTCCATGCTTCCGGCAGATGCAGGATGCGTAGTCAACAACTGTGACACGATCCATGCAGTCTATGAGGCGGTACATTTTGGAAGACCGGTCATGAAAAAAGTGATGACGATCACCGGAAATGCGATCAAAGAGCCACAGAACCTGCGTGTCCGTACCGGTACGAACTTCCGGGAACTGATCGAAGAGGCAGGAGGTTTTATTTCCGAACCGGAAAAGATCATCGCAGGAGGTCCGATGATGGGGATCCCGCTGATTTCTCTGGATGTTCCGGTAGTCAAGACGTCTTCCGCGATCCTGTGCATGACAAAAGACGAGGTCGCAGCCTGCGAAGAGACAGCGTGCATCAACTGCGGACGCTGTGTATCTGTCTGTCCTGGCCGGATCATTCCGGCAAGACTGGCTGATTATGCAAAAAGACATGATAAAGAAGCATTTGAAAAAGCAAACGGAATGGAGTGCTGTGAATGCGGCTGCTGCAGTTATATCTGTCCGGCGAAACGGCCTCTGACTCAATATATTAAATCCATGCGTAAGATTGTGCTTGCGGATCGTAAAAAAGCTGCGCAGAGGGGGAATGGAAAATGAGTGAAATGTGGAACATATCATCAAATCCGCACATCCGGGACAAAAGGAAAAGCAGCGACCTGATGCTTCTTGTACTGATCGCACTGATCCCGGCGGCCGCATTTGGTGTCGTGAATTTTGGGATCAACGCATTAAAAGTGATCATTCTGTCAATGGCATCCAGTGTGCTGACAGAATACATCTATGAAAAACGGATGCACAAAAAAGTTACCATCGGTGATTACAGTGCAGCGGTGACAGGACTTCTGCTGGCACTGAATCTTCCGGCATCTGCACCATGGTATCTTCCGGTTCTTGGATCGGTCTTTGCCATTCTGTTTGTAAAACAGCTTTTTGGAGGGTTGGGACAGAACTTTATGAATCCGGCGATGGCAGCAAGATGTTTTCTTCTGATCTCTTTTGCCGGAAAGATGACAGATTTTACATACGATGCCGTATCGGGGGCAACACCGCTTGCAGCAATAAAAGCCGGCGAAAACGCAGACGTTCTGAATCTGTTTCTCGGAAAAACAGCAGGAACGATTGGCGAGACATCAACTCTGGCGATCCTGATCGGTGCTGCGATCCTTCTGGTATTTAAGGTGATCGATCTGAGGATTCCGTTATCCTGTCTGCTTTCTTTCTCCGTTTTTGCTGTTTTGTTTGGCGGACACGGATTTGATCTGCATTTTCTGGCAGCACAACTGTGCGCCGGAGGATTGATGCTCGGAACCTTCTTTATGGCAACAGATTATGTGACGTCACCGATCACCAAAAACGGTCAGATCGTGTATGGATGTATCATAGGAATTTTTACAGGAATCTTTCGTTTCCTTGGAAGTGCATCGGAGGGGGTATCTTACGCGATCATTCTTTCCAACCTTCTGGTGCCGCTGATCGAAAAGGCAACACCTCCGACGGCGTTTGGGAAAGGAGGAAAAAAGCATGAATAAAATTGTAAAAGAAGCACTGGTACTGATGGCGATCACGCTGGTTTCCGGCTTGCTTCTCGGAGCGGTATACAGCATTACAAAACAGCCGATCGCACAGGCAGAGAAGAAAGCACAGAAAGAAGCTTATCTTGCCGTATTTCCGGATGCACAGGATCTGACAGAGCCGGACAACAAAGAAGAATTGCTTGCAAAAGCAGCCGATGTTCTGGCTGGAGCCGGATTTAGCACAGGCGATACTCTGGAAGATTTTTATCTGGCGGAAAAAGACGGAACAGTGACCGGCGTGGTTATGAACATCACTTCGCATGAAGGATACGGCGGTGACATTAACTTCTCCATGGGTGTCAATACGGACGGAACGGTGACAGGTGTGGAGATGCTTTCCTTAAGTGAGACAGCCGGGCTTGGCATGCGTGCAAAAGATGAAGAATTCAAAGGACAGTTCGCAGGAAAAACCGCAGATCAGTTTGTAGTTACAAAAAATGGTGCCTCCGCGGACAATGAGATCGACGCGATCAGCGGAGCAACGTTTACCTCCAAAGCGGTGACAAACGGTGTCAATGCGGGACTTTGCTTTTATGAAAGCCTTAAGGAAGGGGGAATCTTACAATGAGCAAAGCAGGAGAACGTTTATATAATGGTATCATCAAAGAAAACCCGACCTTTGTGCTGATGCTTGGTATGTGTCCGACGCTTGCAGTCACCACTTCGGCGATGAACGGCCTTGGCATGGGACTTACGACAACGGTGATCCTTGCCATGTCAAACCTGATGATCTCGGCACTTCGCAAAGTCATCCCAAACGGTGTGCGTATGCCGGCTTTTATCGTAGTTGTGGCGTCCTTTGTAACGATCGTACAGTTTTTGCTTCAGGCGTATGTACCGTCTCTGTATCAGAGCCTTGGTATTTATATCCCGCTGATCGTGGTAAACTGTATCATTCTTGGAAGAGCGGAAGCTTATGCTTCTTTGAACCCGGTCATTCCTTCATTTTTTGACGGTGTCGGCATGGGACTTGGATTTACCATTGGTCTTGCCAGTATCGGTATTGTAAGAGAACTGATCGGCGCAGGCACCATTTTTGGTATTCGGGTGATGCCTTCTTTCTATCAGCCGATCACGATCTTTATCCTTGCACCGGGTGCTTTCCTGGTTCTCTCCCTGCTGACAGCGGCACAGAACCGTGTGAAACGCAACATGCAGGAGAGAGGCAAAGAGACAAAGATTGGAAGCGGATGCACCGGAGAATGTGCCTCCTGTGCAAGTTCCTGTAAAGGAGGGGATACGTTATGAAAGAATTACTTATGATCGCAGTTGGTACGGCGTTTGTGAACAACGTTGTTTTGAGTCAGTTTTTGGGACTGTGTGCATTTCTTGGCGTATCCAGGAAAATGAATACTGCGGCAGGCATGGGCGGAGCTGTTATTTTTGTTATCACGATTTCATCTTTCATAACGGCACTGATCTATAAATTCTTACTCCTGCCGCTGAATGTGACATACCTTCAGACTATTGTTTTTATTCTGGTTATAGCGGCGCTGGTACAGTTTGTGGAAATGTTCTTAAAAAAGAGCAGTCCATCCCTGTACAGTGCACTTGGTGTTTATCTGCCGCTGATCACGACCAACTGTGCTGTACTTGGTGTGGCACTGATCAATGTGCAGAAGAACTACGGTATCGTAGAGAGTGTAATAAATGGTCTGGCTACGGCAGTCGGATTTACGATCGCGATCGTGCTGATGGCAGGAATCCGTGAAAAAACAGAATACAATGATATACCGGAATCTTTCAAGGGATCGCCGATCGTCCTTCTCACAGCCTGTCTGATGGCGATCGCATTTTTTGGATTTTCCAGTCTGAAATAGGAAGGAGGGGCAGTAGATGAGCATGGAGATCATACTTGCGGCTGTGATCGTAGGAGGTACCGGACTGCTTCTGGGACTCTTCCTCGGCGTGGCAGGGAAAAAATTTGCAGTAGAAGCAGATGAAAAAGAACAGCAGATAAGAGAGCAGCTTCCGGGAAATAACTGCGGTGGATGTGGATATGCAGGCTGTGATGCGATGGCAAAGGCGATCGCAGGCGGAGAAGCCCCGGTAAACGGCTGTCCGGTAGGGGGAGATGCCGTGGCGGCAAAGATCGCCAGGATCATGGGGCAGGAAGCAGGCGAGAGCATCCGCAGAGTTGCTTTTGTAAAATGCGGCGGAACCTGTGACAAAGCAAAAGAATCTTATCGTTATTATGGAGTTCACGACTGTGAAATGATGGCTTTTGTACCGGGAGGCGGGCCAAAAAACTGTCATTATGGATGTATCGGAGACGGAACTTGCGAAAAGGTCTGTTCATTTGATGCAATTCATGTTATAAATGGAGTGGCAGTAGTTGATAAAGAAAAATGCAAAGCCTGTGGAGCGTGTGTGGAGCACTGCCCGCGTCATCTGATCGAACTTGTACCGTATGCCAGCCGTTATCTGGTACGCTGTTCCTCAAAAGACAAAGGAAAACAGGTTATGCAGGCATGCGATGCAGGATGCATCGGATGTAAGAAATGTCAGAAGGAATGTCCTTTAGGAGCAGTTACCGTGGAAAATAATCTGGCATATGTCGATACTGTAAAGTGTACTGGTTGTGGAACCTGTGCTTCTGTCTGTCCGAAGCATGTATTTACCGGACCGAAGATTGAAGCATAGACAAAAAGAAAGGGGAGATCTATCACAATGAAGAAAAAGGGGTTCACGTTGATCGCAGTTTTACTGCTGAGTATGATGTTGTCTTTGACAGCGTTTGCCCAGAGCGGCTGGAAAACAGAAGGGAATCAGAAGTACTACTATAACGAAGATGGTACAATGCAGAAAGGCTGGCTGACGGTAGGGGAAAACCGTTACTATTTTCACCGGAAAACGGGAGTCATGTTTACCGGAATCCGCAAAATACAGGGGATGACTTATGTATTTGGCGAGGATGGTGTTCTGCAGAAGGTCTATCCGAAAGCAGGCTTTAAAAAAACGGCCTCCGGGAAAATATGGTATTCTTATGGAGACGGAAGCAAACGTCCGAAACGTCAGTGGCTTACGGTTAATGGCAGGACCTATTATTTTGACAAAAAGGGTTATGCACTGACAGGTTGGAAGAAAGTAAGCGGGACTACGTATTATTTCAGTAAAAAAGGTGTTTTGCAGACCAGTAAATGGGTCAAATACAAAAGCAAGCAGATGTATCTGGACACAGATGGAAAAATTGCAAAAAATACCTGGATCGGTGATAAGTATGTAGGTGAGGACGGCAATTATATAGCAGATTACCGAGATGACCGCAGAACGAACAAGAATAAAACCGGATGGGTAGGCTACGGAGATCAGTGGAAATATTATAAGAAAAATAAGATGGTGACCGGATGGAAGACCATAAACAAAAACCGTTATTTCTTTGATTCTACCGGACTGATGCACACTGGCTGGCTGCAGGTGAAAAATCAGACATACTTTATGGACACCAGGACAGATACACGCGGAGAGATGATGACCGGCTGGTGCAAGATCAGCAATAAATATTATTATTTCTTCCGCAGTAAAACAAAAGCCAACGGAACAACCTATCCAAAGGGAAGTGCGGCAAAAGGAATTTCAATTCGTTTTACGCTGACAGATGGAACGAAGAAAATCTACACATTTGATAAAGACGGTGCATGTACAAATTATTGACAACAGGAAATGTGAAGCCTTTTTATCCGGGCTTCACATTTTTTGGAAAGGACGAAACGGCGGAAAGTTTATGGATTGCAAAAAAGCACAGTCTCTGGTAACATCCTATATTACCAGAAAATTAAATGATAAAGACCTGGAAGAATTTCTGGAACATGTCAATACCTGTGATGAATGTTATGAGGAACTGGAAATATACTATACTGTACATTATACACTTGAAAGACTGGATCAGGATGGCGCAGATCAGGTTTATAATGTCAAAAAAGCATTGCAGAACCGTCTGGAGGAAAGCCGCTTTTATATCTGGAGAACCAGGGTTTCCAGGATCTACCGGATCGGAATCATGCTACTGGCGGAACTGCTTTTGGTACTGATCCTGCTGGCACAGGCGGATGTATGGCAGAGCGGAACGATGGAGAACAATCCGGTCAGCCGTTTTGTATCTATACACAGGGAAGAAAAGAAACCTGAAAAATCATCTGCCCTGTCAGAAACAGAAGTGCGTAAGCAGACGAAGAAAGCGACAGAAAAAGAGAAATAACAGAAAAGAGGACTGGAACATTGAGAGAAAAACTCGTTTTGATCGACGGACACAGTATTTTAAACAGGGCATTTTATGGGGTGCCGGAGCTGACCAATTCGGAGGGGCTGCATACAAATGCAGTCTATGGTTTTTTGAATATCTTATTTAAAATCCTTGCAGAAGAACAGCCGCAGTATCTGGCTGTTGCTTTTGACCTGAAGGCACCGACTTTCCGTCATAAAATGTACGATGCCTACAAAGGAACGAGAAAGCCGCAGCCGCCGCAGCTTCATGAGCAGGTTCCTGTCATGAAGGAAGTGCTGACGGCGATGGGCATCCCTCTTCTGATGAAAGAAGGATATGAGGCAGATGACCTGCTTGGGACAGTTGCAAAGCGGATGGAAAAGGAAGGCCTGGATGTTTCTGTCGTTTCCGGTGACCGGGATCTTTTGCAGCTTGCAACGGAGCACATCATGATCCGTATGCCAAAGACGAAGCGAAGCGGTACGGAGATTGAGGATTACCATGCGAAAGAAGTGCTGGAGAAGTATCAGGTGACACCACCGCAGATCATTGAGCTGAAGGCGATGATGGGCGATGCCTCGGACAATATTCCGGGACTTCCAGGAGTCGGTGAGAAGACAGCGACCAGGCTGGTTGTGGCATATGGTACGATCGAGAATGCCTTTGCTCACGTGGAAGAGATCAAGCCGACAAAGGCGAAAAATGCTTTTCTGGAGCACTATGATCTGGCAGTACTCAGCAAAAAGCTGGCGACGATCGATACCGACAGCCCGATTGATTTTGTACTGGAGGATGCAAGGATCACCGATCTGTATACACCGGAAGCCTTTGTGCTGTTCAAGAGGCTGGAGTTTAAAAATCTGTTCGGAAGATTTCAGTGCGATGCACCGGATCAGAAGGTGGAAGAGTATTTTTATGCAGTGGAAGATTTTGGTGAGGCGGAAGAAGTATTTCTACAGGCGTCAGGTGCAGCACTTGTGAGCTTTTCTGTCATTTCTCACAAAGGAGAAGTAAAAGGCATCTCTCTTGGCTGGGAAAAAGAAAAAATTTATTATATCCCGGTACAGGGATTTGTGACCGGTCAGTATCTCTGTGAAAAAATGACGGAAGTGCTGGAAAAGGCGGATGCTGCCGTCACAATGAACGTCAAAGAGCAGCTACCGTATCTGCATGTGGAAAAGAAAAATATTTTTGATGCAGCAATTGCCATGTATCTTTTGAATCCGCTCAAAGATGCCTATGCGTACGAGGACATTGCAAAAGAATGTCTGGAACTTCTGATTCCGTCCGTGCAGGAACTGCTCGGAAAAGAAGGATTTGGCTCTGCGGATGATGCGGCAGTGAAAAATGCGGTCTGCTATGGCACATATACCTGTCTGGAAGGAAAAGCAAAACTGGAAGAAAAGTTAAAAGAGAGCGGTATGTGGGAACTGTTTAAGGAGATTGAAATGCCGCTGGTGTATACGCTTTATGACATGGAAAAAGCCGGCATAAAGGCAGACGGAGAAGCGTTAAGGCAGTACGGCGGGCAACTGTCCGGAAGGATCAAAGAACTGGAAAAGACCATTTACGATCTGGCGGGAGAGACATTTAATATCAATTCTCCAAAGCAGCTCGGTGTGATCCTGTTTGAAAAACTGCAGCTTCCATATGGAAAGAAAACAAAGACAGGCTACTCGACAGCGGCTGATGTACTGGAAAAACTTGCACCGGAAGCACCCATCGTGTCACATATTCTGGAGTACCGTCAGCTTGCAAAGCTCAAATCCACCTACGCAGACGGACTGGCAGGCTACATTGCAGCAGACGGAAGGATCCACAGCAAGTTTCATCAGACGATCACGGCAACGGGACGCATCAGCAGCACCGAACCGAACCTTCAGAATATCCCGATCCGTATGGAACTTGGCAGACTGATCCGCAAAGTCTTTATCCCGGAGGATGGATTTGTCTTTGTGGATGCCGACTATTCCCAGATTGAGCTGCGTGTGCTGGCACACATTTCGGGGGACGAAAGGCTGATCGAAGCTTACCGGGAAGCTCAGGACATCCACCGGATCACGGCGTCCCAGGTGTTCCATGTGCCATTTGATGAGGTAACACCTCTGCAGAGAAGAAATGCCAAGGCGGTCAATTTCGGCATCGTCTATGGCATCAGCTCGTTTGGCTTAAGTCAGGACCTGAGTATTTCCAGAAAAGAAGCTGGTGAATATATTGAAAAGTATTTTGAGACGTATCCGGGTATCAAACAGTTCCTGGATCAGAGTGTGGCGGATGCAAAGGAAAAAGGCTATGTCACGACGCTGTTTGGCAGAAGAAGACCGGTTCCCGAGCTTTCTTCTTCGAATTTTATGCAGCGTTCTTTCGGAGAACGCGTGGCGATGAACTCGCCGATCCAGGGTACGGCGGCGGATATCATCAAAATTGCCATGATCCGTGTCAACGAACGGCTCAAAGCAGAACACTTAAGATCCAGGCTGATCCTCCAGGTACACGATGAACTGCTTGTGGAGGCTGCAAAAGAAGAACTGGATACGGTAAAGCAGATTCTTGCAGAGGAGATGCACGATGCGGCAAAACTGAAAGTCTGCCTGGAGATCGATATGCATACAGGAGAAAACTGGTATGAGGCAAAATAACCGGAAAAGTGTAAAATGCAGAAAGCAGGTTATAAATATATGAAAGTACTTGGGATTACCGGACAGGTGGGAGCAGGAAAGAGTACGATCCTTGCCTATATGGAAGAAAAATACAGAGCCAAAGTCATTCAGGCTGATCAGGTCGGTCATCTGGTGATGGAACCGGATACTGCCTGTTATCAGCAGATCCTTGCCTGTTTTGGGGAGGAGATCCTGGCAGAAGATCAGAAGATCGACCGGAAAAAACTGGGTGCGATCGTGTTTGCAGACAGAGAAAAACTTGCCATGTTAAATACGATCGTCCATCCGGCGGTGAAAGATTACATCCGAAAAGCTGTTCTGGCTGAGAAACAAAAAGGGAAAGTTCCGTTCGTGGCTGTGGAGGCGGCCCTGCTTTTGGAAGAACACTACGATGAAATCTGCGACGAGATCTGGTATATTTATGTGGATGATGCGGTGCGCCGCGTGCGTCTGAAACAGAGCCGCGGTTACAGTGACCGCAAAATTGACGATATTCTAAAAAATCAGCAAAAAGACAGCGTATTTCGAAAGTCCTGTCAATTTGTGGTTGACAACAGCAGCGATTTTGTAGACAATACATTTGAACAAATGGACAGGGGATTGAAAGAACATGGATTTTTGTAGTATAGCAAGCGGAAGCAGCGGAAACTGCATTTATGTAGGTTCCGATCAGGCTTCTGTGCTGATCGATACCGGCATCAGCAGAAAAAGGATCGTGGACGGACTGCATGAGATCGACCGGAAGCCGGAAGAGCTGAAGGGCATCCTGATCACACACGAACATTCCGACCATATCAAAGGGCTGGGCGTGATGTCCAGAAAGTACCATATACCGATCTATGCGACGGCAGGTACGCTTGAAGGGATCAAAAGCAGCACCAGTCTTGGCCATATCGACGGGGAGCTGTTTCATACGATCCGGGCAGATGAGAAGTTTCAGATCGAAGATCTGGAGGTGGAACCGTTTGCCATATCGCACGATGCAGCCGAGCCGGTAGCCTACCGGCTGGACAACCAGGAGAAATCCGTTGCTGTTGTGACAGACCTTGGATATTACGATGAGCAGATTGTTTCCCATCTCAAAGATCTGGATGGTGTACTGCTCGAATCCAATCATGATATACATATGCTGCAGGTCGGCACTTATCCTTATTATCTGAAACAGAGGATCCTTGGGAACAGAGGGCATCTGTCCAATGAAAATGCAGGACGTCTGCTCTGTGAGATCTTAAATGACAGGATCAAAACCATTCTGCTTGGACACTTAAGCAGGGAAAATAATTATGAGGCACTGGCTTACGAGACCGTATGTGCGGAAGTTACATTGGGTGATAATCCTTACAAGGCCGGCGATTTCCCGATCGCAGTGGCAGCAAGGGATCATATATCACCGCTCTATGCCCTTTAAAGGGTGGGCGGAGTCTGCATATCAGACAGAAAGGAAGATAAAATGAAACGTACCGTTATAACCGTAGTAGGAAAAGACACCGTAGGTATCATCGCAAAAGTCTGCACGTATCTGGCAGAGAATAATGTAAATATTCTTGACATTTCACAGACGATCGTGCAGGGATTTTTCAACATGATGATGATCACAGATGCAAACCAGTCAGAAAAGCCATTTGCAGATCTGGCAAAAGGACTGGAAGAGCTTGGAAATGAGATGGGACTGACCATCCTCTGCCAGCACGAAGATATTTTCAACAAAATGCACCGTATTTAAACCGTGACGGAAAGAGGACAGCGATTATGATTAATATGTTTGAAGTAAACGAGACAAATAAGATGATCACCCAGGAGAATCTGGATGTTCGTACGATTACGCTCGGTATCAGCCTGCTGGATTGTGTTGATGCAGATATGGAAGTATTAAATGAAAATATTTACCGCAAGATCACGACCGTTGCAAAGGATCTGGTAGCAACCGGTCAGCAGATCGAAAGAGAGTATGGTATCCCGATCGTCAACAAACGAATCTCCATCACACCGATCGCTTTGGTTGGCGGCAAGGCATGTAAAAGTCCGGAGGATTATGTGAGCATTGCAAAGACTCTGGACCGTGCAGCAAAGGAAGTTGGCGTCAATTTTATCGGTGGCTATTCTGCGTTGGTATCAAAGGGAATGACAAAGAGTGATGAAAACCTGATCCGTTCCATTCCGGAAGCACTTTCTGTCACAGAGCGTGTGTGCAGTTCCGTTAATGTTGGTTCCACAAAATGTGGTATCAACATGGATGCTGTGCGTCTGATGGGCAGGATCGTAAAACAGGCGGCAGAATATACAAGAGAACAGGATTCTCTTGGCTGTGCAAAGCTGGTTGTATTCTGCAATGCACCGGATGACAACCCGTTTATGGCAGGAGCATTCCATGGTGTGACTGAGGCCGATGCGATCATCAACGTCGGTGTCAGCGGCCCTGGTGTTGTAAAAACGGCTCTGGAGCAGGTACGCGGCGAGAGCTTTGAAGTACTGTGCGAGACGATCAAAAAGACGGCATTTAAGGTTACGCGTGTAGGCCAGCTGGTTGCACAGGAAGCGTCCAGAAGACTGGGTGTTCCGTTTGGTATCATCGATCTTTCCCTGGCACCGACTCCGGCGATCGGAGACAGTGTCGCAGATATTCTCTGTGAGATCGGTCTGGAACACGCAGGTGCACCGGGAACAACGGCAGCACTGGCGCTTCTGAACGATCAGGTGAAAAAGGGCGGCGTCATGGCATCCTCTTATGTCGGCGGCTTAAGCGGAGCGTTTATCCCGGTAAGCGAAGACCAGGGTATGATCAATGCCGTAGAAGCCGGTGCACTGACACTGGAAAAACTGGAAGCAATGACCTGCGTATGCTCCGTCGGTCTTGACATGATCGCCATTCCGGGAAGGACAAGCGAAGCGACCATTTCCGGTATTATCGCAGATGAGATGGCGATCGGTATGGTCAACCAGAAAACAACGGCAGTGCGTGTGATCCCGGTTATCGGAAAAGACGTGGGAGATATGGTAGAGTTCGGAGGACTCCTCGGATATGCTCCGGTTATGCCGGTCAATTCCTTCTCCTGCGAAGCGTTTGTATCCCGCAAGGGACGTATCCCGGCACCGATCCACAGCTTCAAAAACTAAACCGGAAAGCACAAGGTGGAACTATGGCAAAGGATATGACAAAAGGAAATCCGGGAAAGACACTGTTTTTCTTTGCAGTGCCGATGGTACTCGGAAATCTTTTTCAGCAGCTTTACAATATTATTGATTCTATCATTGTGGGAAATTATGTGGGAGCAGATGCACTGGCAGCCGTCGGTGCATCTTCTTCGATTACGTTTCTCTTTGTGGCGATCGCCACAGGACTGAGCATCGGCTCTTCGGTCGTGATCTCCCAGTATTTCGGGGCAAAACGGTATGGAGAAATGAAAACAGCGATCCAGACGGTGCTTTTGGCCTCTTTTGTGATCGCACTGTGTCTGATGCTGGTCGGAATTTTCGGGACGGACGCGATCCTGCGGTTTATGCAGACCCCGCAAAAGATTTTTTCGGATGCATCTCTTTACCTGAAGATTTATTTCGGTGGTCTTATTTTTTTGTTTCTTTACAATATGCTGACGGCATCGTTCAATGCGATCGGGGATTCAAAGTCCCCTTTGGTATTTCTGGCACTCTCATCTATCTGCAACATCGTACTGGATCTGTATTTTGTGACAAAACTGAAGCTGGGCGTAGCCGGAGCAGCACTGGCAACGGACATTTCACAGGCGATCTCCGTTGTCGTTTCCTTTCTGTGGCTTTGCACCCGCATGCGGAAAATGAAAACGGAAGAAAAGAGTAAGGTTTTTGATCTGCGTATTTTTCAGATCGTCTGCAATGTGGCGGTTCCGTCCATGCTACAGCAGTCGATGGTATCGATCGGTATTTTTCTGGTGCAGAGACTGGTAAATGGTTATGGAGAGGCTGTGATGGCAGGCTATGCGGCGGCAACGAAGATCGACAGCATTGCGATCCTGCCGATGGTAAACGTTGGAAATGCCGTTTCGACCTTTACGGCTCAGAATATCGGCGGCAAGAAACCGGGAAGAGTAAAGGAAGGATTCCGTGCCGGATTTCTGATGAGTGCCGTGATCGGTGCGGTCGTGACGGGAATCCTTCTTATATATGCAAAAGTGTTTGTCGGACTGTTCATGGACAGCAGTTCCAATCAGGCGGCGATCGCCACTGGCATTGAATATCTCCACGTGGTCGGTCTGTTCTATGCCCTGATGGGTATTATGAACACCTGTACCGGCGTGATGCGTGGAGCGGGGGACATCCTCTGGTTTTTGATGGTCACACTGATCAACTTGAGTTCCCGCGTGATCCTTGCCTACAGCATGTCCGGGATGCTCGGTGCAAAAGCCATCTGGTGGTCGATACCGATCGGCTGGGGCATCGGCTTTGCGATCGGTTTTGTACGCTACTTAAGCGGCAAATGGCAGAGAAGCAGCCTGATCGAGTAGCAGGAGGATGAGATACTGCATCGTTAAAAAGCATGTGCTGACTGTGCAGACGTATCACTTCTCAGATACGGATGATCTGCGTGCGGTATTCATTGTAAACGCCACAAGGGTCAGTGATATGATAGAGGTCACTGGCACGCACATTTAACAGAAATTCATCCAGTTCGGATGGTAAGAGAAGCTTTTTCGCATCTGCGGCTCTGGTCAGCAGTGGGATGGAGCTTCTTTTTTTGATTTCTGTTAAAAGCGGCCGTGCACTGTGGCGAAAGCCAAGCACCCTTGCATAGGAAAGACCGGCAAAACGATCTTCCGGCAGCTCTTTTTTCCGGATACCAAGCAGAATATGAAGCAGACTGCGGCGGATGCGGGCCTCAGTGACCTGCTTTGTTTTTAAAAGGTCCACAAACGAAGAAAAAGACTCATACTGAGGCAGCAGTTTGCGGATGCGGTCCGACAGGTCAGCGTTTACGTCCAGAAAAGGTGTATAATCGCTTTGCATCAGGAGGGCATAATGCAGAAGATCTGAGTAACCATCCGCAGTATGAAAAAGCTGACTGGAAATGGCATCCTCAAAAATATCCCGGCAGGTGTCCGGCATATACTCGCAGGCAAGGGACGGATCTTTACGGATCGCAGTAGCGGAAGCAAAGTTTCCATCAGGCAGAGAACTGTGATACGAAGCTCCCTGACGGCGGATTGGCAAAAAATCAAACGAAGTCCCAAGGCGCCTGCATGCGATCAGATATTCGAGCCCAAGCGTATTGTTCGGGGAAGAGAGAAGTTCTGCCGCTGTCTCGAAAGATAAGTAATTGTCGGAACTTTCCGAATTTTTCAAAAAGTCATGCTCTAAAGAAAAATAGTCTTTCAGTGCCAGCAGCCGTGCCTTTGGATAGGAATTTCCGGCAGCGAGATACTGCCTGAGATATTTTCCGAAGGCTTCCGGTTCGTCTGCAAGAAGAGAAGAAAGAGATGCAAAAGCAGCCGGATCTTCGGTTTCGCATCCAAAACAGAGCGTATCGGTTACATTCAGGGAAGCAAGAAGAGAACAGGCACCCCGCGCAAAATATTCGGCACTGCCTGCAGCGTAGCGGACCGGAAGCTCGATCACCAGGTCTGCTCCGCCAGGCAGAGCCATTTTTGTGCGGGAAAATTTATCGAGAATGGCAGGTTCACCCCTCTGGACAAAATCTCCGGACATCACGATCAGGGCAAAGTCGGCGCCGGTGCGTCGCTTCGCCTCCGCAATCTGCCAGGCATGGCCGTTATGGAAGGGATTGTATTCGGCAATGATGCTGATGGTCTTCATGGTAATATCTCTCCTTGAACTTATGATTGCTAACTATAGCATGAAGCAGACACCAGGTAAAGGGGGTCTGTTTGTAAAAAGATACATATTTCTGGTTGAAAATACCACAATCAGGCGATATAATGAAAATAAACGCAGTCGGTAAGGGAACCGGCAGTTGGACTCTGTGAAATTACAGACTGTGAATTGAAATTACTGAAAGGAGTCAGAAATCATGGGATTTATTGACGTAATCAAAGAAAGAGCAAAAGCAGCAAACAAAACGATCGTATTACCGGAAACTGAGGATCGCAGAACATATGAAGCAGCAGCACAGATCCTGAAAGAAGGTATTGCAAAGATTATCCTGGTCGGAAGCGAAGAAGCAGTGAAAAAAGGAAGCGAAGGACTGGATCTGACAGGAGCCGTAGTGGTTGACCCGGCTACCTCTGACAGAACACAGGCTTACATTGATAAACTGGTTGAACTGCGTCAGAAAAAAGGCATGACACCGGAACAGGCAAAAGAGATTCTGTTAAATCAGTATCTGTACTATGGTGTAATGATGGTAAAAATGGGCGATGCAGACGGTATGGTATCCGGAGCCTGTCATTCTACCGCTGATACACTGCGTCCATGTCTGCAGATCCTGAAAACAAAACCAGGTACAAAACTGGTATCTGCATTCTTCCTGATGGTCGTTCCGAACTGTGAATACGGTGCAGACGGTACCTTTATTTTTGCAGACTCCGGTCTGAACCAGAACCCGAATCCGGAAGAACTGGCTGCAATCGCAGGATCTTCCGCAGATTCTTTCGAACTGCTGGTAGAGAAAGAGCCGATCGTAGCAATGCTTTCTCATTCAACAAAAGGCAGTGCAAAACATGCAGATGTTGATAAAGTCGTAGAAGCTGCCAGACTTGCAAAAGAGCAGTATCCGAATCTGAAACTGGACGGAGAGTTTCAGCTGGATGCAGCGATCGTTCCAAGCGTAGGAGCTTCCAAAGCACCAGGCAGCGATATCGCAGGCAAAGCAAACGTACTGATCTTCCCGGATCTGGATGCAGGAAACATCGGATACAAACTGACACAGAGACTGGCAAAAGCAGAAGCTTACGGACCGATCACACAGGGTATCGCAGCACCGGTCAATGACCTGTCCAGAGGATGCTCTGCGGAAGATATCGTAGGTGTTGTAGCGATCACAGCAGTACAGTGCCTGGCTAAATAATAAGATTTACATATCAGGAGGATGTTAAAATGAACGTATTAGTTATCAACTGCGGAAGTTCATCTCTGAAGTATCAGCTGATCAACTCTGATACTGAAGATGTTCTGGCAAAAGGTCTCTGCGAGAGAATCGGTATTGACGGAAGACTGGTTTACCAGAAAGCCGGATGTGACAAAGAGATCACAGAGGCAGCTATGCCAACACATAAAGAAGCAATCCAGATGGTACTGGATGCACTGGTAAACGATAAAACAGGTGCGGTTAAGAGCCTGTCAGAAGTAAATGCAGTCGGTCACCGTATCGTACACGGCGGCGAGAAATTTGCTTCTTCTGTTGTGATCACAGACGAGGTTCTGGAAGCAGTTGCACAGTGCAACGACCTTGCACCGCTGCACAACCCGGCAAACCTGATCGGTATCAATGCATGTAAAGAGCTGATGCCTGGCGTACCGATGGTAGCTGTATTTGATACCGCATTCCATCAGACCATGCCGGAAAAAGCATATCTGTATGGTCTGCCATATGAATATTATGAGAAATATAAAGTAAGAAGATACGGTTTCCACGGAACTTCTCACAGTTTTGTATCCAAAGAAACAGCAAACTTCCTTGGCATGGATCTGGAGAACTCCAGGATCATCGTATGCCACCTTGGAAACGGTGCTTCTGTCAGTGCAGTAAAAGACGGCAAATGCATCGATACTTCCATGGGTCTGACTCCGCTGGAAGGTCTGGTAATGGGTACTCGTTCCGGTGATATCGATCCGGCTATCATGGAATACATTGCTAAAAAAGAAGATCTGGATATCGCAGGCGTTATGAATGTCCTGAATAAAAAATCCGGTCTGGAGGGCATCTCCGGACTGTCAAGCGACTTCCGTGATCTGACAGCAGGTGCAAAAGATGGCAACAAACGTGCGATCGCAGCAATCGAAGTATTCTGCTATCGTGTGGCAAAATACGTAGGTTCTTACGCAGCAGCCATGAATGGTGTCGATGCGATCGCATTCACAGCAGGTATCGGTGAAAACGTAGGTCTTGTACGTGAAAAGATCTGCAGCTATCTGGGTTATCTGGGAATTACGCTGGATGCAGAAGCAAATGAAAAGAGGGGTGACAACTGCGTGATCTCTGCTGCTGATTCCAAAGTAAAAGTAGCAGTTATCCCAACAAACGAAGAGCTGGCTATCTGCCGCGAGACCGTTGCTCTGGTATAAAATATTATGATGCCAGGGAGTTTTTGCCCCCAACTCATATTTATATTATTATAGAAGAAACTGCTGCGAAGCGATTTGCGGCAGTTTCTTGCTGCCTGAACGGTTTATCTCAGCCGAGAAGACTCACATTTACGTTCGAGCTGAACAAAAAAATGGGTTGACAAATGTAAGATGCACGGCTATAATAGTTTAGGCGTGGATAGGAGGATATTATGCAGATAGCTTTAAATGATGTTCTGAAAGACGATGGAAAGATACTGCGGGTAGATGCACAGTTCAGTCCGGATGTATTTGAGATGAAGCTTTGCAGTTACCCGATTACCCGAAAGACTCCGGTTTCACTGATTCTCACGAACAAAGGAAAACGGAATCTGTTAATACAGGGCAAGATGGATCTTACGATTTTGATTCCCTGCGGACGCTGCCTGGAGGAGGTTCCGGTAGAGTTTACACTTGATTTTGAAAAGAAGATCGATATGAACCTTACCGAAGAAGAACGAAAGGAAGCGCTCGATGAATGCGCGTATATGCATGGATATGACCTGGATGTGGATGAGCTGGTCTACAGCGAGATTCTGGTGAACTGGCCGCTTCGTGTACTGTGCAAAGAGGACTGTAAAGGAATCTGCAGTATATGCGGTAAGAATCTGAATCATGGGACCTGCGACTGTGATCATACAGATTTAGATCCCAGAATGGCACAGATCCGTGATATCTTCAATAAATTTAAGGAGGTGTAAGCCATGTCAATCTGTCCAAAGAATAAATCTTCCAAAGGAAGAAGAGACAAGAGAAGAGCAAACTGGAAAATGACTGCTCCGAATCTGGTAAAATGCAGCAAATGTGGTGAGCTGATGATGTCTCACAGAGTTTGCAAAAACTGCGGAACATACAACAAAAAAGAGATCGTTGCAGTTGAAGATTAATTGCATAGATGCTTACAGAATCAGGGATTTTGGCGAAAAGCTTTGTCTCTGGTTCTTTTTTTTCCGAATTTTTAGGTTGATTTTTATATCGCACTCTAGTATATTAGGAATTGCAACAGGAGGAAAAAATATGCAGGATATGGTAAGGGTAGTTGTAGATGCCATGGGCGGAGACAATGCGCCTAGAGAAATCGTAAAAGGTGCAGTAGAAGCACTGAATGCCAGAGAAGATATTTTTATCTATCTGACGGGAAGAAAGCCGGATATTGAAGCAGAGCTTTCCCAATATACCTTTCCGCGAGAAAGACTGGAAATCGTTCATACAGAAGAAGTGATCGAGACAGCCGAGCCGCCTGTCATGGCAATTCGCAGGAAAAAAGACTCATCGATCGTGAAGGGCATGAATATGGTGAAACAGAAAGAAGCAGACGCTTTCGTTTCTGCGGGAAGCAGCGGAGCGATCCTGGTAGGCGGTCAGGTGATTGTAGGCAGGATCAGGGGAATCGAGAGACCACCGCTGGCACCGCTGATCCCTACTCGCAATGGAGTTTCACTTCTGATAGACTGTGGGGCAAATGTGGATGCCAGACCGTCACATCTGGTGCAGTTTGCGAAAATCGGTTCTATTTACATGGAAAATGTTATGGGTGTGAAAAATCCAAGAGTCGGATTGGTCAATATTGGCGCAGAAGAAGAGAAAGGCAACGCACTTGTAAAAGAGACGTTTCCTTTGCTGAAAGAATGCAGCGATCTCAATTTTATCGGAAGTGTGGAAGCACGTGATATTCCGCAGGGCGTCTGTGATGTCATTGTCTGTGAAGCTTTCGTGGGGAATGTGATCCTGAAACTTTACGAAGGAGTCGGCGCAACCCTGATTGAAAAAGTAAAACAGGGGATGATGACAAGCCTGCGCTCGAAAATCGGTGCGTTACTGGTAAAACCGGCACTAAAAGAGACACTGAAGTCTTTTGATGCCACACAGTATGGCGGGGCGCCGCTTTTGGGACTGAACGGTCTGGTTGTAAAGACACATGGAAGCTCCAAAGCAGCAGAAGTAAAGAATTCGATCATACAGTGTGTTCAGTTTACACAGCAGGAAATCAATCAGAAAATCAGAGAAAATATTATAAAAGAAGAGCAAAAAGGATAAGAGAGGTAAAATCATGGAATTTGAAAAGTTAGCAAAAATCATTGCAGAAGTATTAAACGTTGATGCAAACGAAATTACTCTGGATACGACATTTGTAGATGAACTTGGTGCAGATTCTCTTGACGTTTTTCAGATTATTATGGGAATCGAGGAAGAATTTGATATTGAGATCGACAACGAGGAAGCTGAGAAGATCAAGACCGTACAGGATGCGGCAGATCAGATCAGAAAAGTTGTAGAATAATGAATGGATAGAATGTGAACCGGAAAAGCCCTTGGAGGGCTTTTTCGATTTGATGAGAAAGGAACGGTCGATGAGAGAAAGATTAAAGGAACTGGAAGCGCGGATCGGGTATGAGTTCCGGGACGTATCCTTGTTGGAGCGGGCGCTGAGACATAGTTCTTTCACGAATGAAAAACGTATGCCGAAGCAGGAATGTAACGAACGGCTTGAATTTCTGGGAGACGCAGTGCTGGAATTGGTGTCCAGTGAATTTTTATTTAAAGAATATCCGAAAGTTTCAGAGGGGGAACTGACAAAGACGCGTGCAAGTATGGTATGCGAGCCATCGCTTGCTTTTTGTGCCAGAGATATCGATCTGGGGAAGTACCTGCTTCTCGGAAAAGGTGAAGAGGCGACCGGCGGCCGGCAGAGAGATTCTGTGACGTCAGATGCAATGGAAGCATTGATCGGCGCGATTTACCTGGACGGTGGTTTTGCTAATGCAAAAGAGTTTATCCATAAGTTTATTTTATCGGATCTTGAAGATAAGAAACTCTTTTTCGATAGCAAGACTATTTTGCAGGAGATCGTGCAGGCAAAGGGAAAAGAAGCGGTGAACTACCGCTTGACGGGAGAAGACGGACCGGATCATAACAAAGTATTCTCTGTCAATGCGGAGATCGGCGGAGTTTCTTATGGGAGCGGAAAAGGACGTTCCAAGAAAGCAGCGGAGCAGGAGGCGGCTTACCGTGCGATTCTGCGATTGAAAAAAGAACAGTAAGAACAGGTGAGTTATGTATTTAAAGAGTATTGAAGTACAGGGATTTAAGTCCTTTGCAAACAAGATCAAATTTGAGTTTCACGAGGGGATCACCGGAATCGTCGGACCGAACGGAAGTGGAAAAAGCAACGTTGCCGACGCGGTACGCTGGGTGCTCGGAGAGCAGAGAGTGAAACAGCTTCGGGGCGGCACGATGCAGGATGTCATTTTCTCGGGAACAGAGAACCGAAAGCCGCTCAGCTATGCTTCCGTTGCGATCACGCTGAATAATTCGGATCATCAGCTTCCGGTGGACTATGAGGAAGTGACGGTCACAAGAAAGCTGTACCGTTCGGGAGAAAGTGAATATCTGATCAACGGAGCCTCCTGCCGTCTGAAAGATATCAATGAGATGTTCTATGATACCGGTATTGGTAAAGAGGGATATTCGATCATCGGACAGGGACAGATCGATAAGATCTTAAGCGGAAAACC
>URUU01000026.1 GCA_900551235.1 uncultured Lachnospiraceae bacterium
TTATGTCAGTGGGAGTTGAAAGCTCCCACTGACAGGTCGCGAAGCGACTGCGTTCATGAGCAAGTAGCGAAGCGGATTGTGAATGTCCGCTTTACTCCAGGTCTCTTTAGGATATGTAAAAATACTCTTTCTATGCAAAAAGCATCCTCCCTTACAGGAGAATGCTCTGCTTATTTTTATGATGCGTCTTTCAGATATTCATTTAAAACATAGCCTGTCGCTTCGCCGTATTTAATCTCTGCCCAACCATTATCCAGGACTTTCACTCTGGTTACTTTGTCACCTTTATCCAGCATACCGATGATCTCTGCATCCTCCGTAGAATCTGCACGTACATTCAGTACATCTGTCGCCTGCATGACTTTGTTAACTTCAATCCCTGCATCTGCTGCATCAGGAATCGTAACTTCCGTCGCCGGCTGATCCATTTCCTGAACAATCTTTTTCAGATCGTCATTGCCTGCAATAATCGCCTGATATTGATCATTCACGCGTTTGATCAATGCCTGTACATCTGAATTCTGAATTATTTTTTCAATATATTCATTGGTATCTTTATCTGTTTTCCAGTCAGCGACATACAGATTACCATTGGTATCCGGCTTAAGATAGAGACATACCACACTTGGAACCAGCTCGTCCACATCTCCGACCTTCGCTTCATAATAAGCAAATACTACATAAGAGTTGTCAACCGGACCTTTTTTGGAATATACGGCAATATTGTTGTAACTCTGTATAATCGAGCTTTCAATCTTCTGCTTATCTGAATCACTGAGGGACTCTGTCATACTGCCAAGTGTCTCCAGATCCTTGTTTCCCATGGCTGCATAATACTTCTGTACAACTTCAAGAAGTGCGGCATCATTTTCTGTCAATGGTTCTTCCGTCTCAGTCTGTGCCTCACTCTCCGCTCCGGTTTCAACAATCTGACCTTTCGTCTCAGAAGCCTGTTTCCCACTTCCGGTACCTTTTGCCAGTTTTACTGCAAACACTGCAATCACCAGCGCCAGTACGATTGCCAGTCCGATCAGAACATATCTGAGATTATCTGACACCCATTCTTTTAAACCACCCAAATTTCTACCTCCATTTGCTGTTGCGGGCCTCAAATATAAAAAACGCACCTGGAGGGATTCGAACCCCCGCCACATGGTACCGGAAACCATTGCTCTATCCCCTGAGCTACAGGTGCATATTTCATACATGAATCTGTCCGCACATACTCATGTCAAATCTTCCTTCCCGGAAAATTCTTCATTATCATAACACATTCTTTTCAAAAAGTAAAGCAAAATGGGGATATTAAACTCAATCAGTGGGGGCAGTAGATCGTCAGATGATGCTTTTTCGCATCATAGTGGTAGATATGATCAGATAAAACTTCCTCCGGCGGTACTTGCGTAAGATTGATTTCATGTACCATTGCCATCAGTTCTTCCGGCTGCGGCGAAGCATTCTCCGGTACCAGAATACACTCATGTACACTGCTTGGCAGAACATAGAAACTGCCAAGCTTCTGTGCCGCCTCCTGCAAAACCGGATCGTACAAAATACCGCATGCTCCCTGGTAACGTTTTTCATTGGTCAGCACATGCATCGGCACATCTTCATTCCTCAGATCCATATTCTCTCCTTCCGGTACCATTTCCAGAAGCAGATCTTTCATCGTATAAAGTTTTGCCGGAGTGCATCTTCTTGTATTTTCCCTTGCCTGATTCCACAGAGTCTGTTCGGTTATATTCCAGAACTGCATATGCTCTGAATGGATCAGTACCGTACCGCTCCCTATTGTCTTATTCTCCAGTGCATAATAAAAGACAACGGCCAGATCCAGATACGGTACATATGGAACATTCTGCAAAAGTTTTCGGTTTTTACCTCTGTTGATCAGACGGCAGAATACCGAACTTCTGACTTTTTCAAATTCACAGAAACTGCCCGCGTCCAGTGACAGTCCGCTTCTGCATTCTTTATATACTTCTGCAATCTTGTCTGCTGCCTCCTTCAGGCTCATGCCATCCCGGAACTCTCGATAGTATTCTTCAATATATACTGCCGGCGAAATGTCATAGCCTGATTCCGAGATCAGAAAACAGTCTTTTGTTACCTCATTGTTTTTCGTGACTTTCTGAAATGTAACAGCCGCCTCCCCCAGGCGACTCTCCAGTTCTCCCTGCAGTGCTTCTACAAATTCTCTATATCGCAATCTTTGTCCTTTCCTGCAAAAGTCTGAAACAATGGAAAATGGAAAGAAACCTGAAAATCAGGTTTTACTGTTACATATTAACATATCATAACTCTTATTGCAAGTATTTTTTGCAGGCATAAAAGTACCCCGAAGTCATAACCCCGGGGCATTCTTTTCGCACGTTACTGTAATTTCCACTTAATGCTGTAGCCTGCGGAATAAGCTTTGTTTTTCGTTGCACGAACCACCTTGATATAGTAAGTACCCTTTTTAATTTTGATCTTTTTACCGCTGAAGCCGTTGACACTGTAGCATTTTTTTGCCTGATTATACAGAGAAATGGACGTTCCTTTTTTATAACTTGGTCCGTAAATATACATATAAACCGTAGTGCTGCCTTCTGCCTGTACGTCCAGCCGCAGTTTTTTATCTTTGGTTACTTTAAATTTGAACCAGTCTGCCTTGCTTCCTTTTTCTCCTACTGGCATAACACCGGTAATTTTTTTGTTGTATTTGATCGTTGTCGCTTTTTTCTTGCTTGCGCCGCCCCTGTCAGCCATACTTTTCATGCTTGCAGATACAACATAATATTTCTGATTTTTTACCAGAATATAATACGTACCAGGTTTCACCCAATAAGCGGCAGCATCGTCCGTGCTCACATAGCTGCTCTGATAACGCTCCAGAACGCGTTTGTTTTTATCACACAGGGCAATGGAAAGTCCATATCTGCTGCCAGTATATTCTGAAATGCTCGTTCCGGCTACTGCCAGTACACCTGATTTTTTAACTACGATCCTGTGATAAACAGCCGTATCAGAATCTTCCCATTTTCCGCTGTAGGCATATACGCTGCCTGACTTTTGCAGATCAACGACCTGTGTTCCTGCTGCATTCGCCGTATTCTTCACACAGAAGATCATCACAAAAGCAACTGCCAGCATCAGAAGTCTGCAGCTCCATCCGTTCCATTTGTTTTTGTTTTCTGTCATTTGGTTCATTCCCCTTTCATTCCTTTTTTACATAGATCTCTTTTCTAAAAGTGACATTCCGAACGGTACACTTCAGCCCGGATATGCTTTAGATTTTACCATGTTTTATCATATATTTCAATCATTTCTTATAAATTTTCAGAAATCAAGTCGAACGCACGTGAGACCTGGTACGCGATCCTGGTCAGCTTTGCCGACATTTACCTGACAGAATCGCTGTGCATTCTACACTTCCTTCCGGTCGGCACAAAACAGAAGCGGAAGTCTTCTCCGACTAAAATAAAAAAGCTGCTGCAGTCTTTCTTTTACTGCAACAGCTCTGTGTTTGGATAGAAAGTATCCTCTGCGTCACCGCATCAGATCCTATGTTACTTATACTCTGGAGAGGTATTCTCCTGTTCTTGTGTCGATCTTGATCTTGTCACCACGTTCTACGAACAGTGGTACGTTTACGTTTGCTCCTGTCTCAACCGTTGCCGGTTTGGTTGCTCCCTGAGCGGTATCACCTTTGAATCCAGGTTCTGTCTCTGTGATCTCCAGTTCTACGAACAGTGGAGGCTCTACTGCAAATACATCACCGTTGATGGAACATACTTTTACCATCTCATTGTCTTTTACAAATTTCAGAGCATCGCCGATCGTTTCTTCATTCAGTGCAACCTGGTCATAAGTCTCCACATTCATGAAATAAAACAGATCTCCATCATTGTAAAGATACTGCATATCTACTCTGTCAATACGTGCCTGTGGGAATTTTTCTGTAGGACGGAATGTTTTTTCTACTACACCGCCGTTTACAATATTTTTCAGCTTTGTGCGGACAAAAGCTGCACCTTTACCCGGCTTAACATGCTGAAACTCAAGAATCTGGTACACTGTTCCGTCAATCTCCAGCGTAATACCGTTTTTAAAATCTCCTGCTGATACCATTTGATCTTCCTCCTTATTTTTGAAACGGACATTCGCATTCCGCTCGCAGCATTTCTGTCATCGCCTGTCCGCATAATCTCAATTTATTTTATAATAAAATGTGCTTTTTTTCAACTGTTTTTTACAGTTCTATCAGTTCTTTTGGAGAATGTGCCAGATTCCGGCATCCATTTTCTGTGATCACCACCAGATCCTCGATGCGCACACCGCCAAATTCCGGCACATAAATCCCCGGTTCCACCGTCATCGTGACATTTTCCTGAAGAACGGTATGACATTTTGGTGACAGGCGCGGTTCTTCATGAATATAAAGTCCGACGCTGTGACCAAGACCATGGCCAAAATATGCACCATATCCTGCTTTCTGGATGATATCTCTGGCAATCTTATCTATTTCTGCCCCGGTTTTTCCGGCACGGATCTGTTCCAGCGCTGCCATCTGTGCTTCCAGTACAATAGCGTAAATCTCCTTCTGCTTATCCGATGCTTTTCCAAGCACGACCGTTCTTGTCATATCGGAGCAGTATCCCTGATAACGGCACCCGAAATCCATGGTAAGAAAATCACCCGGCTCCAGTTTTTTTTCTGATGGAATGGCATGCGGCATGGCAGAATGAAATCCGGAAGCCGCGATCGTATCAAAACTGTTTCCCTCTGCGCCAAGCTTACGCATATAATAATCCAGCTTTGCCGCGATAAAAAGTTCTGTCACCCCAGGTTGGATATCCTTTAAAATCTTCTGAAATGCCAGATCACCGATTTCTTCTGCCCTGGCGATCTTTTCGATCTCCTGCTCCGTTTTGATGCAGCGCATCTGGTTGACTTTTTCTCCCAGTTCTTTCCACTGTACATCCCCTGAGGTCTGGCTGCTGATCTTTTTAAATTCTGCACAGATCATCTGCTGATCTTCAAAACCGATGGTTTTTATCCCGTCTTTCTGTATACAGGATGCAATCCACTGCGGATATCCCTGACTTCCCCCCACTTCCACAACCTGAAACTGCGATGCTTCTTTTTCTGCCTGTGTTGTATAACGGGAATCGGTCATCAGTACCTGCTGTTTTGCAGAAATATAAAGATAACCGGCTGCACCGCAAAAACCACTCAGATAACGCATATTGTATCCATCTGATACCAGCAGGGCTTCCACCTGTTCCTGGTCCATTAGCTGTAAGATTTTTTTTATCATAATTTCCCCCTGGCTTTCTGATAATAATGAAGAACGATTTTTTCCAGATAGCGCTTCAGCACGATCTGAATCTCTTCCTTCGGATGGATCGGCTTCACAAGAATGGTACGCATACCTGCACGTTTTGCTCCCCACACGTCCGTAAATAGCTGATCCCCGACAAACAGGCTGTTTTTTTCATCGCACCCCATCATCTGCATTGCCTTCTTATAATTTCTGGTGGATGGCTTATGTGCATCCTCGATGTATTTTGCCTGCACAGCATCTGCAAATGGTTTTACACGCGGAAGCTGATTGTTGGAGATCACGCAGTAATCCATGCCAATCTCTCTTAAATGTGCAAAAAGTCGTTTTGCCCTGTCATCTGCCGGTGCTCCATGCGGTACCAGTGTGTTGTCAATGTCAAACAGCACCCCTTTATATCCTTCTGCCGCCAGTTCATCAAAGTCAATACTGTAAGTTGAATCCAGATATTCATCCGGATAAAAACGTTCCACTAACATAATATCTCCTGTTTTTCTTGTAAAGTAATCGAATCTGCTTTCTCTTTTCTGTTCTATGTTTCAGAAAGAAAAGACTGTAATGCTGCAAACTGCTCTTTCATCCTATCATATCCGTGCTGATAAAAATTTTCCAGCACTTCCGGTTTTGCTTCCAGACGGGAAACTGTCGCGATCGTCGGGCGGATCACAAAAATCTGTCCTTCTTCTTCCCACTGTTCAATCCGCTGCATCACTTCATTATATTGGTGTGCTCTCCGGCAGAGGGCTCTGACAAGATTCGGATATTCCTTAAAAACCGTCTGATACATCAGTGCATCCCTTTTAGACATATTTTTCCGGTATCCTTTGTTGCGTGTCAGGATCAGTACATTTTTCCGGTATCCGCTTTTCATACTGTGGATCAGCGGTATGGAATCTGCAATCCCGCCATCCAGATAAGGTGTTCCGTCAATCTCTACCATCGGAGTTACCAGCGGCATGCTGCTCGATGCACGACAAAGCTGCATCAGCCGGTCTCCGTCCTCTGTCTCCGTCAGATATTCTGCCTGCCCGGTCAGGCAGTTTGTCACAACAATCTCACAGGTCATCTTCGATGAAAAATACGTATCAAAATCAAACGGATGCAGTTCTTTCGGATCACGTTCAAAGATCAGATCCATATCCAGCAGACTTCTGGTACGGAAAAACTGATGAAAACTGATCATTTTCCCATCTTCACCTGAACGGATCATGCAGGCTTTTGTACGCTGCGGCTGTCTTGAAACATAATCTACTGCATTGCACGATCCTGCCGATACCCCGATCACATGTGGAATATAATACTCCTGTTCCATCAGATAATCCAGTACACCGGAAGTAAAGATGCCTCTTTTCGCTCCTCCCTCAAGAATCAATGATGCTTTCTTCACTTTCTTACCCTCCTGTTCTTCTAAGTTGAAAGTATAGCTCAAAAACTCTTTTCCCGCAAGTATAAGCACCGCAATTCTGTGCATACTGTTGGTGACAAACTTACCTGCTTGACCTGATCATACTGAAATTTTCTATTCAAAGGAGTCTGTCATGACATCAAAACCTGTTTTCTTCTCACTTCTTCTTTCTTTTACAGCCGATATTCTCTTTTTAAAAACATCATTTGAGGGTCTGGCTGTTGTACTGTTTATCGCAGTCCAGTATTGTCACAGAAGCCTGCTTTCTGTTTCCGAAAAGCATTTTGCCTCTTTTTCTCTTACCGGCATCTGTGGCACAGGCTTCCTTCTGACCCTTGCTTCTTTTCTGCATATAAAAAGCAGCCTCCTTCTGGCGGCCGCCTTTTTCTATATCTCTCTTTTTGTTTTCAATCTGATCTACGCCTGGATCGTACATGCAGATTCTACTCCTCTTCTGCTTCGTCTGTGTCTTGCCATGCTTTTTATCTGCGATATTCATGTCGGTCTCTTTAATCTGCCGCGTTTTGTCGCCCTTTCGGATTCTTTTTTGCTTTTTTACTGTACGCATATTGCCGGTCGGGTGCTCTGGCTGTTCTATCTTCCAGGCCAGCTAATCCTGCTGTATCTGTTCTTTTGCCTCATCCAGCAGAAGCCACCTGCCGTTCTTCTCTGATCCTTCTCTTACAAGCAGTCCCATTTTTTTCATTTTGTCTATATCACGCAAAATGGTACGCTTCGTAACCTGCAGATTTTTTACCATAGAACTGATGTTTACCTTTTCATCTTCCGCCATCATCTTTAAAATCTGTCCCTGACGTTCTTCCGGAGTAAATCTGGCATGCTGTTCGTCTGTTTCTGTGGAAAGATTGTCTGTTTGGCTTTCTTTCTGATTATTTTGGCGGCGTTTCTTTTCTGTTTCAGGTTTGGGGTTTCTTTCCAGAACCGGCCGTATCTGCTGCACCTTTTTCTGAAGTGTAAATTCGCAGATTCCTTCGGTTTCTTTTCTGCTGATACCTTCGCAGATTTCATCTGTCAGAAATCCCATTTCCCGGAAAGTTTTTTCCAGCATCGGATTGCCAAAGCGTCCCATACTCACGGCAAACCATGCAGATGCCTGCTGTGCGGATGCTGTGATCCTTGCCGGACAGGCACTGGTATATTCTCTCGCTGTCAGAAATCTTCCGATAAAGGTGACTGCTTTTTCCCTGCCAAGCACCGGTGTCAGAAATGCAGTCAGCTTTTCCATCTCATCCAGAAGATTGGTATGCAGATGCAGCTTCTGTACCTGCCCGTTTTCCCGTACTTCACAGGATACTTCGGTATTTGCAAAGAGATTGCGAAGCGTACTGTCTTTTCCAAATAAAAGTGCCGCCGCAAAGCGAAGTCCCCGCTCACCGGTTTCGTAGTTGATCCCCTGGAAATTCATTTCTTTTAAGAACGGATGATTTTCCAGCTTTCCCATAAGGTTTGTCTCTTCTCGCATCAGCATACAGGCTTTTGCCCTCTCGATCAGATCTTCCCGCAGATCGATCTCCCGCAGAAATGGATAAATCTTCCGCTCGGTGTAAGTCTCCTGTTTCTGTACATAAAGCCTGGTCAGTTCTTCTTTCTGCCAAATACGGACATTCTCCTGACCTTTTCGCACAAAAACCCTGCCGCGCAGTGCATGTACATTCGGGCTTGCAGGGATCTCCAGATGCAGGACATATTTTCCATCCACGATCTCCCGCACCGGCTCCAGTTCAAACGGCGGCTGAAAATTATCGCTGTTCTGTGTCGCCATCTCCAGTGCCCGGATGATCTCCGGTATCGCCCGTTCTTTGAATCCAAAAACTTCTCCTCTTTCATCCACCCCCAGCAATATGGTTCCGCCTCTGCTGTTCAGGAAAGCGCAGATCGTCTCAAATACATCGGTATGAATACCATCCCTGCAGCTTTGAAATACGGTATTTTCATTTTCTCCAACTGCAATTATCTTCTGTACTGTCATCTTTTTCCCTCCTGAAATTTCTGCCGGATGATTGCTTCACCCTTTGCCAGATGCTCATCCAACTGCTGTGATCTGCCAAGTATCCTTGTAAAAATATTATATTCATCCACCACTCCCTGGCCATGCGGGACACGATACGCACCGGCATCGCTTCCAAGCGCCAGATATACCTTCTGTTCCCAGGCATACTTCAGATTCTCCGTGGCAGACCTGAAAATCTTCTCCAGTTCTTCCCTGGGATATCTTTCACATCCGAAAAGATTCCCTGTCGTTGCGATGGTCGGAACCCATACGGTTCCGTACGCTTTCATGGCATCTATGGCATCTTTGTCTATGTAGTTTCCATGTTCAATGCTGTCAGCACCGGCAATGGCTGCGCTTCGCACAGTGTCTGCTCCATTGGCATGTGCCATGACAGCCATGCCTTCTTCATGTGCAATGTGGATCAGTTCTTTGATTTCTTCCGGTGCAAGCGGTTCTTCGGACATCTGCCTGTACTTTTCATATACCATGATCCCGGAGAGCATGATTTTGATGAAATCCCCGCCCTGTGCCTTTACCAGCTTTACAAGGCTGTGATATTCTTTCTTATCTTCGCAGGCACGGCCGACGATTCTGCCATAATGCCCCTGTCTGTAAATGGCAAACATCGGAGTCCGGTAATCGATGTCATATTCCGGTGCGATCTTTGCCGCATATTCGGACACATGCAGCGCATCACCGCCATCTCTTACAAAATGAATCCCACGCTTCTGATACTCCAGAAATGCCTTACGGACCGCCTCTTCACTGACATGACCTTTGTGCAGCGACACTGCCTCTCTGTAATTTCTTCCATTCATAAAAATGTGTGCATGACATTCTCCAAACATCCGCTCACCTCATATACCTTCGCCCTGCTGCTCTATTTTTTCCTTTTCATACCCCATACCGACGGCACAAAGATCATCAGCATCGGGATCAGTTCCAGTCTGCCTGCCAGCATATCAAAACTTAAAACCAGTTTGGACAGATTTGAAAATCCGGAAAAGTTACCTGCCGGTCCTGCAAGTCCAAGTCCCGGACCGATGTTGTTCAGAGTCGCTGCAACCGCTGTAAAATTTGTTACCAGATCTTTTTCATCCAGCGAAACAATCAGAATGGACGTCACAAAAATAATCATATAAAGTGCAAGATAGGCATTTACCGAACGGATTACTTCCGTCTCTACCGTTCTTCCTTCCATCCGCACACGTTTTACACTTCTTGGATGCAGAGCCAGAGAAATCTCACGGCCGACACCTTTTAACAGCAGCAGAATACGTGACACTTTGATGCCTCCCCCTGTACTTCCCGCACAGGCTCCGACAAACATCAGCGTTACCAGAATCGTCTTGGAAAAGCCCGGCCACTGGTTGAAGTCCACGGTACTGAAACCGGTTGTCGTAATGATCGAGCCAACCTGAAATGCGGCATGGTGAAGTGCCTGGAACAGGTTTGGAAATCCTCCGGAAATATTAAGCGTGATCGCTGCGATCGAAACTGCAATGATCGCCAGATAGAGCCAGACTTCCGTCATACAGGAAGCCTGTTTGATCTTTTTCTTTAAAATGCAGAAATAAAATGTAAAGTTGACACCAAACAGGATCATAAACGTGGTAATGATGCCCTGCTGCAGCATCGTATAACCTGCACATCCGTCATTTCTTATCGAAAATCCACCGGTTCCTGCCGTACCGAATACAATACAGAGGGTATCAAACAGCGGCATTCTGCTCAGAAGCAGCAAAATGATCTGGATCAGTGTCATTCCAAAATAAATACCGTAAAGAATCGCTGCTGTATAACGGATTTTCGGAACCAGTTTGCTCACGCTCGGCCCCGGACTTTCTGCTTTCATCAAATGTACAATCGTTCCGTTTCCCTTGTTTGGAATAAAAGCAAGAATAAACACCAGGATTCCCATACCGCCTACCCAGTGGGTAAAGCTTCTCCAGAACAGACTGGCATGTGAAAGTGCCTCCACATTGGTCAGAATACTGGCGCCTGTTGTCGTAAAACCGGAGCTTACCTCAAAAAATGCATCGAAAAAGCTCGGAATCTCCCCGGTCAGCATAAACGGAACTGCCCCAAATGCGGAAAACCAGATCCATACCAGTGCTACTGCCACCAGACCTTCCTTTGTATACATGGTAATCTTTTTCGGCTTGCGAATTGTGCTGATCCCGCAGAATACGGCACAGATCACGCAGGAGATCAGATAAGAGGACAGTACGTCTTCCCCGTAAATCACGGATACCAGAACCGGAAGCAGAAGAAACAGCGCTTCAAATCCGCTCGCCATACCAAGTATGTATAAAATCATTCCATAATTCATGTTTTCACCTTTATCGCTCTTTCACAATATCCGAAATATCATCCAGCCCCTGATTCGTTGTAACAACGATTACCTTATCTCCGATACTCATTACATCCTGTCCTTTCGGCATGATCAGTACCCCGTCACGATAGATTGCTGCGATCAGAAGATTCTTTTTCAGTGCCAGCTTCTCAAGCGGGATATCCAGGATCGGAGACTTCTGCCGGATCACAAACTCCAGAGCCTCTACACGGTTGTTGACCAGACGGTAAAGTGTCTCTACATTACTGCCGATGCTGTTTTTCATGGCACGCACATAACGCACAATATATTCTGCCGTCACATACTTCGGATAGATGATGCTGTCAAGATCCAGTTTGTTGATGACTTCATCGAACGTGGTATTGTTTACTTTTGTGATGCTCTTGATCTTTGGTGCATGCTCTTTTGCAAAAAGGGAAAGCAGGATGTTCTCTTCATCCAGATCCGTCAGCGTCACAAAGGAATCCATCCAGTTCACACCTTCTTCCATCAGCACATCCTGATCCGTTCCCTCTCCGCAGATGATCGTTGCTTTTGGCAGCAGATCGCTGAGTTCCTCACAGCGTTCCCTGTCTTTGTCTATGATCTTGACATCAATTCCCATCGTAAGGAGCTGCTTTGCCAGATAATAAGCAGTCGTACTTCCGCCGATGATAAGCGTATCACGTACCTGATCCGTCTGAACTTTGATCTTCTTGAAAAACTGACTTGCCATTTTGGGCGGTGCTACAATAGAGACAATATCGCGGCTCTGCAGTACAACGTCGCCATCCGGAATGATCACCTGGTCTCCACGTACAACGGTGCATACCAGTACTTCACAGCGAAGTTTTGATCCCATATCTGCGATCCGTACGTTATCCAGAACAGAATTGGTTCCGATACGGAACTGCAGAAGCTCAATATGTCCGTTTGCAAATGTCTCGATCTTGATTGCAGATGGGAAACGTAAGATCCTTGCCATCTCTGCGGCTGCTGCCTGCTCCGGATTGATGACCATTGCCATTCCTAATTCTTCCCTTATAAACCGAACCTCCTGGCTGTATTCCGGATTGCGCACACGTGCAATCGTCTGACAGCCATTTCCTGCCTTCTTTGCGATCAGGCAGCACAGAAGATTCAGTTCGTCTGAACCGGTAACTGCAATCAGCAGATCTGCTTCCCGTATGCCTGCTTCCAGTTGAACATTGTGGCTGCTTCCGCTTCCCACCACGCCCATAATGTCACACGCATTGGATATATCCTGCACTTTTTCTGCATCTTCGTCCACAATAACAATATCATTTCCTTCATTGCTAAGCTGTTCTGCCAGAGTTGCCCCTACTTTTCCACAGCCGACGATTATGATCTTCATTTGTTTTTCCTCACCTTAATTTCTTTCCTACAGACTCCTGTCCTTTCCGGCTTCCGGCACAGCTTTGCAGATACAGTCAACCCGAAAACGGCCACTGAGCTTTGTAACTGCTCTATGGCCGCATCTTTCATCGGAAATCTCATTTATTCTGTTGTCTTTTGCAGACCCATAACCTGTTCCAGTATCTTTGCCGCATCTTCAATACAGCCGTCACAGGACCGCAGAACCTTTTTCGTTTCTATTCCTTTTAAATCTTTACAGATCACAGAACCGTTCTTTTCTTTAAATGCCTGTGCGATCTCTTTTGTAATGCGGTATGTCCCGCCCTTTGTAACCGGTTCTTCGGTGTTGCGGCTGCTTTTTAACAGTCCTGCCACCATACACGCTCCCGATACAGCACCGCAGGTACACTGCATGCCTCCCATGCCTGCACCAAATCCTTCGCCTGCCGCAAAAATAAGATTTTCATCTACACCCGCCAGGTCTGCATAAGCACACGCTACTGCCTGACAGCAGTTGTAACCTTTTCCATGATTCTCCAGCGCATTTTCCACTCTGCTGCTCATCCTTAATTCCTCCATTGTAAAGCCTACGCTCTCATGCCCGATAATGCTACAATTTTACACTACTTTTGTTTAAATTACAAGAGCTATCAGGATTTTCACATAGAAATTGTTCTCATGCTGACCGTACTCAAACTGTCCGCCCTGATTTCTGACGGTCTGCCGGATGCTGTGCAGGCCATATCCGTGAAAGGCTTTATCTGGTTTGCCAGTCCGAAATATACCGGATTTTGCCAGAGCATATTTTTCGCAGCTGTTTTCAACAACCAACATGAACATTGCATTGTGCTTTCTTATTTGGATATGTACCTTCCGTTCTTCCTGTTCCAGCTTTTCACAGGCTTCTATTGCATTATCCAGAAGGTTGGCAAAGAGGCTGCACAATTCCTTATCTGATATGGAGATCTCTCCTATGATATCAGAATCTACCCGGTATGTAATCTGTTTTTTCTCCATGGCAAGTGTTTTGTATTCCAGGATCATATCTATAATGGGATTCTGGGTCCATTGCCGATGTTCTGTCTTTTCTTCCGGCCTTAATTTTTCCAGATACTCATGAAGCCGTTCATACTCCCCTTTCTCTGCCAGCTTCCACATAACCAGATTATGATGGTTCATATCATGGTATAAGATACGGTTTTTTTCGTATTCCATTGCCAGTTCCTCGTATTGCTGTTCTGCCATATCGATCCTCAGCTTTAAAATCTGTTCTTTATTTTTTATATCATTACAGAGCAGATAGATCATACAGAAAATACCAGGAAAAACCACAGATGCCCACAGACTGCTTCTTACGGTCATCGTATCGATCCTTCCAGACAGCACACTCTGAAAATAGAACATGGCTGCACATCCGATCAGCAAAAGCAGCAAGACCAGCCTCCAGTTTACCTCAGCCTCATATTTTCTCTGCCATGTCTGCAGCTTCAAAACAGCGATGCAGAGTACAAACCGGCTGATTCCCATGGCCAGTCTGCTGATAAAGGAAATCTCCATACTTTTGCAGCCGATACACAACAAAATAACGATCCATGTGCAGATCAGTTCTTCCAGGACATGAAAACTTCCAAATACCAGCAGAGTTTTCCGAAAAGAAGTGTGGCTGCCGAGGCTTACACAAAATGCAAGGATAAACGTTCGAATCAGAAGCACCAGATAAACACTGAGCTCCCTTTGCCTTCCATAAAACAGCAGAATATCCAGAATAACAGAAAGGCCTGCGTAGCCAATGAGTTCTTTTAGGGTCATATCTTCCCGGCGCAGACCATAGATTGTCACGCAGCAAAACTGAAACGTTTCCAGAAATGTGATCAGATACCCCAGAATCTCCATCTCGGTCATACAGTCCCCCGCTCCATATAACTGCACATTTTCTGCATAATCTCTCTGCTGTGCCCTCTGCCAATTTTAATCTGCTCTCCATTCTCCATGGTAAGCATCCCCTTTTCCATCTTATCTACATGCAGCAAATTCACAATATATCCCCTCTCAGCGATCACAAACTGCTCTTTGGGAAGTTTGGAAAACACTTCTTTTAAGGATTCCCGGTTGGTCTTTTTCCCGCTTCTGGTAACAAAAATTGAATTCTTCTGCTCTTTATAAATATAATAAATCTCACGCAAAGCTACTTTTTCAAATGCTCCCGCACTTTTCACAAGATACTGCCCTTTCACATCTGCCCCCAGTTCACGGCAGATCTGTTTTAACGTCTGCACCAGTTTCTCCTGCATATTTTCTTTTATGATGTAATGATAAGGCCGGACTTCATATCCATGAAGTGCATATTGCTCATAGGCTGTAAGAAAAAGAATGTAGGGTTTATCCTGCTTCTTTCTTATCTGTTCTGCCAGTTCGATTCCATTTCCATCCGGTATCTCGATATCCAGAATGTAAATTGTAAAACGCTCCTCCTCCATTTCACTCAAAAGCTGACCGGCCGTTGAAAAGTATTCTGTCTGAAATAACTCCCCACCCATACTTTCTTCTATGATGTCTTTTACATGTCCGCCAATGAAAAGATCATCATCTACAATAGCTATACGATACATAACTGTTCTCCCTTGTACATTTTCGGTTGTCGGCGTACAAAATACGAAACAGACCGCATGATATCTGCACCCAACATCTTAACTATATAAGAAATAATAAAAAAATTCAACTTTTTTGTAGTATAACAGGACTTTTTATACGAAAAAACAGAGAGTTTTCAAAAAACCCTCTGTGCATACTATAGGCGGAACACAACTCACACACAACTTGTACACAATGACTCACACTTCTATCCCTATACCATGCCCGCCTATTTGTGTTTTATTATAGCAATTCCTTTTCTTCTTGTGTGTAATTGTCCGTAAATTGTCTTTTTTTGTCCGTAAAGTGCAAAGATGCCAGGGTCATAAGCCTGATCCTGTAAATCTGTATTATGCCTGATCCAGGATTTCTTTCAGGATCTTATTGACGCCTGCCGGATCTGCTTTTCCTTTCATGGCTTTCATGGTCTGACCTACCAGAAATCCGATCGCTTTTTTCTTGCCGCCTTTGTAATCGGCTACCGACTGTGGATTCTCAGAAATAATCTGCTCGATAGTGGCCTTAAGTGCACCTTCATCGTTCACCGTTTTCAGTCCATGTTCTTCGATATAGGCTTCCGGATCAACATTCTCTTTGAAAATCTGCTCAAAGACTTCTTTCGCCACCGAACTGTTGACCGTTCCGGCATCTGCAAGATCTACCAGTTTTGCCAGATTCTCCGGTGCAAAAGAAAGATCTTCCGGATCCATGCTGTTTTCTTTTAACAGTCGCAGGGTCTCACCCATCAGCCAGTTGGATACTTTTTTCGGCTTTTTGCAGATTGCTGTTGCCGCTTCAAACAGATCCGCCATATGTTTGGAGTTTGTGATGATCTGTGCATCGTAATCAGGTATATCAAATTCTTTTTTATAACGTTCCAGTTTCTCGCTGCGAAGTTCCGGTTGGCGTGCCTTCACCTCTGCGATCCATTCGTCGCTGATCACAACCGGTGTCAGATCCGGATCCGGAAAATAACGGTAGTCCTGGGCATCTTCCTTGGAACGCATGGTAAAGGAACTTTCTTTGTTGTCATCCCATCTTCTTGTCTCCTGAATGACCTTTCTGCCCGCCTCGATCAGCTCGATCTGACGCTCTCTTTCGCCTTCGATCGCATGGGCAATGGCTTTGAAAGAATTCAGGTTTTTCATTTCGGTTCTGGTGCCAAACTTTTCGGTTCCGGCTTCACGCACGGATAAGTTGACATCGGCACGCATCGAGCCTTCCTGCAGTTTGCAGTCCGATGCTCCGAGATACTGGATGATCTGACGCAGCTTTTCCAGATAGGCAATCACTTCTTCGGCACTTCTCATATCCGGCTCGGATACGATCTCGATCAGCGGCACACCGCTTCGGTTATAGTCCACTAAAGAACAGTCCTCCCACTCATCGTGCACCAGTTTTCCGGCATCCTCTTCCATATGGATCTCGTGGATCCCGATGATCTTTTTGCCGCCGGCTGTCTCGATCTCCACACCGCCGTCATGGCAGATCGGCAGATACAGCTGTGAGATCTGATAGTTCTGCGGGTTATCCGGATAAAAATAATTCTTTCGGTCGAACTTGCAGTACTGATGGATCTGACAGTTTGTTGCAAGCCCTACTGCCAGTGCATATTCTACTACCTGCCTGTTCAGTACCGGAAGGGAACCCGGCATGCCGGTGCAGACCGGGCAGGTATGGGTATTTGGTGCACCTCCAAATGCAGTGGAGCAGGCACAGAATATTTTTGTTTTGGTCGCAAGCTCTACATGGACTTCCAGGCCGATCACGGTTTCATACTGTTTACTCATCTTATTTTGCCTCCCCTTCTGCTGTTTTTGCAAGCTTTGGTGCTTCGTATTTCCTCGTCTGTTCATAAGCATACGCCGCACGGATGATATTCTTTTCTTTGAAGCAGTCCCCGATCAGCTGCAGACCGATCGGCAGCCCTTTTGCATCTCTTCCGCACGGAACACTCATGCCCGGAAGTCCTGCCAGATTGACGGAGATCGTATAAATATCGCCAAGGTACATCTTCAGCGGATCACTTAAAGAATCCCCGATCTTCGGTGCGGTATTCGGTGCCGCCGGACCTAAGATCACATCGTATTTTTCAAATGCTTTGTCAAATGCTTTTTTGATCAAAGCTTTTGTGCGAAGTGCCTTCAGATAATATGCATCGTAATATCCGGAACTCAGTACAAAGGAGCCAAGCATGATACGACGTTTTACTTCCGCTCCGAAGCCCTCAGAACGTGTCTTTTTGTACATGTTGTGCAGTCCTTCGTAATCTTTTGCACGATAGCCATATTTCACGCCGTCAAATCTTGCCAGATTGGAGCTGGCCTCCGCACAGGCGATGACATAATAAGCCGGGATTGCATATTCTACGAGACTTAGATCAAACTCTTCTACGATTGCTCCTTTTTCTTCCAGCACTTTTGCCGCAGCCAGAATCGCCTCTTTGACTTCCGGATCCAGTCCTTCTCCGAAATAATCTCTCGGAATACCGATCCGCATGCCTTTTACATCGTCCACAAGAGCAGAAGTGAAATCATAATCTTCCCGTTTTACGGAAGTGCTGTCTTTTTTATCGTAAGATGCAATCACTTCCAGGATTGCCGCACAGTCTGTCACATCTTTTGCCACCGGTCCGATCTGATCCAGAGAAGAACCGTAAGCAATCAGGCCATAACGGGAAACGGTTCCGTACGTCGGCTTTAATCCGGTCACACCGCAGAAAGAACTCGGCTGACGGATCGATCCTCCGGTATCGCTTCCAAGTGCAAAGAGAGATTCGCCTGCTGCCACGGCTGCACAGGAACCGCCGGAAGAGCCGCCCGGTACATGTTCCAGATTCCATGGGTTTCTGGTCACACCATAGGCTGATGTCTCAGTCGTACTTCCCATCGCAAATTCGTCCATGTTGGTCTTGCCGATGATCACCGCTCCGGCTTTTTCCAGATTTCTGACTGCTTCCGCCGTGTAAGTCGGTTTGAAGTTTGCAAGGATTTTCGAACTGCAGGTCGTCAGTACTCCTTCTGTACACATATTGTCTTTGATGGCTACCGGAACGCCTGCCAGCGGACCTCGCAGCTCTCCTGCATCGATCTTTACCTGGATCTCTTCTGCCTTTTTCAGTACTTTTTCTTTCTCTTCCAGTGTCACATATGCGTGAACCCCTCCTTCCACTGCTTCGATCTGTTCCAGTACGGCACTTACAGCTTCTGCAACTGTAATCTCTTTCGCTTTGATCTTTTTGCCAAGCGTCACTGCTGTCAATTCTGTTATCTTCACTGTGTGCCTCCTATTCTACCGTTCGCGGTACTTTATATGTTCCGTCTTTTTCTGCCGGTGCATTCTTCAGCATATTGTCCCTGTCGTCGCCATTTGTGACCACATCTTCACGAAATACATTGTAAACCGGGAAAATATGGGACATCGGTTCTGCCCCTGTGGTATCCAGTTCATTTAATTTATCAATATAATCCAGCATGCGTTCCATATCTTTTTTGGCTGCTTCCCGCTCTTCTTTTGAAAGCTCCAGCTTCGCCAGAATGCCCACATACTCCATTGTCTCATCTGAGATCACATTTGCCATGTTCTTTCTCCTCTCTTTTACCGCCGCATGCGTTCAGGAAGTCTCTGCTTTGCGGCTGTATCCTGCTCTATTTCCTATGGTTCCAGTCTGCTTAAGTCTCTCGGGAAGAGCGTTGTCTCTCTGACATTGTCCTCGCCGATCAGCTGCATCGTCAGCCGCTCCAGACCGATGCCGAGTCCTCCGTGAGGCGGCATGCCATGGCGGAAGGTATCAAGATACTGCTCCAGACCTTCGGTTGTTATTTTTTTGGCTTCCATCTTTTGAAGCAGCTGCGAATAACTGTGGATACGCTGTCCTCCGGTCGTAATCTCCAGTCCGCGGAACAGAAGGTCAAAACTTAAAGTAAATCTTGCATCCTGCGGATCATCCATCGCATAGAACGGACGTTTTTTGCTCGGATAATGTGTGATAAACACAAAATCTGCACCATAATCTTCTTTGAACAGCTCACCGATCAGATGCTCTTCTTCCGGCTCCAGGTCGTATGGATTGCGGATTGTGCGGTTGTATTTTTCTGCGACCATCTCTTTTGCTTTGTCAAAACGCACTGCCGGGATCTTCGATACATCCGGAAGCGTGATGCCAAGCATATCCAGTTCTTTCTGATAATCTTTTGCCAGCAGTTTCATCGTATGCTGCAAAAATCCGGTCTCCATTGCCATGATATCTTCAAATCCATTGATATAGCCCATTTCAAAATCAAGAGAAGTATATTCATTCAGGTGGCGTTTTGTGTTGTGTTTTTCTGCACGGAACACAGGTCCTGTCTCAAATACACGGTCAAACACGCCAACCAGCATCTGTTTGTAAAGCTGCGGGCTCTGCTGCAGGATCGCCGGTCTGTGGAAATATTCCAGTTTAAAGAGGTTCGCACCGCCCTCTGCGCTTTTTGCTCCGAGCTTCGGTGTGTGGATTTCCGTAAATCCCTGTTCATACAGGAAATCGCGGAAGCCGCGGACCAGACCTTCCTGGATCTTGAATTTTGCACGTTCTCTGACATTTCGAAGAGAGATCGGGCGCATGTTCAGTTTCGCTTCCAGTGAAGTATTCAGCTTCCATTTAGAAATCGGCAGCGGCAGCGGTTCATCCGGCTCGCTGAGCACTCTGATCTCTTTTAAACGAAGTTCAATGCCGTGTGCGGCACGCTCTTCTTTGCGGACCGTACCGACTACTTCCACGGCAGATGCCTCTTTAAGTTCTTTTAAGTCAAAGGCTGTCACACCTTCTTCAAAGACACACTGCACCAGACCGTCACGCTTACGCAGGATCACAAATGCCACATTTCCCATATCGCGGATCGTATGCACAGCTCCGTTTACTTTTACCTCTGTGCCTTCTGCCTGCTCAAGTAATTCACCAATCTCCAATGTTTCTGCCCTCTTTAGGCCTTCTAAATACTCCATCATAGTCTTTCGTCTCCTTTCAACTTTTCGCTGTCCGGGAGAAGAATGAAATAAAAAAGTCCCGAAACAGCACTGAACTGTTTCGGGACGGATAAACTTTATCCGCGGTACCACCCGCCTTGCAGATGAATCATCTGCCTCTCTTAACGTTTAACGCACGCTCACGTACCGCCCTACCTGTATCTCCTTCGAACGGTCTGCTCCGAAGTGTTCCCATCTTGCCGCTTCCGCCAAAAAGTGCTCTCAGTCGGTGACACTTTATTCCTGTCGGCTTTCACGGTCATGAGTCTTCATCCCAGCATTTACATGATGCCAGGGGCAAAAGCCTGAAACCACGATGTGCTTGCACAAGAGTGGTTTTATGGCATCTCTTAATAATTTTATCATTATTTTTATGATTTCAAATCATAGCACAAGTTTTTTCTGTTTGCAAGTGTTTTTTTATAAAAAATATCGTGTATTTTTTAACAAGCACACTACTTTTTAAAGTTTCTTAATCCGGTCGATTGCCTTTACAGTATTCTCGTAAGTGCCAAACGCAGTCAGACGGAAATAACCTTCTCCGCTCGGTCCGAATCCGGAACCAGGTGTTCCCACAACATTTGCTTTTTCCAGCAGATAATCAAAGAATTCCCAGGAATTCATCTGATCCGGAGTCTTCAGCCATACATACGGGGAGTTCACGCCGCCCGCAACGGTATAGCCGGCTTCTTTGAGTCCGTTGAAGATATAAGATGCATTTTTATGATAATATGCGATCTGTTCTGCGATCTGAGCCTTTCCGGCCTTAGAATATACCGCTTCTCCGGCTCTCTGGATGATGTAAGGTGCACCGTTGTATTTTGTGCCGTGTCTTCTTACCCAGAGTGCATGTAACTGTACATCGCCGCATTTGAGCTCTTTTGGGATAACCGTGTATGCAAGACGCAGTCCGGTAAATCCGGCTGTCTTGGAAAAGCTGCAAAGCTCGATGGCACAGGTTTTTGCACCTTCACACTGATAGATGGATACCGGAATATCTTTTTCTGTAATATAAGCTTTGTAAGCAGCATCGTAGATGATGACTGCACCTGTTTTGTTGGCATAATCTACCCAAACCTGAAGCTGTTCTTTTGTGATTGCCTCGCCGGTCGGGTTGTTCGGGAAACACAGATAGATGATATCCGGAGTTTCTTTTGGCAGTTCCGGGCAGAAATTGTTTTCTGCGGTACAAGGCATGTAGATCACATCACTCCAGGTCTCACTTTTCGGATCATAAGTGCCGGTTCTTCCTGCCATAACGTTGGAATCCACATAAACCGGGTAAACCGGGTCACATACCGCAATTTTATTATCCAGCGAGAATATTTCCTGAATATTTGCAGAATCGCTCTTTGCACCATCAGATACAAAAATCTCATCTGCTGCGATGTCACATCCGTAAGCTTCGTAATCATTCTTTGCGATCGTCTCACGCAGAAATGCATAGCCAAGATCCGGTGCATAACCTTTGAATCCCTCTGTTGTGGTCTGCTCATCAACTGCTTTGTGCAGTGCTTCGATCACGGCCGGTGCGATCGGCTGTGTCACATCACCGATACCCAGACGAATGATCTCTGCCTGTGGATTAGCCGCTGTAAATGCACTGACTTTTTTCGCGATCGTAGAAAAAAGATAGCTTCCCGGTAACTTCAGATAATTATCATTTACTTTAAACATATGTGCCTCCTGTGATTCTCATTTCTGCCGGCAGTTCCGGCATTTTTATAAAGTGGATCTTCATTGCCCGCTTTTGCTTTTACTCATGGCAGCCTTTTGCACCTGCCCTGTATCGTTACACTTTAATTTCGCCATCGAACACGACTTCCGCAGGTCCCGTCATAAAGACCGTATTTTTCTGCTGATCCCAGGAAATCTCCAGATCTCCGCCGAGCAGTTTGATGGTCACCGGCTGATCTTTTGCCACATAGCCATTTAAAATGGATGCCACCGCCACTGCACAGGCACCGGTTCCGCAGGCAAGTGTCTCACCAGCCCCGCGTTCCCATACGCGCATCTCAACGGTATGATCGTCCAGCACTCTGGAAAATTCTGTGTTGACACGATCCGGAAAACACGGATGCGTCTCAAAAAGCGGTCCGATCTTTTCAATGTCCAGCCCTTGTACATCGTCTATATAAACAACTGCATGCGGATTTCCCATAGAAACACCGGTCATGCGATATTCCCTGCCGCCTGCCGTGATCGCTTCATTGATGACCTGCGGATTCTCCGATACGATCGGAATCAGGCCTGCATTTAAGATCGGTGCACCCATATCTACGCATACGCTCTTCGCCTTTCCGTTTTCCACCTGCAGTTTCACGTATTTGATGCCGCTCTTTGTCGCAATGCTGACTTCATCTTTATCTGTAAGTCCATAGTCATATACATATTTTGCCACGCAGCGGATCCCATTTCCGCACATTGCTCCCTGGGAGCCATCAGAATTATACATATCCATCTCAAAATCTGCTTCCAGCGAAGGTTTGATCAGGATCAGTCCGTCTGAGCCGATCCCAAAGTGGCGGTCGCTGACCTTTCTGGCAACTTCTCCCGGATTCTCAACCGTCTCTTCCAGACAGTTGACATAGACATAGTCATTTCCTATACCCTGCATTTTTGTAAATTTCATCTGTTCGCCATCCTTTCCCGGTCTGCCTGATGACAGTTTAATACTTCATCAGGGCAAAAATCATTTTTGCTGTCTCTACCATATTGTTTCCACTGTCCATACTACATTTTTGCATATAACGATGTGCTTCTTCTTCTGACATATGGTTTCGCTCCATCAGCAGCTTTTTCGCATCCAGGATCACTTTTTTCTCTGCTTCGGAACGTTCCTTCGGCTGTGACTTCTGTCTCCTCCTGCGTCGATACATTCCGGCCGCCATCATCTCCAGCGTATTGGCAAGATCTCCGATACGCAGCGGCAGCGGCAGAGATACGATATCCCTGTGGTCGCAGGACTCCAGAATATGCATGGATGCTACCAAAAGCATCTGAAACGAAATTGCCAGACTATCCCTCAAATCCGCATACATCATATCGTTAAAACGGTATCCGCAGATCACAATGCCGTCTTCCAGATTGTCTGTAATCTGCAGTACCTGTGCACCGGTACAGCATACACCGGTCACGCTGTATCCATTTCTCGCCAGAAGGTTACGGATATTTTTCGCATCTTCCAGCTTTGGAAATACAACTATTATGTTTACCACTGTAACCCTCCCCCTCTTGTATAATCTCAAAAATCAAGATACATCTCAGGAGGAAAATTTATATGCGATAAAGATACTGATCCAGTTCCCATCCGGAAACCTGGCGGGAATATTCTGCCCATTCTTTCTTTTTCGCCTTTATATAACGCCGACTGGTGTGTGTTCCAAGCACCTCTTTTACCAGTTCATCCTTTTCCATCTCACAGACTGCTTCCAGAAGATTGTTCGGCAGGACATCAATGCCTTCTTTCTGAATCTCTTCTTCTGTCATATCGAAAATATTCTTATCGACAGCTGCCGGAGGCATGATCTGATTCTGAATGCCATTAAGTCCTGCTGCCAGGCAGACTGCCAGTACCAGATATGGATTTGCCGACGGATCCGGGCATCGCAGTTCAATCCTTGTGCCCTCCCCCCGTTCTGACGGAATGCGGATCAGAGGACTGCGGTTTATGCCTGACCAGGCAATGTAGACCGGTGCCTCAAATCCCGGAACCAGACGCTTGTAAGAATTAACCAGCGGATTGGTGATCGCACACATACCTTTTATATGCTTCATCAGACCGCCGATAAAATAGTAAGCTTCCTGACTTAAGCCATTTGGATCACCGGCATCCGCAAAAATATTTTTGCCATCCCTGGACAGCGACATATTAATATGCATGCCCGAACCATTGATGCCCGTCTTTGGTTTTGGCATAAAACTTGCATGCAGCCCATGACGTTTGGCGATCGTCTTGACCGCCAGTTTGAACGTCATAATATTGTCCGCCGTTGTCAGAGCCTCATCATAACGGAAATCGATCTCATGCTGTGCCGGTGCCATCTCGTGGTGCGATGCCTCGATCTCAAAGCCCATGTCTTCGAGTGTCAGCACCATGTCACGCCTTGCATTCTCACCAAGATCCATAGGTCCTAAATCAAAATATCCTGCCCGCTCATGCGTGAGCGTCGTCGGCTGTCCGTTGTCATCCGTATGATACAGGAAAAATTCACATTCCGGTCCGACATCAAACTGATAACCCAGCTCTGCCGCCTGCTTTACCACTTTCTTCAGAATGTATCGCGGGTCACCCTCAAACGGCTCCCTGCTTGGCCGGTATACATCGCAGATCAGTCGTGCCACCTTCCCCTGCTGCGGCCGCCACGGAAAAACATTTAAGGTATCCAGATCCGGATAAAGATACATATCCGACTCCTCGATCCGCACGAAACCTTCAATCGAAGATCCGTCAAACATACAGTTGTTATCCAGTGCCTTTTCCAGTTGGCTCGAAGTGATCGCCACATTCTTCATTGTTCCGAAGATATCTGTAAACTGAAGACGTATAAATTCTACATCTTCCTCCTGCACAAGACGCAGGACATCCTGTTTTGTATACTTCATATATTCTCCTTTTATGATTCCTGTTCGAATCCCTGCACTATTTTTTCAGAGCCATTCGCAAAATCGCCTCTGCGAAGCTCTCCTGATCAATTTATAATAAATCTGCATGACTCTGATAAAAATACAAAAAGGGTATACTGAATAAATCAGAACACCCTTGTCCTAGTTAAATTAGTTTGCATTTTGGCATCCGCTCATGATAAAGTCATAAGTGCTCTGCTTTTTTCATAAAAGCCTTTCTTTATCATGATAACAGTGCTGCCTTTATTTGTCAACTGTGCTACTTTCGATTTTTGCAGACAGGTTTCCTATTCCAGGTTCAGCGGACTTCTCACATACTGGAACCCGGAGGACCATGCTTCCCCTGTCACGACTCCATTCTGTCCTGAGGAACAATGTACCACCAGCAGGCTGCCATTGTCATTGACTCCCACCACAATACCTACGTGATTGTCGTCTCCCGCACTTCCCGGACGGTAGAAGACCAGATCACCCGGCTGTGCATCCTGGCTGTCTACCATCTCACTTGCATTCCACTGCGTCGTCGTATGGCTGCCAATGCCGGCATCCTCTCCATCCAGTCCGTTACAGTAAGCCCATGCAACAAATCCGCTGCAGTCCAGTCCATAAGACCGTACTGTTCCACTGCTTTTACTTCCGGAAACTGAAACTGTCTGCTGTTCACCCCAGCGGCCATCCCAGCCGATGGCATAAGATTTTCCGCCCCAGAAATAGCCTACTTTTCCGATCAGACTGCACGCTGCTGCTACAATTGCCACACGTTCTTCGCTGACACCATTTCCGGCTTCGGAACGTACAAATCCTTTGGATGCCGTAACGATCGCACAGAGCTGTCTGCATTTTGTGGAAGCATATTTGTCCAGAACAGCCTTCTGCTGTTCATCCACATCATACAAGATAGCATACTCTTCTGCTGTGAGTGCATAGTATTCTTTTTCCTGCTTCTCTTTTGCATCTGCCGTTTCTTTTGCATCTGCTGCTTTTTTTATATTTGCCGTATGCTGTACCGTGCCTTGCTGTGCTGTATCAGAAACCGCTTTCCGGTTGCTTCTGCCCCCTGCGGCTGCATCTGCCGCTGTACTTTCACTTTTTTGTGTTGTTTCCGTTTCTGCTGTATCTTTCTCTGTTTTTTCTGTGCTGTCTGAAGTTTCTTCCTGTACCGTTTCCAGCTTTCGCAGAATTGCAGAATTACTCCTTACATTCATCAGGAAAAAGAGCTGTTCCAGTTCATCCTGACAGGATTTATCCAGTATGACTGTCTTTTCTCCTGACGCATACTTCATCACATAAACTGCCAGCACATCCTGCCAGTTTTCAGCGGTAAAAGCATCCGGATCATCCAGAAATGCCCGGTAATCTTCCTCAATCCTGTCCATGACTTTCTCGAAATCATCCGAAAAAGAAATCCCATATTCCGATGAAAGTTCACTTAAATACACAGTATTTCCGGCAATGATATTAGAAGTATAATCTGCTGCCGCGTCCGAATGATCGATCTGTACCGTCTCATCATCCGGCCTCTGAATCTCTTTTCCGGCATCGTCAATATCCACTACTTTCTTATTATCTGATGTACCGGCATCTTCGATTCCCGGAATGTTCTCTTTGCTGTCATTCCTTGAAGCATCGCTTTCCACCGTCTGACTGCTGTCCGCAGTCTCCGGCTCATTGAGCACCGGTGTTTCTGTTTCTGCAGGAGTGCCTGGTTCTTTTGTCTGCGGCTGATCACTTTCCGATGTATCAGTCTCAGTCTGATCTGTCTCCGGTGCTGATGTCTCGGTCTGCGTCGTCTCTGCCTGACTGCTGTCTTCCGCAGACACTTCTGTCAGTTCCTCTGTCACCTTCTGTACTCCCATATCAGCCGCATAAGTAACTGGTGCCGCTGAGAGCATCATACTTCCTGCAAGTACAAAACAGCCTAATTTATGTAAATACTTATTTTTCATTTACCTTGCCTTTCCCTGGACTTATCCATAATATTCCTCTGTCTCCTGTAATGATCCTGCAACATTTGATTACATTTTCCATAAACTGGAACATGATTGTTCCCTATTATAAAAGTTTCCCTTTCGTTTTTCAAGAGCTGTCACAAAATTTTCATAAAATAACAGTTCAGCCACAGGTAAGCTCCTTTGTGACTGAACTGTTGTTTTATTACCAGAATATTTTTCTTACATCATTAAACATGACCACAACCATCAAAAGCATCAGCAGCAACAGTCCAGCAAAGTGGACCATGCCTTCTTTTTCCGGATCGATCCTCTTACCACGGATCAGCTCAATGACCAGAAAGACCAGTCTGCCGCCGTCCAGTGCCGGGATTGGAAGAAGGTTCATCACACCTAAGTTCGCTGTCAGCAAAATAGAAATGTTCAGCATATTCAGCCATACATAGAAACCGCCGGATGACTGTGACTCCTGATACGTCTCTCCGATGTAACTCACAACACCGACCGGACCGGACATATCATTGATGCTCGCCTGACCGGTAAAGAGCATTTTAATACTCTCGATTGTCAGCTGAATCCAATATTTTACTTCATAGGCACTGTATTTCAGGGTGCCGAGGATGCCGCATTTTTCGCGGTAATTGGAACTGCAGCTGATACCGAAAATGTAGCGACCGCTTTCATTTGCAACTGGATCCATCTCAACGGTGATATCCTTGCCGTCACGCTCCACGGTCATCGTCACCGGCTGTTTTTGATGAAAGGTCACATAGTTGGTTACTTCTCTTGCCACATGGATATTGCTGTGATTGATCTTTTTAACAATATCGCCTTCTTTCAGACCGGCTTCTGCTGCCGGATATCCATCGCTTACCTGCAGGATCACAGGCTTATCATAACCAATGCTTCCTATAATAAATAAGGACAGCACAAATGCCAGGATAAAGTTAAATACCGGGCCGGCGGCAATGACTGCGATTCTCGCCCATACGGATGCCGCTGCAAATGCACCCGCCTCCATCGTTCCTTCATCTTCGCCAAGCATCATACAGGAGCCGCCAAACGGCAGAAGTTTCCAGGAATATTTTGTTCCGCCCTTATCAAAGCTTAACAGTCTCGGTCCCATTCCCAGAGAGAATTCCACAACCGTAATGCCATTCTTCTTTGCCAGCAGGAAATGTCCGAACTCGTGAAAAAGAACGATCAGACTAAAGATCAACAACGCTATAATTATGCTCAATTTACCACCTGCTTTCAATCATTTCATAAGTTTCCTGTTCACACTGCAAAATCTGTTCCACCGTTGGATTTTCGATCACTTTGTGTGCATCCATACAGGTGCGGATGATCTCGTAAATATCCAGAAAACCAATCTTGCGGTTCAAAAATTTGCTGACGGCACGCTCATTTGCCGCATTGAATACGGTCGGCATGGAGCCGCCTGCTTTTGCTGCTGCAAATGCCAGAGGCAGTCCTTCAAAATTCTCCATATCCGGTTTTTCGAAGGTGATCTGTGACAGGCTCCAGAAATCCAGACGTTCCCCTGCCAGGTACTCTCTGTCCGGATAGAACAGTGCATACTGGATCGGAAGTTTCATATCCGGAGTGCCAAGCTGGGCGATCACCGCACCGTCTTTGTACTGCACCATGGAATGGATAATGCTCTGCGGCTGGATCACAACCTGGATCTGATCCAGTTCTGCATCAAACAGCCATTTTGCCTCCATCACTTCCAGACCTTTGTTGACCATGCTCGCAGAATCAATCGTGATCTTATGTCCCATCGACCAGTTCGGATGTTTCAAGGCATCCTCAAGCTGCACATTTTTTAAAAATGCTTTATCTTTTCCGCGGAACGGACCGCCGGATGCCGTCAGAAGGATTTTATCGATCTGTGTTTTCTTTTCTCCGTTTAAGGACTGGAAAATCGCACTGTGTTCGCTGTCCACCGGAAGGATCTTTACGTTGTATTCTTTTGCCAGAGGCATGATGATATGACCGGCAGTTACAAGTGTCTCTTTGTTTGCAAGTGCAATGTCCTTGCCTGCTTTGATGGCTGCAATGGTCGGGCGTATCCCGATCATACCGACGATTGCCGTCACCAGAACTTCTGTTCCTTCCATCTGTGCAATTTCCAGAAGTCCATCCATGCCGGAAACAATCTTCACCTGCAGATCTGCGGTAAGGACTCTGAGTTCCTGTGCTTTTTCTTCATCCCATACTGCTGCGATCTGCGGATGAAACTCACGGATCTGGCTCTCCAGTTGTGTAATATTATGACCTGCTGCCAGTGCTTTTACACAGAGCCTTTCCGGATTCGCACGCACAACATCCAGTGTCTGCGTTCCGATCGAACCGGTTGAACCCAAAACTGCTATATTTTTCATACGTTCCTCCTTATTTCATCATAAACATAGAAAGATAATAAATAACCGGTGCTGTAAAGATCACGCTGTCAAAACGATCCATGATCCCGCCGTGTCCCGGTATCAGTGTGCCGTAGTCTTTGATGTTGTGGTTACGCTTAATTGCCGATGCCGCCAGGTCTCCGACCATAGAGATCAGTGCTCCGACTGCACAGATGAGTGCATACGTGACCACCGGACTTTCTGCTTCCAGATGGCTGCCTACAACTGCCGCATAGACAGCTCCCAGAAGTGCTGCACCGACAACACCGCCGACTGCCCCTTCTACGGACTTCTTCGGACTTAATACCGGAGACATTTTGTGTTTGCCGATCAGCATGCCGACACAGTAAGCACAGGTATCACATCCCCAGGAGCACAGAAAGATCAGCCATACAAGAAATGCTCCGTCGCGTATCATTCTGGTTTGATAAATATAAGAAAGCATTATGCCTACATAGGCTACGCCGAAAAAGGCTGCCATCACCTGTTCTGCATGGTACTTTGGATAAGAAAACACATAGACAAACATCATGGCGATCAGCACAATGATCAGATTCATCATAACATACTCGGAATATCCGAGACTCAGCAGAATATAATGCGAGATCACACCCAGATATCCCACCACTGCCAGCAGATTTTCACCCTTTTTCTGTACCTTCACTGCACGGTACAGTTCAAACATACCGATCAGCGATACGATGGTCAGTGTTCCATACAAAATCCAGCCTCCGCTGCAGATTGTCAGAAGTGCCACTGCCACCAGAACGATACCGCTGATAAGTCTTGTCACAAACATATCTTATTCTCCTCGTATAATATCTTTTAGATACATAATTACCTGTATCTCAGTTAACAAGTT
>URUU01000027.1 GCA_900551235.1 uncultured Lachnospiraceae bacterium
TCAGCTTCGAAACTATTGCAATGATATGATGATAAAGCAGGGACAGGAAGAACCGGCAGGGCAGGCAAAGATCACCCCGGCGTTTAATCTGCCCTGTGATTATGTGATTCATACAGTTGGCCCGATTGTACAGGGAAGGCTGACAAAGGAACATGAGCGTTTACTGACATCTTGCTATGAATCGTGTCTTAGGATAGCTTATGAGAATGAAGTAAAGAGTATTGCTTTTTGTTGTATTTCAACCGGTGTATTTATGTTTCCAAATAAAAAAGCTGCTGAGCTTGCAGTACAGACGGTGAAACAATATAAAGAAAGCACAAAATCAAAGATAAAGGTGATATTTAATGTTTTTAAAGAGGAAGATGAACGGCTCTACAAACAGTTACTCGGATAAGATAGTACAGATAAAAGAAAAAATAGGGGAAGCAGATGCTGTTATAATAGGGGCAGGTGCAGGACTTTCCACATCAGCAGGATTTGCGTATAACGGTGAAAGATTTGAAAAATATTTTTCGGATTTTAGAAGGAAATATGGATTTTCTGACATGTATTCGGGAGGCTTCTATCCATATAAAACATTGGAAAAACACTGGGGATACTGGTGCAGATATATCTATATCAATCGATATATGGATGCACCAAAACCGGTATATCAGAACCTGTATGAGCTGGTAAAAGAAAAAGATTATTTTGTTTTGACAACAAATCAGACGGATTCGATTGGAGCATCTGATATAGCCTCCGGCGGATTGCAGAGGTGCACAGAAGAATATGTCATGCGATGCATGACGTGCACCTCGCAGCAAGAATGCCAGAGACATTCTTGAATTCAAGAAGCAATTTAACAGATTAAGTTCACTGAATAAAAGGCTTTTTTGGGCTATAATTTTCAGTGCAAACTTGAAAACCTGATAGAAAACATATATAATACTGATTGAAAAAACCTAAATGAGCAGAAATTTTCAATGAAATAGCGGTATGCCACTTATTTTGTCAAGACCTGATGATACTGCTAAGGTGAATTATCTGAAATCGCTTTTCACGGAAGTCTATATTATATTAAGGACAGTGTTGAAAGGAAGAGAATGGAAAGACAATATGTTCTGGAGCGGATTTTAGATTTACTCTCTTCACAGGTTTACAGGGGATTCTTTTCCTGAATAAAAAAGCAACATGCAAAATCATAACGATGGAGTGAATGAACTATGGTAAAATATTTGATAAAGGACACGACAAGAGAAGAGCGTGAGCGGATCGTAGCAGAATCTCTGGGCAATATTGATGCCTCCTGTGACGGATGCAGTTCCGGGATCGTGGAGATGTATCAGGCGTATATTGATGGTAAAAAGGAACTGCGTGAGATTTCGATGGAATTCAATGCACGTTATATCAGAGGTGAGATGAATCCCACCTATATAGGCGACAAGTAACAAGTTTGTATCAGTGGTGGGATTCAATCTCCCATCTGATATAGTCTCCGGCGGATTGCAGAGGTGCACAGAAGAATATGCCATGCGATGCATGACGTGCACCTCGCAGCAAGAATGCCAGAGGCATTCTTGAATTTTGGAGAGGAAGCACCGACGGTTCGTTCTTCCTGTCCGATGAGATAACAAAGGAGCAGAGGATGGCAAAAGCGGGCGGAAATTTGTTGAACACTTATGTTGCGGATTATGTAGTCTTTGATCTGGAGACGACCGGGATTTCGCCTAAGACGGACGAAGTGATTGAGATTTCTGCAGTGAAGGTGAAGCAAGGGAAGGTTACGGATGAATTCAGTACGCTGGTGAATCCGAAATGCAGGATTCCGTACGGAGCCAGCCGTGTAAATGGTATTACGGATGATATGGTTGCAGAAGCACCATTTTTTGAACAGGTTCTGGAAGAGTTTCTGGAGTTTATTAAAGGATTCGTGTTGGTCGGACATAACATTGCCCGATTTGACATGAATTTTCTTTATCGTGATGTGGAAAAATATTTTGAACGGTCGCTGCCAAATAATTATATTGACACGCTGCAGATGGCGCGAAGGGAGCTTCCGGATCTGGAGCATCACAGGCTGACGGACCTGGCAGAATATTATGAGATTTCAGCAGAAGGGGCACATCGGGCATTAAATGACTGCCGGATGAATCAGCAGGTTTTCGAGAAGATGCTGAATCCTGTATACAAACAAGAGAGCACGGCTAAAGACGCAGATACGGAAGACAGTCAAGAAAGTGATCTGGCAAAAACAGACCGGAACAGCCAGATACAAAACGCCGCAGCAGCTCGCAAAAACAGTACTTTTAAGCTGCGTGCGGTGGTGGAGCGGATCACTTACCAGAATCCGGACAACGGATATACCGTTCTGAAATGTGCGGTGAAAAATTATCAGGATCTGGTGACGGTGGTCGGCAGTCTTCTGGATGTCAATGTTGGTTCGGTGCTTTTGATCGATGGAAACTGGAAAATGGACAGTCGTTATGGCAGACAGTTTCAGGCAAAGACCTGGGAAGAGACGATGCCGGCGACTGTTTTTGGCATTGAAAAATATTTGGGTTCCGGGCTGATCAAAGGGGTTGGACCGAAATATGCGAAACGGATTGTGCAGAAATTCGGCACGGATACGATCGCTGTGATCGAGACGGATGTTTTCAGGCTGCGGGAAGTGGACGGAATCGGAGAAAAACGTATCCGCAAAATTGCAGAAAGCTGGGAACAGCAAAAAGAGATCAAAAATATTATGTTGTTTTTACAGGATCACGGAGTCAGCACTTCGTTTGCGGCAAAGATCTACAAGCAGTACGGTAATGAAAGCGTCGATAAAGTCCGGGAGAATCCATTTCGGCTGGCGGATGATATCTGGGGAATCGGCTTTAAGACAGCGGACGGGATCGCACAGAAACTGGGATTTGGAAAAGAAGCCTTTGTGCGTCTTCGAAGCGGTATTATGTATACATTAAGCAATCTGGCAGACCAGGGACATGTCTATGCAACAAAAGAACAACTGATCAAAACGGCAGCGGAGCTTCTGGAAGCGGAGGAAAGCTGCGTGGTGATGACGCTGGACCAGATGCTGGCAGATCACGATCTGATCTTAGAGAAAACGGAAGCCATCTATCTGCCGCCGTTTTATTATGCGGAGACTGGTGTGGCAGGAAAATTAAAGAGACTGCTGGCTGCTCCGGCGGCGGATCGACTGTGGACTGCCCTGGAGACAGCAAAGCAGAAAACAGGGAATCCAGATCTGTCGATCGATGTGCAGAAAATCCAGGAAAAGGTACATATGGAGTACGACGAGGTTCAGGCAGATGCAATCCGCAAAGCCGCTGTTTCCAAAGTCATGGTGCTGACCGGAGGACCGGGAACCGGCAAGACAACGACAACGCAGGGGATCATTGCGGCATATCGGGCATTTGGACTTCGGATTCTGTTGGCGGCCCCGACCGGGCGTGCATCAAAACGTATGACGGAGGCCACCGGCCTGGAAGCGAAAACAATCCACAGACTTCTGGAATGTCAGCCGCCGGAAGGCTATCTGAAAAACGAAGAAAATCTGCTGGAAGGGGACGTGCTGATCGTGGACGAATGTTCGATGATTGACATCGTTCTGATGAACGCACTTTTAAAGGCGATTCCGCAGGGGATGCGTCTGATTCTGGTCGGTGATATTGATCAGCTTCCTTCTGTCGGAGCCGGAAATGTGCTGCGGGATATCATTGATTCTGAAGTTGTGACTGTGATTCGGCTGACCAGGATTTTCCGTCAGGCTCAGAGCAGCCGCATCGTCATGAATGCACATCGGATCAACGAAGGCGGGATGCCGGATATTTCCAACGGGAAGGATACGGACTTCTTTTTTGTGCAGAAAGAAGACCCGCAGGAGGCGGCAGACGAGGTCGTGCGTCTGATGAAAAACAAGCTGCCGCGTTATTATCAGATGCCGCCGTCCCAGATCCAGGTGCTCACACCGATGCAGAAAGGAATCGTCGGAGCCACCAATTTAAATACGATTCTTCAGGAAGCCCTCAATCCGCAGGGAGAAGGACTGCGAAGAGGCGGTTTTGCATTTCGCGTAAATGATAAAGTGATGCAGATCCGCAACAATTATGATAAAGAAGTGTTTAACGGAGATATCGGGATGATCGATGCGGTGGATATGGCAGCCCGGAATCTGAAAGTGAATTTTGACGGGCGCATTGTGGAGTATGATGTCACAGAACTGGATGAACTGACGCTTGCCTATGCGACAACCATCCATAAAGCACAGGGCTCGGAATATCCGATTGTCGTGATGCCGGTACTGATGAACCATTTTGTGATGCTGCAGAGAAACCTGATCTACACCGGGATCACCCGTGCAAAAAAGATTCTTGTGCTGGTCGGGACACGAAAAGCACTCGCTTATGCTGTGCGGAATGTGACGGTGACAAAAAGAAATACCCTTTTGAAGGAAAGATTGCAGGAAAAGTTTTAATAGCTGGACGAGGGACGGAAAACATAGTATAATACGGAAGAAATACACCTCTAATCAACTTATAGAATTATGAGTACAATATAAGTATATTAAATCACGGAAGAGGTGTAAAATACTTGCGTATAGAAGAGAGAATTATGCAAGAAACATGGTTATACAAAGTACCGTCTTGCACAGCTTACGGGAATGTCGCAGAATGTCTTTTAAGAGGGAATATGAAGAATGCAGAAAATTTTAATAGTAGATGATTCGGAAATAAACAGAGAAATTCTGGCGGCGATGCTGGAAACAGAGTATGAGATTGACATGGCCAAAGGTGGCAGGGAAGCCATCGATATACTGGAAAAGAAGTGGGAAACATATCAGATTGTGCTTCTTGATCTGAATATGCCGGTGATGAATGGATATGAAGTTCTGAAAGTGATGGAAGAAAAACAGTGGCTTGATTCGCTTCCGGTTATCTGTATCTCGTCAGAAACATCTGAGGCAAGCATAGGAAAGGTATATGAGCTTGGAGCTACGGATTACTTTACGAGACCGTTTGATACGGCAGTTGTACTGCGGCGTGTGCATAATACGATCGCACTGTATGCAAAAGCATCCAGCAGCCTGCACGATGCGATGGAGATGTTGTCCGGTATTTTTTATTGTATCATCAAGATCAATCTGGGTACGGACACCTATAAAATGCTGAAAAATATTGCCGGTGATCTCAGAACACCGCTGGATGATATCAAGAGTATTTCACAGAGACTGAAGCAGTACGGAGAAGAGTATGTCCATGCGGAAGACCAGGCCGCTTTTCTGGAGTTTTGTGATTCGGAAAATCTGCGTAAGAAGTTTTCAGAAGAAGATACAGAGCGTATCAGCATGAGTTATCGTTGTTGGAATGGGCAGGAATTCCGCTGGGTTTCCATGGAGGTCATCAAGAGTACAGAATACGCAAAAGATAACGAAGTCGTAGTTTTTTACTTTCGGGATATCAATACAGACTATCTGAAACAACTGGATATGGTTCTGAGCAGAAGCAAAGGTTCTGTTGGTATGCTGAATGTGAATGTGACAAACGGAACCTGCACATCTGGAAGTAGTTCCCTGAAAAAGCTGGAGCTGCAGGAAGAGGATCTTACACTTGATCAGTATATAAACCGGGTCAGCACTTCGATCCCACAGGAGAATGAGCGCAAAAGTTTTACAGAAAAATTCAGCAGGAAGTATATGCTGGATTCTTTCGAAAAAGGTCATACGATCATTCAGGAAAACTATCCGGTATACAGCACAGAAAATCACCGGCCGCAGCTTTATCGCGTAACCGCAGAGATGGTTCGCAATTCTTTTTCCAACCATATTGAGGCGATTCTCTATTTTACCAATATCACAGAGAAGTATCTGGCAGAAAAGATGCCTCAGATCCTGTATCAGAAAAACTATGAGCAGATTGCTGTGATCGACTTAAAACGCAGAAAGATTGCGATCAATTCGGCAGAAGTTTTTGACTTTTCACAGTCGCTGGAGAGAGAACTGGATTATGAACAGTATCTGAAAGAAGTCATGGAGTGTTTTGTTCCGGAGGAAGAAAAGGCACAGTTTAAAAATTATACAGAACTGAACAATATCAAAAAAGAACTGGATCTGAAAGGACGCTATTCTTTCAGTGCACATCAGATGAACAGGGACGGAGAAAAATGTCTGATCAATTATTCTTATCTGTATTTTGATCAGTACTTTGGAATCGTGGTTGTGGCGCTTGAAGACATCACAGAGCTGTCAGGACAGGATGCACTGACAGGCGGATACAACCGGCAGGGATTTGTACAGAAGGCAGAACGCATTCTCCAGAATGCAAATGAGGATGACAACTATGCGATCCTGTTTTTCAATATTAAGAATTTCAAGGCAGTGAATGAGCTTTTTGGCATTGAACCTGGCGACTTTATTCTGCGTGAGATCTATGAAGATCTGAAAAACTCACAGCTTGCTCCGGTTGTGATCGCCAGAGCAGAGGCTGACCATTTTGTGTGTCTTGTGAAACAGGAAAATCTGGACGAAGAGCTTCTGACAAAACTCTGTACGAAAAAGATTTCCAACTCCGGAAAGACGATCTGCCTGTTCAGCCGGTGCGGTGTTTTCTATGTAGAAGATAAAAGCATGTCCGTCAATATGATGATCGGGCGTGCAAAACTGGCAAAGAAATATATTGAAGATGAGTACGTTCAGCCATATAAAGTGTACGATGCTTCCATGCAGACTGCTTATATAGACAAGGCAGAGATTGCAGGTGAACTTGCAGAAGGCATTGCGAAAGGCGAACTTCAGGTTTATTATCAGCCGGTTGTGGATGCCAGGACCGGGAAGGTTGCTTCCGCAGAAGCTCTGATCCGCTGGCATCATTCTAAGAAAGGATTCCTGTCTCCAGGATTCTTTATACCGGCACTGGAAGAGAGCGGTCATATTTCTGAACTGGATGATTATGTTATTCATCAGGTAAATGATTTCCTGATGGATCGTTATCATGCAGATAAAAGTATAGTTCCGGTTTCTGTTAATTTATCATGGATGGATTTTTACGATGAGAAGATTATGGAAGATATTCTCGATAAATGCAAAAACAATGACCTGAAAGAAAAACTGATCCGTCTGGAAGTTACTGAGACATCTTACGCTGCGATGGGCGAGAGCCGAAACAGTATTCTGGAGTCCTTCCGTGCAGAAGGTGTCAAGATCATGATGGATGACTTTGGAACAGGCTATTCTTCCTTTGGCATGCTCCAGCAGTACAATTTTGATATCATGAAGATTGATATGAGTTTCATCCGTCAGATTGAGACAAATCCAAAGACGAAAAGTATTTTACGTTTTCTGATCGACATGGCACATGAGATGGAGATTCGGATCGTGGCAGAAGGTGTTGAGACAGAAGTTCAGGCAGAGTTCCTTAAAAAATGCCATTGTGATTATATACAGGGATATTATTATTACAGACCGATCCCGCAGGAGGAGTTCTGCAAACTTCTCGACGAAATGTAAAGATTTTTTAACTTGCAATTCAAAAATTGCCATGTTATACTTAAAGCAATATTGGAGTCAAAAAGTTTTTTGCCTCTAATTGATGCCTGCGGATTGCACCGTTACAAAGTAACTCTCGCAATTCTATAAACATTCGGAATTCGCATATTTACTGTGTGAACAGCGGCTTCCTCATGTTTGGCGGGTCTCAGGTTCAAATGTCTGATCTTACATGCAGGAACGACATTTTGACCTTTTAACCCTGGCATCTTGAATACATGAAGCAGAAATGATTTTCATGCAAATATTTGCCCACCAAGTGATTGGTTAAGCCCATACGGACAGGCGGGGCAGCTGCCGATTGCGGTGAGAGACCGCGTTATTGATTTAGTTAAAAGCTAAATTTTATAAGTCTTTTGTTTGAGAATACAGGTTCTCAGAATAAAACATCACTTGTGAAATGGTCAATAAAGAGTAGGATTGCAAATATTTGCTGGTGGGATGCCAACGACAGACTCTGGAAATAGTTTTTGCGGATGTAAGAATAAAACACAAAGTAGAGCTATCATAAGACATTTAGAGACAGGTGAGGGTTTCACCTGTCTTTTTTACTTTACAGGAAATTGCTTTCCTGTAAAGTAAAAAAACGCTCCGCGAGGATGCGCACTGCGGCGTATAAGGTAGATATCGCAAGCGACCGCCGCAGGCGGCGAGCAACAAACTTGTATCAGTGGCGGGATTCAATCTCCCATCTGATATAGCCTCCGGCGGATTGCAGAGGTGCACAGAAGAATATGTCATGCGATGCATGACGTGCACCTCGCAGCAAGAATGCCAGAGGCATTCTTGAATGAATTAAGATTTACAGAGGCTCTGAAAGCTTTATGAACACTTTATTTTCTGGTGGTTATGAGGCTTTTGGAGTTTTTTGTGTGAAAAAACGAAATAACGAAAAAACCGCAGAAAATATGAAACAGGAAAGGATGCTGTCTCCTTAGCCTCCTATAGATTTTAAAGATTTTCCGTTATAAACGCAGGTTGTTTCCTTTCCGGGAATGATAGTTACCATATAACCATCCTTACCAAAGTTGATTGCAATAACTTTTCCATCTGTCGTATGAAAAATTTGAAGTAATACAGCATTAGAACTCGGATTTTGACCAAAATAATCGCGGAATGTTGTATTCCATGTATTTTTGCCGGAAGGTGCAGTGAAAAGGTAACGGGCATTAGACTTATCAGCACTATCCAGATATGATAATACTTGTCGGGTGATTCGTCTGCTTGATGTATTAACTTCTGTCTGATCATTGGGATTGGTTTGTACTGCGTTTAAAGCAGCATTCGTTATTCTGCCCAGATTACTTATCCTTTTGCCATCTATATCCGTTGCAAAGCGACATGGAGGTTTGACCGGATCGGGATTTGTGAAACTTTCAGGATATACAGCATAGCATTCTGATAAAGCTGCCTGAGAAGCTTTCCAGACATCTGTGGCCTCAGTTATAATTACTTTTTCTTTCGCTTTTCGTATGTATCCGGTTAAAGATGGAATCAGCAGAGAGGCAAGAATGGCAAGAATTGTCAGAACAACAATAAGCTCTACTAATGTGAACCCCTGTTTTTGGTTTTTAATTTTCATCGTCTTCTTTCTATAAATAAATAAGATGTTGGGGTCAAAACCCCAACTATGATGCCTGCGGATCGAGGGTACTGGTTAATCATGTCGTTAACCCATTACCTGTGCTGTATTTGCAGAGAAAATTTATAGTAAAATAGTTGTTTATAATAAAAATAATGATACCGCAAATACCGTAAAACGTCAAGAAGGCAAAATGTTACACTTGAGCTGTGTTGCCACTTTTCTTTTTTGTACAGAAGTGTTAAAATAATAACAAAGCGAAACGTAATGATTTTGTACACAGACAAAAAATATAGCAAAATTGTTACCGGAAACGTTAAAATTTTACAGAAGGGATGTAATAACTATGGCAAACAGAATCAACTTAAACGGAACTTCTTTTCACGGTGCAGGTGCGATTGCAGAGATCGTAAACGAAGCACAGGCACACGGTTTTCAGAAAGCATTTGTATGTTCTGATCCGGATCTGGTTAAATTCAACGTTACTTCAAAAGTGACAGATCTGCTGGAAAAAGCCGGACTTGCATACCAGCTCTATTCTGATATCAAGCCGAACCCGACCATCGACAATGTAAAGCATGGCGTTCAGGCATTTAAAGATTCCGAAGCAGATTATATCATCGCTATCGGCGGCGGTTCTTCCATGGATACTGCAAAAGCAATCGGTATCATCATCACCAATCCGGAATTTGAAGATGTCAGAAGTCTGGAAGGAACAGCACCGACCAAAAACCCATGTGTACCGATCATCGCAGTACCGACCACAGCCGGAACAGCGGCAGAAGTTACGATCAACTACGTTATTACCGATGTAGAGCGTAAACGTAAGTTTGTTTGCGTAGATCCGCACGATATGCCGATCATTGCAGTGATCGATCCGGAAATGATGTCCTCCATGCCGAAAGGACTGACTGCTTCAACCGGCATGGATGCCCTGACACATGCAATCGAAGGATATACCACAAAAGCTGCATGGGAAATGACAGATATGTTCCATCTGGAAGCAATCAAACTGATCTCTTCTTCTTTAAGAGATGCCGTAGAAAACAAAAAAGAAGGCCGTGAAGGCATGGCACTTGGCCAGTACATTGCCGGCATGGGATTCTCAAACGTAGGACTTGGAATCGCACATTCCATGGCACATACTTTAGGCGCTGTTTACGATACACCGCACGGTGTTGCATGTGCAATGATGCTGCCGATCGTTATGGAATACAACCAGGACTGCACAGGCGGGAAATATCGTGAGATCGCACGTGCGATGGGAGTCAAGGGTGTCGATGAGATGTCGGTAGAAGAATACAGAAAAGCAGCGATCGATGCTGTAAGAAAACTTTCTGTTGATGTTGGAATCCCGACAAAACTGGAAGCAATCAAAGAAGAAGATCTTGATTTCCTGGCAGAATCCGCTCATGCAGATGCATGTGCACCGGGCAATCCAAAAGATGCAAGTGTAGAAGATCTGAAAGATCTGTTCCGCAAAATTATGTAAAAATAGATAGAGCAGCAGAAAACTCATGTAAATACAGGGCATTTGCTGTACAGATATTTCATAAACAATAAGAATATACATACTTTAAAGATCACATACTGCAATGCATAAAAGCATTTTGGTATGTGATTTTTTGCATAAAATTTACAAAGATTTTTACAGGATTTTACAAAACAAAAATAAAATAAAGTCATTCTCTGTTTATGATAAAAGGAATGGAAGATGAAAAGAAGATCATTTCAGACGACTGGATCGGCAGAAGTCAAAGTATTGTGGAGGGTAAGATTCGTGTACCAGGTTTTTGAGTGAAAAAAGGTATGATATACTCACAAGACTTTACACAGATTTTACAATACACTGTCGTGGACTTTACATTACATCGTTATACTGTAGTTGCTTTGGTGATGCAGGGGGTGCGGGCAAAAGCTCCAAACCCCCGAAAAAATGTTTTCATCTAAAGCTATAAAGAATCTGAAATGGAAAACGTATGTAAAACAAAGAAGGAGAAATCATGAACAGTACATTAGAGGTAATATTTGGACTGCTCGGTGGTCTGGCAGTGTTTATTTTCGGGATGAATATGATGAGCGACTGTCTTCAGAAGGCAGCAGGCGAAAAAATGAAACGGATTCTTGCATTACTTACCAAAAACCCGATTCTTGGAGTTCTGGCAGGAGCGCTGACAACCGCCGTTCTGCAGAGCAGCAGTGCGACAACTGTTATGGCGATCGGTTTTGTAAGTGCGGGACTTATGAATCTGCCGCAGGCAATCTCCATCATCCTCGGAGCCAACATCGGAACGACGATGACGGCACAGATCATTGCCTTTAAGTTAAGTGATTATATTTATGCAATTATTTTTGTCGGATTTATCATCAGCTTTGTAGTAAAATCCGAACGTGCAAAAAATATCGGACAGACCATTTTTGCATTTGGTCTTCTGTTCCTTGGAATAGAGACGATGGGAAGCGTCATGAAACCGCTGGCATCCAGTCCGGTATTTACAAACATGATTGAACAGGTTTCCCATATTCCGGTTCTCGGCGTTGCTGTAGGAACTTTAATGACACTTGTTGTACAGAGCAGCAGTGCCACCATTGCAGTGTTACAGAATTTTGCAGAACAGCCTGGACCTGACGGTGTCAGCAGTATCTTAGGTCTTGCCGGAGCGATTCCGATCCTGCTTGGTGATAATATCGGAACAACGATCACAGCTTTGCTTGCAAGTATCGGACAGACAAAAGATGCAAAGAGAACTGCACTTGCACACTGCATTTTCAATATTTCCGGATGTTTCCTGTTTATCTGGTTTGTAAAACAATATGCGGCACTGATCCAGTATCTCTCTCCGAAAGGACCGGAAATCGCAGTCATTTCCAGGCAGATTGCAAATGCACATACCTTGTTTAATATCACTATGACAGTGATCTGGGTACCGCTGATCTGGCTGATGGTCAAGATTGTTATGAAGATCATTCCGGAAGGACAGAAAAAAGTCTACAGCAATGCAGAACCGCAGTTTCTGGATTCCAAACTGGTTTCACAGCCGACCGCAGCCCTTCAACTGGTAGTCAAAGAAGTAGCAAGATGTATCGAGCTGGTCAGCGGAAACTTAAAAGAACTGATCGCAGTCTCTAGAGAAGGTGACAGCGAGAAGATCAAAGAAGTGATCCGCAATTCCGAGGATACCAGAAAACTTTATGAGCGGATCACGGAATATCTTTCCGAATTGTTTGCATCCGGTGGGCTGACTGAAGATCAGGCAACACAGACCGCTGGCATTATGTACATTTTAAGTGATGTGGATCGTATGAGCGCCCTGTGCAGAGAAGTCTGTCTCTCACTGAAAGATAAAGAAGAGAAAAAATATAAATATTCTAAAGATGCCATGCGTGATATGCAGCACAGTCTGCATCTGATTCAGGAAATGTTTACCAAAGCGGTGCAGATGATGGTAAGCGGCAATACCGATGCCGCAAAGGATATCCTGAAACAGAAAGAAAAAATCCTTGATCTTGGTATTAAAATGCGAAAATCCCATGTAGAACGTGTCGGTGAAGGAAAATGTAAGGCAAAACTTACTGAGCCGTACAACCGCATCATCCACCACATCGACCGAATGGGCAACTGCTGTATCAATATTGTGGATGCCGTGCAGGGAAAGATGGGGGAAAGCTATCTGGAAACGGTTGCATAAAAAGAAATCAGGAAATAAAAAAGTCGATGTTACAGGCATCGGCTTTTTTATGATTTAATCTGCGATGCCAGTGACACATATCTATAAAAGCCTAAATTTGGTGCTTTAGAGAACACATAGAAGAGAGCGGAAGCAGAAAATGATAATGTTGAATGTGTTGTAAATGAAAATGAGGTGTGATATAGTATAAATAAAATAATCATACATTTTTAAAGAGGACACAATCATGAGAAAATTTTTAAAAACAACACTCCTGTGTGGCTGCATTTCAGCCTCTCTGCTTTTACAGGTTTCCTGTGGACGGGCAGGGCAAGAGACAACACAGGAAACAGCAGAAGTGCAGACGGATGCACAGACAGAAGCACGGGAAAAAATTGTGCAGAAAGAGTCGGCAGTACAACTGTTGCCGGGAGCAACCGGGATTGATGAAAGCAAATATGATTTTGATTCCGTGACCATGGATGATACCGTAATTGTACTGGATCCTTCCAGGCAGGAATGTGCGATTTCCGCGGAGGAGGAAGCAATCGGACCTGGTGCATCAGAAGAAAAGCACAAATATACAAAAAATGGTCAGGGTGCATATTCTGGACAAAGCGAAGCTGATCTTTGCCTGCAGGTTGCAAAAAAGGCAAGAGATGAATTGCAGGATAAAGGATATAAAGTATTTCTGACAAGGGAAGATAATGATACGCTTTTAAGCAACACAGAACGAAGCCAGATTGCAAACAAATACAAGGCAGATGTCTTTGTACGTATCAATGCAAATTCAGACAAAAACGGAGAGAAAAATGGATCGTTCTGCATCATTCCAAGTGAGGATAATCCTTATGTAAGCTCCATGTACGGAGAATGCAGGAGACTTGCGGAAAGTCTGATCGGGACTTACTGTGAGGAAACCGGGATGGCAAATGGCGGATGTATGGAACGTGATGACAACATCGGCATCAACTGGAGTAATATGCCGGTAACGGTACTGGAGCTTGGCTATCTGACAAATCAGTCCGATGATTACAAAATGGAAAAGGAAAACTTCCGGGATCAGATGGCAGAAGGACTGGCAAAGGGCATTGCAAAATATCTGGAAGGAGATGAATAAATTTGATTTCTACAAAAGAATGGAAACACATGATAATCAAAACGGGCATGCTGTTTTGCCTGTTGTTTGCCGCATGTTTTGCAATGCCGCACCGGGCGATGGCAGCAAAGCCGTCTGCTTCCAGGGTAACTGCGGCATATAATAAGTATTATCGGAAACACTATGTCGGACATGGCTATCGCGGAATGAAAGCAATCCGTTATGATTTTAACAAAGATGGGATTGAGGAACTGTATATCTGCTATGAATCCGGTGTTCGTGGAGCATATGAACTTTTTACCTATAAAAACGGAAAAGTAGTAAAAATGCATGATACATTTTATGGATGTCAGGGTGTTTCCTGCTATAAGAATAAGTATATTGCAGTGAGTCAATCAGAGAGTGCGTTTAAATCTTATATAACTATCTACAAGATAAAAGGTAAGAAAATGTCAAAGATTGCAAAGTATACGTTTTCCAACAGCAGCTCAACGGGAAAAGTGAAATGTTACCGGAACGGAAAACGGATTTCAAAAGAAAAATATTACGCTTTGGACAATAAAATGGTTTCCATATATTAAAAGGGTGCCAGGGGCAGAAGCTGAAAACAGAGATATGTTTTATGACTTCATGATACTGGCATTTTTGATTCGAACGAAACCCATAAAAATTATGCTAAGATAAATTTCCGGATAATCTCAGCAACGCCGTCGTGATTGTTATCATTCTCGGTGATATAGTCGGCGGCTTTCTTTACATTTTCTTCTGCATTTTTCATGGCACAGCCAATATGAGCAGCTTTAATCATGGAAATATCATTTTCTGCATCGCCTGCGGCAACGGTATTGCAAAGCGGAATGCCGGTATATTCACAGAGAAATGCTACAGCGGCACCTTTGCTGATGCCAGGTGCGACATGTTCCAGATATTCATTGCTGGAGAAGAAGCGGTCTGCTTTTCCCTCTGCCCATTCGTTTGTTTTTTCCTGATAATCCACCAGATGTTCACGGTTATCGTAATCGACAACCAGGACTTTGACCGGTTCGGATTTCAGGGCGGCTGTTACATCCGGAACAACACGGTAAGGAAGTCTGGTGATGGACGAATAACGTTTCACTTCTTCGGTGTCATGTTCGGTAAGAATCTCACTGTCGGAGTAGGTCTGACAATGAAGTCCAAGGCGGTGCGCTTCATCGAAAATATGTCGTACCAGAGGCATGGAAAGAGGTTTTTTAAAAATACTTTTTTTCCGGTACATATCATAAATTTCACCGCCATTAAAAGAAATGACAAAACAGCCTTTTCTGATAAAACCAAGTTCCTTTGCCTGCATTTTGGCACTTGCCAGTGGGCGGCCGGTAGAGATGACAATCTGGTGACCGGCTTCCAGAGCCTGTTCGATTACCTGACGGTTTCCGTCGGAAAAAGTTTTCGCATCGGTAAATAAAGTACCATCAAGATCCAGGAAAACAGCTTTGGTACGTTTTTCCTGTTCCAGGAGTTCTTCCAGTGCATCGTCACTGTCGCTGATCCAGATATCTTCTTCTTTGGCAGTCAGCCCCAGGTATTCGCGGAGTGTACAGTCCTCATCACTGAAGTTCCATTTGTCTGTTAAAGAGAAAATTTCGTCAAAAGGAACCTCTCCTAACATAAAACGTTCTCTGAATTTCATAATATAAAAATCCTCCTAATATAAAAATCCTTTTCATGCTGTTTTGTTTCTGTCTCTGTGTTTTCTTAAGTTTTCAAGTGCAGAGTCCGGGATGTGCAAATTGCCGCGTCCGACACCGAGGTCTATGTCTGGTTTGTTGGTGCCATGAAAATCCGAGCCACCGGATATGGCAATTCCCATTGTCTGTGCGAGATGACGGATCTTCTTTTCCTGTGAGGGGGTATGGGTGGAATACATAGCTTCGATTCCATTTAGTCCTTCAGATTTCAGATCGCGTATCAGATCTTTTAATTGTGCATCAGAAAAATGATACTGCATTGGATGAGCAAGTACAGCGATGCCGCCAGTCTGATGAATCAGACGGACTGCCATCTGTGGTGTGACTTTTTCACGCGGGACAAAACAGGGAGCGTGATCGCCAAGATAACGGGAAAACGCTTCTCTCATGCTGGAAACATAGCCATGCTCATATAGAAACCGTGCAAAGTGTGCACGCGTCAGGACGGCATCTCCGAACTGCGTTTTTAACTGTTCCATGGAAACCGCGATTCCTTTTGCGGCCAGCTTTTCTGTCATTTTACGGTTGCGTTCGTTGCGAGAGTCCTGAAAGCGTGTCAGTTCTGAGCAAAAATGTAAGTCATGCCAGTCGAAATCAAGACCTACGATGTGAACATCTTTGCCCTGGTATTCGGTGGAAAGTTCGATGCCGGAAATCACTTCTACAGGCAGATCTCTGACGGATTCAAATGCCTCAGAAAGACCGGAAACGGTATCATGGTCGGTCAGAGCAAAAGCCGAAAGATGCTGCGAGATGGCATGCTCTGCCAGTTCGGCGGGGGTAAAAGTGCCGTCAGAATGAGTAGAATGCACATGAAGATCTATCATAGTATAATACCTCCAGTCAGCTTATTTCATACGGATTTGCCGCGAGACGTTCAATGCAATGCCCATTTCTGCCATCAGAAACAGAATCGAAGTACCACCATAACTGATAAATGGAAGCGTAACACCGGTTGTTGGAATGAAATTCAGTACAACGGCGATATTCAGTACAACCTGAAGAGCGATATGCGCGAAAATACCGGTTACAATCAGGGAACCGAGCAGATCCGGTGCATTTTGGGCAATAAACATAAGACGGTACAGCAAAAAAACAAATAAAATGGTCAGGAGCACTGCACCGAAAAGTCCAAGCTCTTCGCAGATGATCGAGAAGATCATGTCGTTCTGGGCTTCTGGAATAGATTGGATTTTCTGCGTACTGTTTCCAAGGCCTTTGCCGAACAGACCACCGGAACCGATGGCATACAATCCCTGAAGTACTTGATAGCCGCCATTGTCGGAGTATTTTTCCGGATCAAGCCATACCAGAATACGGTTCAGACGAAAGCTGTCGCTGGTACCGATGTTTGCTACAAGAATGCGCAATCCGATGACCGCCGCAGCCAGACCGCCGCAGCCGAGAATGATAAAAGGTCTTGTCTTTGGATGTGCAACAAATATCAGAACGCAGGTCATACCCAAGATGATCAGAGCAGTACTTAAGTTATCGGTAAATTTCCAGGTCAACAGGAACGTGATAATACCAAAAGCGGCAACGATCAGAGGCGCTTTCAATCCCTTCATCTGCCGCCCCAGTTTAATGATCAGAACGGAGATAAATAAAATGATCGCAAGTTTTGCCGGTTCGGCAGACTGGAACTGAATCGGACCAATCTTGATCCAGCGTTTTGCACCATTGACTTCATGTCCGATAAACTTTGTGATAAAAAGCAGGAAATTGGAAAATACATAAAAATAACCTGCATATCGGGAATAAAAATGATAATCAACCATGGAAGCGATGAAAATTACCGCAAATCCTAACAGGCTGTAGATTGCCTGTCTTTTAAAATAGTACATATCGCTGCCCCATTCGACCTGAGCTTCGTATGCACTTGTGCTGTAAAGCATGATAAGACCAAAACAGGTCAGCAGAACAACACTTGCCAGAAGATTATAATCGTAATAATCAGCGGAAAGTGTTAACAAACGTCTGCGCCGTCTGGGGTTGGTTCTTTTTGTATTTGTCTGTGCCATATGAACTGCCTTTCTTCTTATTCTAAGCTAAAATATTTTGAAATTACTGTTTATAATAGCATATTTTTGAAACGATGAAAACCCTGTATTAGGAACCATTTTTCAGATTCTTCATAAACTGATATTGAACTTATTATTTTATGGAAGGAATCACAGATGCAGAACCAAAATTCTTGTTGCCAGGGTTTGAACCAGGATTCCTGTCTGCAACAATATGCTCTGGCAATGGCATATGTTCCATGGCAGAAATTTGATAAATCTTTTTCTTTATGTCATGCGCTTCAGGTTGGAACCATTTTTCCGTGCCTGGAAAAACCATTCTGTGGAAAAGGAGGAAGATGCAGATGAATCAGTGCAGAGGAAACAATTCCTGTATGCGAAATGCAAGCTTTAATCAGCAGAGAGGATGCTGCCCCAATATGGAAAGAAGAATGCAGACACCGCTACAGGAGCAGGCGGATTGTCAGCAGAGGACACAGCCAGACAGAAGAAGTCTGTTAAAAGAGATAAATGAATGTAGTTTCGCAGTAAATGATATGCTTCTTTATCTGGATACCCATCCATGTGATGAAGCAGCACTTTCCTATTTTATGGAGCATAAAAACCGCCGGGCAGCAGCACTGAAAGAATATGCAAAATATTATGGACCGCTGACGATCGACACGGCAGATGATGAGGCAAGTGAAAGTTTCTTGTGGGTAGAAACACCTTGGCCATGGGAAGGAGGAGGCTGCTGATATGTGGAATTATGAAAAAAGACTGCAGTATCCGGTCAACATCAAAAATCCAGATGGAAGAATTGCACAGATTATTATGAGTCAGTACGGAGGACCGGATGGGGAAATTGGGGCATCGTTACGTTATCTGTCACAACGTTTTACAATGCCGAATCGAAAAATCATGGGTGTTTTAAATGATATCGGAACAGAAGAGTCTGCACCGCCATGCTGTCATAGGTTACGAACCCAGGTTATTCCGGGGTTCTTGGGTATACGTGAATGAATACTTTCGCATATTTTTTAGTAAAAGGGACGTTCTTTTCTTCTTTCAGGTAATCAATGTGATCAATCAGTTCTTTCATTATCCGGTTTTTCTCCGGTGTATCGAGTGTATCATAGATATCCAGAAGATGTTCACATTTAGGGATGAAATCTGCCTGGATTTTCAGACTGTTTTGCTCTGCTGATATTTTCTTTTTCAGATTCTGGATAGAAGAGTCAGCAGCAGTAATCTGCTCTTTCAGTGTGTTGGAACGTTCCAGGAAGACATCTGTTGTGTAAATTCCCTGTTCCAGAAGATCATACAGAGAGTTTTGCTGCTTCTGCAATGTCTCCAGTGAGGTTTCCTGATTCTTTAGGGTATCTTTTAAAATGTCAAGCGTATCGGAAGGTATGACAGATGTTGTAGGCTCGATACGTTCGTTTTTTACGATATCTGCGATCGCTTCCAGAACCATTGTTTCAACATCTTCCAGCGGACTGCTCACATTATCGCAGTGTGTATACGGACAGATCAGAGTAGAACGCTGACCGGTTTTGTTGTACGGACGGCGAACCATCCTGCGACCACATTTTGAACAGATCACCAGCCCACCGAGAGGATTTTTGATTGTTTTATCCAGACCGACAGGACGGCTCTGGTTTTTCGAAAGCTTTTTCTGGCAGATCTTGAATGTTTCCGGATCAATGATTGCAGGGTGAAGTCCGTCACATATCTCATATTCTTTCGATGTAGGTCTGCTGTAAGTAATCTTTCCATCACAGACTTTTTTCGTGGCAGCTCTGCGGTTCCAACGAAGTTTCCCTATGTATACCGGATTATATAACATATCCCGGATGGTAGGTGAGATCCATTTGCCGCCGGACTGGGTAGGTATCTGCAGATCGTTGAGTTTTCGAACAATCTTAGCAGTTCCCATTTCTTCACCATCCAGACCGTAAGCATAGAGGTCATATACATATTTTACGATTTTTGCCTGTTCCGGAAGGGGAGAGAGTGTGAACCCCTTATCGTTTGGGATTTTTACACGCTCATATCCATAAGGCGGCCGGTTGCCGACATACTTGCCCTCACGGACGGATGCCAGCCTGCCACGCTGCAGTCGGCGTTTGATGGTATTGTACTCACGTCTTGACATAAACAGTCCGAATTCAAAATATTCTTCATCAAATTCATTGTTTGGGTCATACACCTTAACCGGTGTGATGATCTTCGTATCAGATAACTTAAATGCCTGGGAAACAATGCCCTGGTCAATGGTATCACCGCGGGCAAGACGTTCCACTTCAACAACCAGCACACCGTCCCAGACGCCTTGTTCAATCTCAGTCAGGAGCTTTTGCATGACCGGTCGTGCAGAAATCGTTTCACCGGAAACAATCTCCTTATAGACGGCAGAAACAGTGATCTGCATTCGCTTCGCAGTTTCGAACAGCAGCTTTTCATGTCTTGCCAGCGTTTCCATTTCGCCTCTGGCTTCGTTTTCCCGATCGGCACGGGACTTTCTCAGGTACATAGCATAATTACCGTTTTTCATGAAATCACCTTCTTGATATTATGTAAAAAGAGTATAAAAAATACACCCTATGAAATCAGAAGGATATGTGGTATAATGCTCTTGCTTATGGAGATTATGCCACACAATCCTTCGGGGTTCGTAGGTTACAATCTTTGCAACTCCGCTTCGGTGCTGGTAACATCGGGGCGGTTTTTGTTATTTAATTAAATTTCAAAATTACGCAGCCTGCGTATAGTCAACGACTGCGATTTCAGTCAGCACCCCTTTGAGTTTCTGGACGATTTCTTCAATTCTCTCAAGTGTTGTTCCATCCAAATATTCTTCACCGCATTGTGTACATCTTTCACAAGGAACATTTTTAATGATAATGTAGCATCCACAGTGATCGGTCATATAAGTGGTTGTTGAAGGTTCAACATTTCCTTTACAATAAAAGCAAGTCATGACTTCGTCTCCTTTCTTGTCTTGAAATCCGGGAACCATTTATCCAGATTTGGAAAATAAGCAGTTATAAGGAACAGTTTAGGTTCATGATATCCAACAACTACATGCAAAACTCTGTTTTCAATACTCAATCCAAAAATCAGACAACTTGGATATGGATAATCATCTGGATATTGTTCAATGCTCTCCCCGTTTTTGATACAGGCTATAATATCTTTTAAAAAGATACCTCGTTGTTCTAAGCGTTTCGCTGCATGCATAGTGATGCGTATGTTTTCTGGTACACATATTTTACGCAGCTCCAAAATATCTAATTCTATTTTTCTCAACTCCTTTAATTTTATAATTGTTTCATCCAGATCAAGTTTTTTCATCAGTTCATCATGAGTGATATAAGGCTGATACTCCGGATCACCATTCTGATATGCTCTTATGGCTTCCAGTTCTTCTGGATCAGGAGTTACTTCTTCGCACAGAGCATCAAATCCACCTTCGCAAGATAATTCCATAATAATGTGGGAGACGGATGAGACAAAATCTTTAAAATAATCCATTTTTGAATCACTGTAGCCTTTGATATCTTCCCATTTGCCTTCCGGAAGCCAGCAGGTAGCGTTATGAAAGCCACCAGTATCATCATTCAATGTCATAAATGGATACATCATAATAAACAGCTCCCTTCTTGATATCTTATTATATATGGTTGCCTCTGAGGTTTACTGATTAATCTTTCGCAGATCGTGACGAGGACCTTTCCGTAAATCAAGGATATATGGATCTGGCATTTCGTAATTTCCCCAACGTGTGTGTAATACTTTCTTTGGATTGATAGGTGATTTTGCTGGGGAGGTTTTCTGCTTCACGGATGAAGAACTGCTTGGTGTAAAGAAATCAATCGTTCTATCAGGTTGTTCTTGAGGTTGTTCAGCACGGAGTTTCAAACTGATACGATATTGTTCAGCATCAGGAACATCAGTAAATTCTACTGTTTTATCAAAATTCTTTCTGACTACATCCTTTATTTCATCAAGAGTGACATGGAAAAATTCTCTACGATGATTTACCATATTGAGTTTTCTGTCTTCAAATGCTCTGTGAAGAGCTGCTTCAAGTGCAGGTGCGTTATCGGAGAATATCATGGCATGGACATCAAAATTGAATGGCACAGAGGCACTTCCAAGTTCATCAATTCGATCTTGAGGATCAAGTCTGCGAGTCATACCTATTTTATAAATGTCTTTTCCAAAAGCACCAATATTAGATATGACATATACATATCCGGCTTTTTGGTTTGCTTCTCTATAGTCAATATCCTTGATGGATTTTTCAATTTCTCCTAATTGCTGTTCAATTTCTGCTTTTTTGGCTATTAAGTTTGCATCATTAGGATTTGTCTGTAACTGTACAGAAATTTTATGGTATGCGGTCAAATAATGAGTCTGTTCTTTTTCTATTTTTTTACGCTGGGCTTCGATTTCTTTCTGCAGTCTGGCAGCTTCGCGAAGTTCCTCTCTTGCAGCACGTTGAGCTTCCTTTTCTTCCTGTTTTTTCTGCTGATATTCGAAAGCCAATCGCAGCTCTTTTATTTTTGCATCCAGATATTCACGGCAGATAGATATATTCATAACAGTTCCTAATTTGGAAATTGTCTCAGCAGATTTTTGTATCTTATTTAACGATGCATCAAAATTTGTATATTTAACTTTAGAAACCAGTTCATCACATTCACCGTTAAAAGCACGCAAGAGAAGCTTTTGGGTATCAGAGACCATCTTTTTACCTTTTGCAGCACTGCCATTTACTTGCCAATTTGTTACACCACTTACTGCACGTCCTTGCTTGATAAGTTCTTTTTGCTTCGAACGAATTTTAACAAGTTCTTCTTTATAATCAAGAGAAGAAGCAAAGTCAAATTTCGGAGTGTATAGTCCGAATTCCTGAACAAGAATTTCATCATCCATCCATACAATTTGTGATTTTTTGGATTCGATCGTCTTATCTAATTTTGATATGGTGTTATTTAACTGTTCAATATTTTTATACAGTTGAGAAACTGCCTGCTGCTGATTCTGTTCCTGCATCTTTAAGTCATCAATTTTTTCTTGCAAAAGCATCGCATTTTGCATTTCAGGAGTTAACAGTTCTTGCATTTGATTTAATTGTTTTGTAAGTTTTTCAACTTCTTCTTTATATTGTTTGCCCTTAAAGGCATCCATGATTCCCATAACTCAGTTCTCCTCGTATGTATGATATTTCAAAGACTTGTACCTATGATTTCGCTTTTCTCCATCACCGCCAGTGACGGCTCAAAGAATACAACATAATTATCTACTTCGGCACACACGCCATACTTGGAGCGGTAGCGATCAATCGCATCCTGAAAAAATTCTTCGGTAACTCCAAGATACTCAGCGGCTTCGTGCTTTGAGTGGCAGCCGTGTTTATATGCATCGACCAGACCAATCAGACCGATCTGCTTGTTATATGCCCAGAGGCGGGCTTTTAATTCCTGCTTGCGGTTTTCTGTATCGCTCTGATCCAGGAGATCGCCCACGGTTGTATGGTAATGCCCAAGCTCCTCTGCAAGGACACAGGCTTCTTCCTGTAAACGCTCGTATGTATTCATGTAAACACCTCCCACTCGAGTATATCAGATAAGATATCCAATAAAACAGCCACAAAAAAAGTGAGCAACCGAAGTTACTCACTTGATATGTCGAATGAAATAGGTGGGGTGACATTCCCACATCTCCAACTAGGGTGACGGCTGCCCGTTCCGTCCTCTGCTTTCATTCAATATATTCTATGTTTTTGTAACTTCATTATACAATGTTTTGTTTATTTGTCAAGTTTTTTCAAAGTACCCTTGGCAATGAAATTCTTGACTCTTTTCGGATTTAATACATACATAGAACGAGCATAATAGATACTATGAGTAGAAACTCTAACAGCAACTTTTACATATTCTCCATCTATGCAGTATTCTTTTGTAAACTCTATAGAATCATCCTTGACATTTTTTCCAACATAATCGGGATTGGAGATAATATTTTTTAATTCATCACCATATTTTTCAAAGTCATTTGGATGAGAAATTTTCATGTGTTCGATATTAGAATCTGCTATATAAATAGGTGTTCCGGCAGGGATATCCAATTCAAGTACTTCTATTATTTGTGCTGAAAAAGCACCTATTTTCTTTCTCATATTTTTGTGAAACACCTCTTTTTGATAATTATTTCTTCCTGTTCTTCACAAACTCTGCAAACTGGCGGATTTCATCAAGCTCGTCCTGCGTGTATTCTTCACCGTCGAAGTGGGCGGCGATGGTAAGATGTTCAGTTTCAATAGGAACTATTGAACCATCAACAAGTTTTTCGGCATCAAGTCCTAGTTCACGTGTAATCTTCAAAACATTTGTAATATTTGAATTTGCAACTCCTCTTTTTAGTATGCTATCGAGCGTTGTCCATGGCATTTCTACTTTTTCGCAGAATTTCTTCATGCTTCCATATTTTTCAATAATAAGAAGTTTTAAGTTAGTTTCAAGTTCGTTCATGCAGAAATCTCCTTTCTGTTATTGATTTGATAATAACATTATAATCTCGAAAAATCAATATAAATATCATTAGATTTAAAGACAAATCTCGAAAAATCGAAACTAGCGTATTGGTATTCTTGAAAAATCGTGTATACTAAAATAGAAATCACGAAAAATCAAGAAAAGGAGGAGATAAGATGTTTCCGAATCTGGAAGCAGAAATGGCAAGAAAGAAAATATCACAAACAAAAATTAAAAGAGAAGTTTTTCCAGATCAGACATTGGATTACCTGTTTGCCACAGAGAGTGAATAGTAAGGAGGGAAGCATGTGTATTAGATCTTTAGAAGCAGATATTGACCGGGATATTTTGAAAATCAACGGTCGAGAAGTGCAAGAGCCTGTTGTTGTTACTTTCCCGGGACCAGATGGATGGTCATTACAAAAATTGTTTAATGCTGATCCAGCCAATCCGGGAAAGCATAAACAAATTGACATTACAGTCAATAATACGCTTTTATGAATCGAACATTGTCTACAGTGGCATAGTCGATCATGGTGATGAGGTGACCTTCTAAGAATGTATTGCAAATATTGGAAATGTCTTTAGTTGCGGTAGAAGGAATAGCAATTAAAAGATATTTTCCAGAGTTATCAATACATTCAGTGTAGTAGGTATCATATCCTCTAACATTTATAAGCTTTATATCCTTAATGAACAATCTCCTTTCTTGTACTCGGCATGGCAGTGCCTGCACAACAAGGATAAGAGAAAAGCATAGTGAAGTCAATTAAAGAAAGCGGATGTAACCGGAACAAACACTTTTACATAATTTATACGGGGGTGATTGGATGATCATTAAAGAGATCGATCACGAAAAGGGCAAGATTTACATTCACGATGACTGTATGGTAAAGACACCAGAAGAAAGAAAAGAGATCATGCAGAGAGTGTCTCAGATCGTAGTAGATGCCCTGAGAAAAAAACAGAGTGACAAGACCGCCTGAGCAGGCGGGGAAAGGACAAGCAGATGACAAGAAGAGAAATAATCAGCCTGATTGGCGAAGCAAGCGCCACGATCGTGGCAACAGCCGCCGCAGGCTTTACATTCTGGTGGCTGGCAAAGTACAGCACGATCTACTACGACCGCCTGATCTTAGGGCTCTGGAAGCGTGCAGACGGTTCGATCTACAAGAAGTTTGCGGACCACCCGGAAGCGTTCCGGTGCAGAATCGTAGGACGCCCTGGCAGTAACCCGGACTGTAAGGAGTTCCGGAAGCAGGACCTTGTATCCATCGAGGTCGGTCTGGACTTCGGCGGCAGCCAGTCCGGCCATGCGTTCGTGGCAAGAGGGTACACGGACGGTTACCGGGATGTGGTCGCCCTGAAATCCCGCCGGATCATGGCCAAGGAGAAAGATGACCCGATCGACAGCAACCGCCTGGATGAGTTGTTCTGCGATTTCGTGCAGGATGTGATCGACCAGTATGCGAACGTTGTAAGGCACTGGGATACCATCGAATACTGCAACGTAGAAACGATCTTCTGGGACAATGCAGAAACCGTGCTGGGTAATTCCATACGGAACGCAGTCGAGAAGCGTTTCCCGTGGATCAGCGTGAGACCGGCAAAGAAGAAACGGGTAAATGACCGTATCAATGCGACCGTCAGGCTTATGGGAGCCGGGCGGTTTTTTCTTACAGACGACTGCGATAGCCTGAAAACAGCATTTTCGGATGCGGTCTGGGACAAGGAGAAACAGGATGATGAGCGGCTGGATGATGGCAGCACGGACATAGACAGCCTGGATGCGTTCGAGTACACCATAGAACGCGACCTGAAGGAACTCATCCGGGAGGTGGAGGATGTTTGATTTTGCAAAAAGGATATGGAGAGAGGTGAGGAGATTGTTTGATTATACGACACTGAAAACAGTCCTGGGGCGTGAGCTGACGCTGTCACAGTCCATGGTCGAAGCCCTGGAAAGCTGGGGCGGCATGATGGACGGAAAGGCACCGTGGTGCGTGGATCCGGTGGTGTCGCTTCGGATCGAGTCCGGTATCTGCCGTGAATTTTCGGATGCGGTGCTGGTTGAGATGGAAAGCTCCATCCTGAACAATGACCGGCTGGATGCGGCTTACCAGAGGGGGCTGCTGGATCTGAACGAGAATTTACAGGATGGTCTTGGCTTCGGTTCTTTTATCCTGCGGCCGCTGGGGGCGGACAGGACCGAGTTCGTCACGGCTGATAAGTTCGTGCCGGTCCGCTTCGATGATTCCGGGAAACCGGTCGATGTCGCTTTTCTGACCGTTAAACGGGTGGGGGAATATGACTATTACACGAAAATGGAGCGTCATTACTTCACAAACGGAAACCTGACGATTGAAAACAAGTGCTACCATTCGCTCGACCGGAATCACCTCGGTACACCATGCAGCCTGGATGCGGTGGAAGAATGGGCAGACACCAACCCGGGACCGGTAACGTATCCAGGAATGGACCGCATGGACTTCGGGTACTACCGGAACCCGCTCAAAAACCGGATCGACGGTTCTTTCTGCGGGGTGTCGATCTTTGACGCTGCCACAGGTCTGATCCGCAAGGCAGACATTCAGGCGGCAAGGCTCGACTGGGAGTATGAATCCGGCGAGCGTGCCGTGCATGTGGATGAACGTGCACTGAAACGCGGGGGCAGGGGCGTACGGATGGCACAGCTCAATAAACGCCTGTACCGCGGCCTGAACATCGAGGACGGCAAGGACAAGGAACTGCTGCGGGAATATTCCCCGGCGATGCGGGACGCTTCCTACATTGCCGGCCTTGAGAAATATTACCGGAACATCGAGTTCACGGTCGGGCTTGCCTACGGCGACCTGTCAGACGTTCAGGAGGTGTCTAAGACAGCGACTGAGGTACGTGTCTCGAAAGCACGGAAATACAACCGTGTGACAGCGATCCAGGAGAACCTGAAAGAGTGCCTGGAGGATTATGCCGCTGCCCTGGCATTCTATAACAGCATGTACCATTCCGGTTATGAATTTGCCTGTAAGTTCAACGATTCCATCCTGACAGATGAGGATTCCGAACGGCAGCAGGACCGCCAGGACGTTTCTATGGGTGTGATGTCTGCGGTTGAATACCGTATGAAGTGGTACAACGAGGATGAGGCGACAGCCAGGAAGAACCTGCCAGTCCAGAACACCGTGATGGAGTGATGCCATGGCAGGGGAGAGGACAGCACCGGATGTGCAGCGGATGGGGCTGCAGGCTGAGAAGATCTGGAGGGAAGCAGAGCGGCGTATCATGGAGGATGTCATCCGCAGGATAAAAAAGGCCGGTGAGATCACATCAACGGCAGACTACCAGATCAACCGCCTGATCGAGATGGGCAAGTCCCGGGAAGAGGTGGAGCGGATCATCAAGGAGGCACTGGGGGCAACCTGGCCGGAAATGTTCGAGATGTATGACAAGGTAGCGAAATGGGAATACGTCCGCTACCGGGAGATCTATGAACAGGTCAATGATGATTTCCTGACGCCGGAGGAAAACAAGTGGCTGCAACAGATCACAGAGGCAGCCAGGAAGCAGACGAAAGACACGCTCGTTAATATGGCACAGAGCTACGGATTTTCAGTCCTGATGGCAGGAAGGCGGGTGTTCACACCATTTGCCGAGTACTACCAGAAATACGTGGACACGGCCATCCAGGACGTTGTGACGGGCGGCACAGACTACAACTCGGCGATCCGGAAAGTCGTCACCCAGATGACGAACAGCGGGCTGAGGGTAGTGGATTATGCTTCCGGGCATACGAACAGGGCAGACGTGGCAGCACGCAGAGCCGTCCTAACAGGCGTGAACCAGATCACGGCACAGGTCAGTGAGCACAACGCAGAAAAACTCGATACAGAGTATTTTGAAGTGTCCTGGCACCCATGTGCGAGGCCGGATCACCAGACATGGCAGGGCAAAGTATTCAGCAGAAAACAGTTGGAAACGGTCTGCGGCTATGGGACAGTAACAGGATTGTGCGGTGCAAACTGCCGGCATACGTTCCATCCGTTCATTCCCGGTGTTTCTGAACGACTCTATCCGGATGACTGGCTGGAAGAACAGAACCAGAAAGAAGCCAAAACAAAGGAATGGAACGGCAAGCAGCTCAATGCCTACGAACAGACCCAGCAGCAGAGGAAGATGGAGACCGCCATGCGTGCCCAGCGCCAGAAGATTCGGCTGTTGCAGGAAGCCGGAGCTGACAAGGACGACATCATGCTGGAAAAAGCAAAGTACCAGGGACAGCTGAACGAGTATAAACAGTTCAGCAAGAAGATGGGACTTCTGGAACAGCGTGAACGAATCTATCAGGACGGACTGGGCAAGGTAGCGACCAACACGAAACAGCAGAACGCACGCTATACGCCGGAAATGATGCGAAATGCAAAGAAAGACTCTGAGGAATGGAAAAAATACAAAGATATTTTGGGCGAAGATGCAGGAAGTCTTGCACAGTATCGACAAACAAAGTATAATGATCCTGAAAAGTGGAATCGTATCAAAGATAATGCAGCACAAACGGTAAAAATCAATAAGTTTAAAGCTGATCTAAGCAACGGAAATGTAAACATCAATGTTAAGCAACAAAAGCAGATGGAACATATCCAAGGAACAAAAAAATGGCAGCAAAGAGTAAAACGCGAAATAAAAAGCGGGAAAGCTCCAGATATGTTCTATAAAGATGTTGATGTCGAAAGTCTTATAAAAAAATATGCAGGAAACGGGAAAATACAATTCAGAAAAGGTCAGGAATATCCAATAGAGTATATAGATGCAGATACATACATCGGTAAATCATTTGATTTTGCAACCATGAAATACAAGGACACAAAAAGGTTTGCAATCAGATATTCGTCCAAAGGTGTACATTTGCATCCTGTGCCAGAAAGGAGCTAATATGCCGGAAGTATTAAAAAAGTTATATATGATGACAGCGAATAATAAATATATAAGAGTTAGATTATCCGATGAAAAAATAGTTGAATGTACAGTGGACTGTCTTACTTATGCAAATAAATCAGATGAAGATGATACAGATGAACCGGTTGCATTGGTTATTTTGCGGGACGGAGGGGAGATGCTTCTGTCAGAAAGTGACATTCTGGAAATTATGAAATAGTCCAAGCACGCAGAGATGCGTGCTATTTTTATACCATTTTTAAGGAGGTGAGAAACATAAAAAGCAAAACCTACGAAGAATTTGTTGAAAAATTCAAACCGAAGAAAACGACAGACGACTGCTATACACCGCCGGAAATAT
>URUU01000028.1 GCA_900551235.1 uncultured Lachnospiraceae bacterium
TACGATGAATGTCGTACACCTTTAGCTCTGTTTTGAGAGGTAATATTTAAAAAAAGCCCATAAAATCAATACTTTAGGGCTTGACATTATAGGAAGGAGAAAAGACATGACAGAAAACAAAAATCAGGAAAAAAAACAGGGCAAAGGGGAGAAGATCTCCCTCGATAATCTGGAAAAAGTAACAGGTGGCTCCGGACTTCGCAGGGTTCACAAAGAGCAGCGGCAGGAGATGACGGACGACATCAGAAACAGAATTTAAGACAAATGAGGGAATGTGCCTCTGCCGTTTTTGGCAGGGGCATTCCCTGCTTAAAAGAAGGTGACAGATATGCAGATGGATTATCCACTGACAGAAGAACAAAGACAGATATGGCAGATGGAAAAGGCTTATCCACATACCGGCATAGCCAATGTGGGAGGCATTCTGCGTCTGGATGGAAAAACGGATCCGCAAATGCTGAAAAAGGCCATTGCTGTTTACGTACAGACGCAAAGTGCACTCTGGATCAAGATCAATAAAAGAGACCGGCAGTATTTTGAACGCATTTTTGATTATGAACCTCAGGTTCTTGATCTCCGCGAAAAAAGTACGGACGAGACAGAAGCCGTGATACGCGACTGGATCTGTATGCCGTTTGCTCTTTACGACAGTCATCTGTTTGAATTTGCCATTCTCAGAACAAAAGAATCTGCGGAAGTATTTGGAAGATTCCATCATCTGATCACGGACAGCTATGCACTGTCACTTTTTGCAAAAGAAGTAGAACAGATTTACGAAAAACTGGAAAGCGGGGCGAACCTTCCGGAAGCAGATATACAGTTTCAGAATAAGGTGAAGGCTTTGTACAAAAGCCAGGAAGAAACAGGGGCATGTGAAACAAAGAGCCGGAAAGAGAGCGTTTCGTTTGCCGCAAGAGCAAAAAAGCCGGATGCAGAACTGCTTACGTATACACAGTTGTTTGATTACAAAAAGATCAATACATTTTTCCGCCGTTTCCGGATTTCTGCGGAATCTCTGTTTTATGCGGCGCTTGGCATCTGCCTGTGCCGTTTAAAAAGTGGGAAATGCCTCAGGATCGGCCGCAATCTTCTCAACCGGGGAAGGGAAGAGTGCGCGATGATCGCACTTTGCGTCACCACGAAGCCGGTGGATGTAAATCCTGATTTTGAAAGCACTGGTGCTTCTTACTGTGCGAAGCTGAAGAAGACGCTGGCATCGCAGACAAGAGGGGAAGCCATAGGCGAGGGTGGATATGATATCGTAGTTTCTTACCGGCCGGTACGCTGTCTTCCGGCACCCAAAGCGGGAACATGCATCGAATATATGAATCGTTCCGTAGAAGTGCCGCTGAAATTTTTCCTGAATGATGACGGGAAACAACTGGATCTGATCGTCAAATATCAGACAGAACATATAAAAAAAGAAGAAGTACAAAATCTGATCATGCGTGTTCTAAAGGTGATGGGGCAGATCGTAAAAGAACCGGAAAAACCGCTGAAAGAACTGGAAATCTTATCCGGGGAAGAAAAGCAGTTTATGGCAGAATGGAATGATACGTTCCGATGGAAGCCGGAAAAATCACTGCCGCAGCGTTATCTGGAGATGGTGAAGGCAAAACCGGAACAGACTGTTCTGATCTGGCAGGAAGAAACATGGAGTTACCGGAAGTTCCACCGGCTTGTCCTGCACCTTGCTGACCGGATACAGAAAGAAGCAGATTTTCAAAAAGGGCATATGATCGGTCTGTGCCTGAAGCGGACACCGCGTCTGCCGGCTGCAGTCTATGCGGCATGGCTGTGCGGATGTGGATTTCTTCCGGTCAGTATCCATGATTCCATGGAAAGAAAAAAGAAGATCGCGGGGGAATGTACTCTATTTCTGACAGATGCGTATCTCGATGAAAAAATGGCAGAGAGATCGGAAAAAGAATTGTTTAGCACAAATCCGGAGTTCAATATATCAGAAGAAAAATATGATTTAAATGAACTTGCAGATGTTCCGGCATATCAGATGTATACATCCGGGACGACCGGAGAACCAAAAGCTGTCCGGATTTCCCACCGGTCGCTGTGCTGCCGCCTGGAATGGATGCAGTCGGTATTTGGGGAAGGAACGGATGTGATTCTTCAGAAAACAAGAAATACGTTTGATGTTTCGATATGGGAACTGGTGCTGCCGCCGGCATTTGGAAAAACAGAAGTCCTTCTGGAAGATGGAAAGGAAGCAGAGCCGGATGCGATCGCGCAGGTACTCCTGCGGGAACGGGTGACGATGGTGCATTTTGTACCGTCCATGCTGGAGCAGTTTTTAGAATATGCACAGCGGCGCAAATGGCAGTTTCCGGATCTTCAGTACGTCATTTGCTCCGGCGAAGCACTTCTGGCAGAGCAGGTGAAAAAGGCAAAGAAACTGCTGAAAAGTACAGAGATCTACAACCTTTACGGTCCGACCGAATGTACGATCGACGTCAGTTATTACCGCTGCACCGGAAAAGAATCCCAGATCCCAATCGGCAGACCGGTGTGGAATACGCACCTTACGGTGCAGAACCTTTACGGGGAGATGCTTCCCTGTGGAGAGATCGGAGAACTGGTCATACAGGGGGAACTGGTCGGTATGGACTATGAGGACGAAGCAGGAGAGTCGCAGTATCATACGGGTGATCTGGCAGTTCTTTCGAAGGATGGCTGGCTGTATTACCTTGGCAGAATGGATCATCAGATAAAACTGCGGGGAATGCGCGTAAATCTTACAGAAATAGAGCAAAGTCTGGAAAGATGGTTTCCCGGAACGCGTCATATTGTACTGTGCATCAAAGAGCAGTTGATTGATTTTTACAAAGGAGAGCTGACTGACAGACAGATCAGAGAAAAAGCGGCAAAAGAACTTCCATACTATGAGGTGCCAAAAGCAGCGGTCTGCGTTGATGAGATTCCAACAGGAAAACATGGAAAGGCAGACCGAAAAGAACTGGAGCGCAGATATACGCAGACCACGGCAAACCTGTCTGCCAAAAGCACATTTTCAAAAGACTGGGTGAGAGGAAGAAAAGAAAGGATCATGGTCTCACTGGCAGAAAAACTGATGGGATACCGGGGAATCACCACAGAGGACAATCTGTTTGCGATCGGCATGGACTCGCTTATGCTTTTGCGTTTTCTTGCACAGTGTGAATCCTATGGAATCCGGCTTGCATACGGAGAAGTTTATGCGAATCCGACCATCCGGCAGTTAGCAGCAGGAAAAGATGCACCTGAACCTGTCGTTTTCCTGAGAAATGAGAACGAAAAAACACTGCTTTTAATGGTTCCGTTTGCGGGCGGCAGTCCGGCATCGTTCTGGAAGTATCCGGAGCTCCTGAAAGAAAAAGTCGATCTGGCCTCGCTCAATCCGGCAGCTTATGGAGAGAAAAGTGTGGAGAGTATAGCGGCAGAGGTGGCAGGATGCAAAGAAATCAAAAATTATCAGACGGTGTATCTGCTTGGTGACTGTATAGGAAGTGCACTGGCACTGGAACTTTCACGCAGGATGAAAAAAAGAATGGCAGGGTTGATCATATGCGAATCACTTCCTTATGAAGGCTTTGCTTTTGGCAGTCATGTCTGCAGCTTGTGGGATTTCCTGACAGATGACATGATCCGCAAAATGCTCCGGCGGCTCCGGGGAAAAGACGTCCAGGTCGGCAGTCATTTTCTTGAAATCTTCCGGCAGGAAGTGAGAAGAAGTGCCTGTTATATGAGAAAAAGAAAGCAGCTGGTTCCGGAATGTCCGGTGACGCTTGTGTTTGGGGAGAAAGACCCGCTGACCGCAAACAGTCAGAGAAAGTACCGGAAATGGCGCAGATGGATTCCGAAACCGTATCGTATCGTCTGCCTTGCCGGGCAGAAACATTTCTTTACGGAAGATGCCCCGGAAGAAGTGGGAGAGATCCTGAAAAAGCTTATGGGAGAAAAGGGTACAGAGAAAAAGCAGATAAAGAAATGAGAAGGAAGGAGAAAAGGATGGGAAATTTGTTCAGGGAGAAAAGTATTGAGCGGATCTCTGACCCGGAGCAGTTGGATCACTATATCAAAGTGACGCGTCCGGGAGGATTTCTGTTCCTGGCAGCAATTTTGCTGTTGCTGCTGTCAGTCTGGATCTGGGCGGCGACCGGAACGCTGGAGATTACGGTCGATACCAGAGGATGGTCGGAAAATGGGATTACTACATGTTATCTGACAGAGGAAGAAATCCATCAGGTGGAAGCCTGTATGAAAACCGTTTCCGGGAAAAACAAAGGAGTGGTTCTTATGGCAGCAGAGCTGCCGGAAAGTTATGAGATGATGGCAGAAAAACTGGGAAGCGAAAGCATGGTGCATGCACTTGGGATCGAGACAGGGGAATGGCGTTATCCGGTAATCATCTCAGAAGGTACCGAAGATGGGATACAGTCGGTTTCCATTGTGACGGATCGCGTCAGTCCCATTCACTACCTTTTAAATTAAAGGAGGCAGAAGATGAAAAAGGATATTCCCAGACCGAAAACAAAGGGAACTGCCAAAACACCGGTGATCATGCAGATGGAAGCACTGGAATGTGGAGCAGCATCTCTTTGTATGATCCTTGCTTATTACAGACGCTGGGTTTCTCTGGAAGAAATGCGTGCCGCATGCGGTGTTTCCAGAAATGGTTCCAATGCCAAAAATATTTACCAGGCAGCAGTTGGTTATGGACTGGAAGTGGAAGCTTATCGCTATGAGCCGCAGGAACTGATGGAAGAAGGGACATTTCCGTGCATTATACACTGGGGGTTCCAGCATTTTGTGGTGCTTAATGGATTTCGCAAAGGAAAAGCAGTGCTCAACGATCCGGCGCGGGGCTATATAGAAGTTTCCATGGAAGAATTCGATGAAAACTTTACCGGTGTGTGTCTGATGTTTGAGCCTGGCGAAGAGTTTGAAACGGGAGGCATGCCAAAGAGTGTTCTGGCATTTGCCGGGAAAAGGCTGAACGGGACCGGTGATATTATCGCTTTTCTGATACTTCTCTCGGTGATCACCGCTGCACTTGGGATTTTGCAGCCGGTATTTTCCAGGATTTTCTTGGATCAGATCCTGCCGGGAAGCTCAGGTGAATGGATGCATGTTTTTGCCGCAGGAATCCTGGCGGTGACGATCCTGCAGATCCTTGCTCTGACAGTGAGGGAATGGAATATGCAGAAAATCAGAGGAAAACTTGCGATTGCTGCAAATGCACAGTTCTTATGGCATGTACTGCGTCTTCCGGTCGAATTTTTTACCCAGCGCATGGCAGGAGATATCGCCGCCAGACAGAAAGCAAATCAGGATATTGCCGCAAAACTGATCCAGATTTTTACACCGATGGTGTTGAATTTTATTATGCTGATCTTTTATCTGATCATCATGCTACGATACAGTGTTGCGCTTTCCTGTGTGGGGATTGCAGCTACGCTGCTTCATATTGCGGCAGTACGCAAAATGACAGAGGAGCGCAGCAACATTACCAGGGTACAGATGCGCGACCAGGGTAATCTGGACGGCACGACGTATGCCGGTATTGAGATGATCGAGACAATCAAATCAAGTGGTGCAGACAATGGATTTTTTGAAAAATGGGCAGGACTTCAGGCGGCGGTCAACACGCAGCAGGTCCGTTATACGAAAGTCAATACATACATGGGGATGATACCGCTGATCGTGGAGAAGATTTCCGATACGGTGATCCTGTCTCTTGGTGCATGGTTTGTGATAAAGGGGAATTTTACTGTCGGCATGCTGCTTGCTTTTCAGGGATTTATGGCGGCATTCCGTGATCCACTGGAGACATTTACCGCAGCCGGGCAGGAACTGCAGGAGATGAAAAGCAACATGGAGCGGGTAGAAGATGTGATGCAGTACCCGGTCGATCCTTATACACAGAAAGAAGAACTTTCACAGGATGGAGAATACGATAAGCTGGACGGTTCTGTAGAGCTGAAAAATGTTACCTTTGGTTATTCTTCCCTGGAAGAGCCGCTGATTGAAAATTTTAATCTTCAGATCCGTCCGGGAGAACGAGTGGCACTTGTGGGTGCTTCCGGATGTGGAAAATCGACGGTGTCCAAACTGATCTCCGGACTGTACAAACCGTGGGAAGGCGAGATCCTTTTTGGCGGGAAACCGATTTCGGAAATCCATCGCAAAGTCTTTACCGGTTCGCTGGCAGTTGTCGATCAGGATATTATCCTGTTTGAAGATACGATCGCAAATAATATAAAAATGTGGGATTCCACGATCGAGGATTATGAGATGATCCTTGCGGCAAGAGACGCACAGCTTCATGCCGATATCATGAACCGTGACGGCGGTTATCAGTACCAGATCCTGGACGGAGGAAGGGACTTTTCCGGCGGACAGAGACAGCGGCTGGAGATCGCACGCGTGCTGGCACAGGATCCGACGATCATTCTTATGGATGAAGCGACTTCAGCACTGGATGCCAGAACAGAGTACGAAGTCGTCCGCTCGATCAAAGAGCGGGGAATTACCTGTATCGTAGTGGCACACCGTCTTTCTACGATCCGTGACTGTGATGAGATCATTGTCATGGACAGAGGAAAGATCGTGGAACGCGGAAAGCATGAAGAGCTGATGAAAGCAGGCGGTCTGTATACAAAACTGGTGATGAATGAATAAAGAAAAAATATAGACGGAGGTAACGGTGTGGGATGGTTTGATGAGCAGATCAAGCAGAAAGTAAAAATGGATGAGGATACTTTCTGTGACGCGCTTCAGGATATGGCAGGCATCGTAATGGGGAAAAAGCGGATCCGGGAATATCATGAGGATGAGAGAGTTGCAGCGATTGAGTCCATTGAACAGATTTTGAAATATTATCATGTGAAACCAAGAGAAATCCCGGGCAGCCTGAAAGATACCGAAAGTATCCTGGAATATCTGATGCGTCCTTCAGGATTTATGAGAAGAAAGGTCATGCTTACCGGAAGCTGGTATCAGGACGGAATCGGTGCGATGCTTGGGACTTACCGGGAAAGCAAAAAAGCAGTGGCGATCCTGCCGGATGGTTCCGGCGGCTATGTCTTTCTGGAAGAGGAAAGCGGGCAGCAGGTAAAGGCAAATGCACAGAACGTAGAAGCACTTTCCGATGAGGCACTGTGTTTTTATAAACCACTGCCGCTTAAGGCAATTCATGCAAAAGAATTGTTTCTTTATGCAGTACAGAGCTTATCCACATCCGATCTCGCTGCTATTTTTTTTGCAGCGCTAGCGGTAACATTGACTGGTATTTTTCCGGTCTGTGCCAACGCTCTGGTCTTTGAAAAAGGTATAGCACAGGGCGGGATGAATGTGCTGATGTCGTGCGCTTTGCTGCTGATCGGAACCGGGATTTCAGCGGTGCTGTTTCAAATGATCCGTGAAATCCTGCTTGCGAAAATGAAAACGAGGATCAGTATTTCGATTGAAAGCGCGGCGATGATGCGTGTGCTTTCACTTCCGGCAGGATTTTTCCGCAGGTACAGCACCGGAGAACTGGCAGGCAGGATGCAGGATCTAAGCGGTGTGTGTGGTATGGCACTGGAAGCAGTGCTGATGGCGGGCACGGCTGTGCTTACGTTTGCTGTCTGTATGATACAGGTTCATATTTATGCACCGTCGCTGACCGGAAGTGTGCTTTTGATCCTGTGTTTCCTTTTGATATTGTTCCTGATACAGACATTGGCAAAAATTCATCTGGAACGTGAAAAAAGGGTATGTTCTGCAAAAGAAAGCGGACTGGTCTATGCACTGTTTCTTGGGATTTCGAAAATCCGCATGTCCGGTTCGGAACAGCGTGCGTTTGGAAAATGGGCAAAACAGTACAAAGAATATGCCGAACTGGAATATAATCCGCCGCTCTTTATAAGATGTGAAAATATATTAAAGACGGTGATTTTTCTTGGTGGAAATCTTCTGATTTATACGCATGCAATCAAAAACGGGATCAGCATGCCTGCATATATGTCCTTTCATGCAGCATACGCAACGCTGATGGCTGCCTGTTCCGTTCTGATGGAAACTTCCGGTATCTTTGCAAGAATCTGTGCTGTTTTTGATATCATCCGTCCGGTTCTGGAGGAAGTACCGGAAATATCCGAAGATAAGCAGATGGTTACAAGACTGAGCGGAGGAATTGAACTTACGAACGTTTCTTTTCGTTATCAGAAATCCATGCCGATGTTGTTTGAAAATCTTTCCCTGAAGATCCGGCAGGGACAGTATGTGGCAATCGTGGGGAAAACCGGATGCGGAAAATCAACGCTGATGCGGCTGATGCTCGGATTTGAGAAACCGGTAAAAGGAGCCGTCTATTACGATGGAAAGGATTTAAGCAGCCTGGATCTGAAATCTCTGCGTAAATATATGGGTGTTGTGATGCAGAACGGAAAGATATTTCCTGGCAGCATCTATTCGAATATTGTCATCTCGGCTCCGCATCTTACCGTAGAAGATGCATGGCAGGCAGCAGAGATGGCAGGGCTTGCAGAAGATATCCGGCAGATGCCGATGGGGATGCATACGCTGATCGCAGAAAGCGGAAGTGGATTTTCCGGCGGTCAGAAACAGCGTCTTATGATTGCCAGGGCAGTGGCGGCAAAACCAAAGATCCTGTTTCTGGATGAGGCGACCAGTGCTCTGGACAATATTACACAGAAGATCGTGTCTGAGGCACTGGATGGACTGAAATGTACAAGAATTGTCATCGCGCACCGGCTTTCCACGATCCGGCAGTGTGACCGCATTGTCATGCTGGATGGCGGCAGGATCGCGGAAGATGGGACATATGAGGAACTGATTGCAAAAAACGGCTTTTTTGCAGAACTTGTGGAACGACAGAGAGTGAGGGAATAACGTGGACTTTAAAAGGAAAGAGGAAATAGAGCAGATCCGCAGAAAGTACGGACATCAGTTATCTTCCCATGCATTTGATTCTCTTTGGATCTGGAAAGAAAAAATGGGGCTTACCCTTTATCAGGAGACAGATTTTTTTACGGTAAAAAGTACGGTATACGGAGAAAATGCATGGTTTTTTCCATGTGGAAACAAAGAAAAGAAAAAAAGATTTCTCCAGGAACAGATGCAAAAACAGGAAGTGTTTACTTTGTTTTATCTAAGGGAGGAGGATCTGGATTTTCTGGAACAGGAATATCCATCCTGTTTTCAGATAACGGAGATGCCGGAAGGAGAGGAATATCTTTACAGCCGGCAGGAGTTTGAAACACTTTCCGGGAAAAGATTTGCCGGCTTTCGAAAGCAGATCCACAGGCTTGAGCGTACGCATGAAATGAAAGCTGTCCTGTGCGATGAGAGCAACATTGCTGATGTGGAAGCGGTGCTTGGAAAGCATTCCGGCACAGGACATAAAGAAGGCTTTGCCGGACTGCAGGATGAAGGAGTCGCCGTGCGGGCATGGGAATATCGAAAAGAACTGGGACTTTTTGGGGTGCTCGTCTATGTGGATCAGAAGCCGGCCGCAGTGGCATTTGGTTTTCCGCTCGCTGACGGCATCCTGGATGGATGTCTGGAAAAACACGATCCTGAGATTTCTGGTCTGGCTTATTATACGCAGAGAGCATTTTTCCTGCTGTCAGATGAAAGCTTCTGTCTGATGAACGGAGAAGAGGATCTGGGGATTGCCGGACTGCGGATGATGAAACATCATATGGCCCCGGTTTCCAAAAATAAAGTATGGATGGCAAAATACAGGGCAGAGACAAAGAAAGGGGGGAACTGAGTAATGAAAAGAAAAGAACAGGACCAGTTTAGCGGAAAAATGTTTGCACGCCTTCTGGCACCTTCCATGGTATCGGCACTTGGACTGGCGGTAGGCGATATGGCAGATGCGATCGTGATCGGACAGCGGATGGGTGCGACCGGCCTTGCCGCAGTGAGTCTTGCCCTTCCGGTGTTTATGGTCATCAATGTGCTGGTACATGGACTTGGCATCGGCGGCTCAGTAAAATATTCGAAATATCTTGGGGAGGGAAAGACAGAGGAGGCGGTCGATAATTTCAATCAGATCCTGATGGCGGGCATGCTGGTCAGCACTATACTTGCCGTGGCAGGAAATCTGTTCCTGCCGCAGTGGATGAGATTACTTGGAGTGACAAAAGCAGATGGGGCTCTTTTTGAAGTCAGCAGCGAATATGTGCGGACGATCGTAACCGGTATGCCGGTTCTGTTTATATCCTATCTTTTAAATTATTATCTGCGCAACGATGATAATCAGAAGCTGGCAAGTTTTGGCTTTACCGTGGCAAATCTGTCCGATCTGGCGATGAATTTCATGTTTGTTCTGGTTCTGGATATGGGGGCGTTCGGAGCGGCGCTTTCAACGGTGCTTGGACAGACAATTGCGATCCTGTTCTATCTTCCGGGCATTTTCTCAAAACACCATACCTTAAAACTCCGCCTGTGTGCCATTCGCTTCCGGGAACAGTGGGAATGTTTCCGAACCGGTTTTGCCACCTCAGTACAGTATATATGGCAGTTTTTGTTTTTGCTGATCATCAATCATACACTTCTGCATTACAGCGGTGAGGCAGGTGTAGCCGTTTTCGACCTGATTCAGAATGTATCCTATCTGATTCTCTATTTGTACGATGGAACGGTAAAAGCCATGCAGCCGCTGGTCAGCACCTATTGTGGGGAGCATAACGAAGAAGGGAAACAGAGCATACGCAGACTTGGTTTCTTCTGGGGCAGTCTTGCAGGGATCACGGCGGCAGTCATTTTGTGCATTGTGTCATCTGCGATGTGCCGGATTTTTGGACTGACACAGCCGGAAGTTATTTCTATGGGAAACCGTGCGATCCGCATCTACTGTATCGGTGCTGTGGTTGGCGGACTGAATGTTTTGCTGGAAGGTTACTATCAGTCCTGTGAGGAAGAAAAACCGGCTTTTGTGATGGCAACCCTGCGCGGTGCGGCAGTGCTGATCCCATGCACGCTGCTTTTTGCACCACTGGGAATGACGTGGTTCTGGTTTCTGTTCCCGGCAACGGAGCTGTTTTCTTTGCTGATTTTTCTTTTCTGGAACAGAAAAAACCGTGCTTCCGATATGCCGGGCAGCGACCGGATTTTCCGCAAAACGATCGAGAACCGGAATGAAGATCTGGGCTGGCTGTTAGAAGAAGTAGAAGCTTTCGGGGAAGGCTGGGGAGCGAATCCCAAACAGCTTTATTATATGACCATGACGGTAGAGGAAATCTGTCTGCTGATCTTCAAAAAAGGATTTGAAGAAGATACGGAAGGTTACATCCAGATTACACTGATTGCCATGGAAGATGGCAGTTTTGAACTTCATATCCGGGATAATGCAAAGATTTTCAATCCATTTTCCGTGGAAACGGAGAAAGTCAGCAAGGATGGAAGTTATGATATGGATGCGATGGGAATGCTGGTGATCAAACAGAAGGCAAAAGAATTTTTCTACCGGCAGTATCAGGGATTTAATTCGCTGATCGTAAGGATTTAAAGAAAGCAAAGGAGGAGATAAAGCGTGAAAATTTCATTAAAAATCAAGACTGTGGGAGCGACTCTTGTGGCGGCACTGCTGCTGATGGTCGTGGCGGTGGCGATCAGCTACAATGTATATTCCGGAACAATCTATGACCAGTACAAAACGATGACGATGAATCTGGCAAAAACGGAAGCTGTTTCCGTTCACGCGGAGGATGTGGCAGTGATCCGCGATGCCGTTATGCAGATTTACCGGAATATCTGTGAGGAAAATGGAGGTGTGCCTGATTTTGAAAATTTTGATGAACAGCAGTGGCAGGAATATTATGCACGTTATCAGTCGGTGGAAGAACTGCCGCAGTACAAAAGCACACTGAAGCTGCTTCAGAAGATCAGTCAGGCAAATAAGGTAAATTCCATTTACATCGGATATATGGATGTGGAAACCTATTATGGTGTATATCTGGTAGACGGTTCGCTTAATACAGATGTGTGTCCGGTCGGAACCTGTGATCCGTTTGAGGAGAGCAATGCCAGAGAAATGAAAAAAGGAAATTATGATTTCCCGGCATATATAACAAATTATGAAGAATATGGCTGGCTGTGTTCCGCGGGTGCAGGAATCTATGACCAGAATGGTGAAGTGGTAGGAACTGCCTGCATTGACGTTTCCATGGATGACATTATGAAAAACCGCCAGGAATTTCTGCAGAATCTCTGTCTGGTGCTGGTTGGCATTACGATTGTGATCTGTCTTCTGATCCTCGCCGGCATCAACCGCATCCTGCTTGTTCCGGTCAAAAGTCTGTCGCAGGCAGCCGCGCTGTTTGTCAAAGACAAGGAGAGTACCAAAAAGACGCAGACAGCCATCTCCCAGCTCAATATCCATACCGGAGATGAGATTGAGGAGCTGAGCGAATCCATCAAAACCATGGAAATGGAGATCAATGACTACATCGACCATCTGACAGAAGTAACTGCAGAAAAAGAGCGTATGGGGGCAGAACTGAATATCGCAACCCAGATTCAGGCATCGATGCTGCCGTGTATTTTCCCGGCATTTCCGGATCGGAATGAATTTGACATTTATGCCAGCATGGATCCGGCAAAAGAAGTGGGCGGCGATTTTTATGATTTCTTCCTGATCGATGAGGATCATATCGCACTGGTCATGGCGGACGTATCCGGAAAAGGTGTTCCGGCGGCACTGTTTATGGTCATTGCCAAGACTTTGCTGAAAAATACCGCGCAGAGCGGAATTTCACCAAAAGAGGTACTTTCACAGGTCAATACGCAGTTGTGTGAAAATAACGAAGCAGAAATGTTTGTAACGGTATGGCTTGGTGTCATGCAGATCTCCACCGGACACATGGTATGTGCCAATGCAGGACATGAGTACCCGGCGATCCGCCGTGTGGGAGGTCAGTATGAACTGCTGCATGACAAACATGGATTTGTACTGGCAGGTATGGAAGGAAGCAGATACCGGGAGTATGAGATCACTCTGGAGAAAGGAGACAGTCTTTTTGTATACACGGATGGGGTACCGGAAGCGACCAACGCAGAAAACGAACTGTTTGGCACGGACCGCATGCTGGAAGCACTGAACCAGAATCCGGATGCAGCCAGCGAAGAAGTGATCCGGGAGGTGCAGAAAGCAATGGAAGTATTTGTGAAACAGGCACCGCAGTTTGATGATATCACCATGCTTTCCATGATCTATAAAGGCAAAGAGTAAAAGTACAAAGGAGCACATGTCCGTATTCTGCCAGAGGGCAGGGAAAGAGAAAGGAGGCAGACAATGAGGGAAAAAACAGTTCAGGCAACACTTGAAAATCTGGATGAAGTCATGGCTTTTGTGGAAGAACAGATGGAGGTGTATCATTGTTCCATGAAAATGCAGATGCAGATTGCAGTGGCAGTGGAGGAGATTTATGTCAATATTGCCAGCTATGCCTACAGAGAACAGAAAGGAAATGCACGGATCCGGGTTCAGAGCGGAGGAGAACCGCTGCAGATTATTATTACCTTTGAGGATGATGGCATCCCATATAATCCACTTTTGAAAGAAGATCCGGATATTACGCTTTCAGCAGAAGAAAGGAAAATCGGCGGACTGGGAATTTACATTGTCAAAAAGAGTATGGATCAGGTAGAATACCATTATCAGAATGGAAAAAATATTCTTACGATCCGAAAGGATATTCAGTAATCAAAACAAAAACAAATAATAACATATACTAGGAGGAAAAGACATGGAAATCAGAAAAGAACAGGAAGGAAATCAACTGACGATCACGCTGGAAGGCAGACTGGACACGACAACGGCTCCGAACCTGGAAGCAGAACTGAAAAGCAGCATTGCAGGGATAGAAGAACTGATTTTTGATTTTGAAAAGCTGGAATATATTTCTTCGGCAGGACTGCGTGTGATCCTGTCTGCACAGAAGGTAATGAACCGCCAGGGAAGTATGGTGATCCGCAAAGTCAATGAAAATGTGATGGATGTTTTTGAAGTAACTGGTTTTATTGATATTCTGACCATCGAATAAGCAAAATTACCAAGAAACAGACAAAAGATATGTACAAAATCACTAAAAACCATGTACATAATAAAAAAAACAGAGTCAATATGGACAAAACCACGAAAACGTACTATAATAAATTTAACATGTATCCCGAAAGGGTGCTGGAAGTCCCGCATGGCGGGACTTCATTTTTCGCAGAGATTTCAGGAATATTCTGAAAAAGCCTGCGAAAAGAGAGGAAGAAAAGAAAAACCGTAGCTGTAACAAAATGGAACAGTTACAAAGGAAAGAATGCAAAAAAGGAGGAATGTACATGCATTTAAGAAAGAAAATTTTGTCTGTTGTGCTGGCCGGTGCCATGATCGGCGGAGAGCTTCTGACCGGTATCGGAAGCTTCACACTTCCGGTAAATGCCGCAGACAGCAGCTTTGCAGGAGAAGAATGGTACGACCAGATCGACAAAGTAGAGGAGAACCGTGAACCGGCACATGCGTATTTCACACCATATGAGTCCGCAGAAAAAGCTTTGACAAATGAAAAATCCGTTCTGGATGTGGATGCATCCGAGTCCGCTTACAAACAGTCCCTGAACGGTACCTGGAAATTCAAATTTGCCCAGAAACCGGCAGACCGTGAAAAAAAGGCAAAAGGTGCAGATGCAAAAAATTATGTGGAGAACTGGGATACGTCCACCTGGGATGACATCAAAGTTCCAAGCTCCATCCAGACGATCAAAGATGCAGACGGCAATTTCAAATACGAAAAGCCGATCTATGTAAACCAGAGATATCCATGGCAGAACTACGAGACGGTTACGCTGGGTGAAAACGTTACAGCACCGACCGTAAAAAACAGCGTCGGCCAGTACAAGAGAACCTTTACCGTTCCTTCTGACTGGGACGGAAGAGATGTCTTCGTATCCTTTGAAGGTGTAGAGTCCGCATTCTATTTATATGTAAACGGTCACAGAGTCGGCTATGGTGAGGACAGTTACACGACCGATGAGTTTAATATCACAAGCTATCTGCAAAAAGGCGAAAATACTATCGCAGTAGAAGTTTACCGCTGGTCCACCGGAAGTTATCTGGAGAACCAGGACTTTATCCGTATGAGCGGTATTTTCCGTGATGTAAATCTTTACTCTAAAGCAAAAGTAGAGATGCGTGACCTGTTTGTAAAGACAGATCTGGATGATGATTATAAAGATGCAACTCTGATCTTGGATGCAGATATCCGCAACCTCGGTGATACAGATGCAGCAGGTAAGAAATATACCGTATCGGCTGACTTGTATGAGATTGACGGTCGGACAAAAGTATGGTCCGAGCCGATGGTGATCGAAGCGACCGTTCCGGAAGCAAAGACAACTGTGGAAGCAAAAGCAGATGACAAGGGTGCACACTTTACCGGCGATAAAAAAGTAACCAATCCGAAGAAGTGGTTTGCAGATACACCGAATCTGTATATGCTTCTTGTTCAGTTAAAAGATGAAAAAGGCAATGTTGTGGAGACCACTGTTCAGAGAGTCGGATTCCGCGAGATCAGCAAAGTAGATATCAACGATGCAGGTCAGGAACAGGTGCAGATCAACGGCGAAAAGATCATGTTCCGTGGTACAAACCGTCATGAAACAGATGACCAGGACGGACGTGCGATCTCCAGAGAAGATATCACGACGGATCTGAAGATGATGAAACAGTTCAACGTCAATGCCATCCGTACCAGCCACTATCCGAACAATCCATATATGTACGGACTGGCAGATGAGCTGGGTATTTATATCTGCGATGAGACAAACGCAGAGTCCCACATCGGTGCGGTAAACAGCAACATCCCGTCTGGATATCCAATCTGGAACACTTCCGTTATGGACCGTACCCAGAACATGGTAGAGCGTGATAAGAACCATCCATCTGTAGTCATCTGGTCACTTGGTAATGAGGCAACCTACAAAGTCTACAACATGGACGAGAATTACTGCTTCTACAACTCTTCCCAGTGGATCCTGCAGCGTGACCCGTCCCGTATCCGTAAATACGAGCGTGACAACCGCTATACAAAAGGAAAGAGAGAAGAATCCATGGTAGATATTTATTCCAGCCAGTACTGGGGTGTAGATTCTGTTCTCAGCCAGGTAACAGGCAAGAACAACAAACTGCCTTATATCCAGTCTGAGTATGCACATGCCATGGGTAATGCTCTTGGTAACTTTAAAGAGTACTGGGAGATCTTCCGTAACTACCCGAATGCACAGGGCGGATTTATCTGGGATTGGATCGATCAGTCTGTTTCAACAAAGATTGAAAACACTACTGTTTATAAGATTACAGACCCGAATACCAGGAAAGAAACAACCTTTGAAGGTTCTGTCGCAGAAGGACAAAACAATACAAAAGCAATCAAAGGCGCTTATGTGGCAGCAGACAGTGCGGCACTTGCAACCAACAGTACAACCGGTATCACACTGGATGTATGGGTAAAACCGGCTGAGAATTTCACAAAATCTGCACAGGCATTTATCTCCAGAGGAGACAGTGCAGGATACAATCTGCAGATCAATAAAGATGGCAACTTTGAATTTTTCGTAGATGGTTACAATGCGGGTACGTTGACAGCAAATATTCCGGAGAACTTTACCGATGGCAATTGGCATCGTCTGACAGCAACTTATGCAGGAACAGAATATAAACTGTATTACGACGGTGTTCAGATTGGAAATGCAGCAAGAAGAACAGCGCTGGATTCCTGCGATACATCTGACAATACACTGAATATTACCGTCGGTGCTTCTGCTGATATAAGCGGAAGGGCATTTAATGGTTATATCGACCGTGCAGCCGTGATCAAAGGCGCACTTACTACAGACCAGATCACAGCAACCGGCACAAGCCTTGAAAGCGTAAAAGATAACGTATCCTATGCGATTGATTTTGGTGCAGATTCCATGAAAGCAGAAAGCACCGATTATCCGGAAGGCACTTACTTCGCATACGGCGGGGACTGGGGAGAAACGGTAAACGATAACGATTTCTGTGCAAACGGTATCTTAAATGCAGACCGTACCCCATCCGCAGAGCTGTACGAAGTGAAAAAAGTACATCAGGAAGTTTCTTTCTACGATGACGGCGAAGCAGCAACCGGCAAAGTACGTATTGTAAACGAGTTCCTGAACACCAACCTGGACAAATACAATGTTTCCTGGACACTGAAAGAAGATAACAAAGTGATCGGAAGCGGTACCCTGACGGATGCGCAGAAGAACGTTGCGCCGCAGGCAGAATCTACCGTAACACTTGCAAACTTCCCGAAAGTAAGTGCGACAGCAGGTTCCGACTACACACTGAACCTTTCCGTAACACTCAAAGAAGATGCCACATGGGCAGGCGATTACTTCGGACACGCAGGTGATGAGATCGCATTCGAAGAATTTGATCTTGCTTACACTCCGGAAAAAGCACAGCCGACGATCAGTGCAGCTGACATGGATAAAGTAAACGTAGCAGAGAGTGATGATGCGATCACTGTTACCGGAAAGACATCCAAAACAAACGGCAAAACATTTGAAGTCGTGATCGACAAAGCACAGGGTTACATCACAAGCTACAAAGTAGACGGCAAGACCCTGCTGGAGAACGGACCGGTTCCGAACTACTACCGTGCACCGGTCAGCAACGACCCGTCTTTCTCAGAAGCGATGAAGAATGCAGCACAGAACTTTACTCTGGATGAAAACGGCATCACTGTAGATAAGAAAGACAAAGTAGTCAACATTCATGTATTCGGAAGCATCCCGGATGTGAATACACCGAACAGCATTGATTACATGATCTATGGAAATGGTGAGATCGTAGTAACAAATACGGTTACACCGAGTGCTTCTGCAGGAAATATTGCAAGAATCGGTATGAAGATGACAGTTGCAAAAGATTACGAAAAACTGACATACTACGGAAACGGTCCGCAGGCAAACTACGTTGACCGCAACACCGGTGCAAAACTTGGTATATACAACAGCACCGTAACCGAACAGTTTGAAAAAAAATATGTAAAACCTCAGGAAAACGGAAACCACACAGGTGTAAGATGGACAGCACTGACAGCAGAAGACGGCACAGGTCTCCTCGTATCTTCCGACAGCGAGATGGAATCCGGAGCACTGCACTACAAAGCAGAGGATCTGGCATCCTTCCGCCATCCATATCAGGTACCTGTACAGGAAAATACAATCCTGACAGTAGATCTGATGCAGCGCGGACTTGGAAATGCAAGCTGCGGTCCGGCTCCGCTGAGCAAATACATCATTTCCGCAGGAAAGACTTATACACAGACCTTCAGCATTTCCCCTCTGACCAGGAAAACAGAAGAGAGCGAAATGATGAAAAAGAGCAACGAAGACGTGAAATCCGGAATGCCGCTGACCGGAATCAAAGTAAACGGCAAAGAACTGGACAACTTCAGTGACGGACAGAACGAATATACCTACACAATCCAGAGAGACAGCTACAAAGAAGGAGAAATCCCTAAGGTAGAAGCGATTAAAAGATCAGATGATGTAAATGTAAGCATTACACAGGCAACCGCAGTTCCTGGAACAGCAACCATCAAAGCCATTTCTGTATTCGGAGTAGAGAAGACTTATACGATCAACTTCAAAGTACAAAATGAACTGTATGTATCCGATATGGACTGGACGGTTGATCAGGGTGGATACTTCGAAAACACAAGAGATGCCTGCGGATGCGGAAATCCGATGGCAGTCTATGTAGAAGGCACAAAACAGAGCTTTGACAAAGGTGTAGCTATGCATGCACCGGCAGAACTGGGCGTTAACCTGGAAGGCAAGGGCGTAAGCAGATTTACCGCACGCATCGGTATCAGTGCAGACCAGAAACTTGGAAACAAAGCAGATGTAAATTATGTGATCAAAGGTGATGGCAAAGAGTTGTACCGCAAAGATCATGTGATCTCCAACGGACAGTCCTACCTTGTAGATATCGATGTATCCAAAGTAAAAGATCTGCGTCTGATCGTAGAACAAGGCGATGCAGATCACAACGACCACGCACTGTGGGCAGATGCAAAATTCACATTCCAGAGTGAGACTCCGGATCCGCAGCCGCAGCCGGTCAAAGTAGCAAGCATCAGCGTAACAGCAGATAAGACAGAGCTGACCGTCGACGATACGATGCAGGCAGCAGCAGCTGTATTACCGGAAAATGCAGACAATAAAGAAGTAACCTGGACAAGTTCAGATATAAACGTAGCAAGTATAAGCGAAGCAGGTCTGATCACAGCAAAAGCAGCCGGAACAACAACCATCAAAGCAACAGCAAAAGATGGAAGCGGAGTATCAGGCGAGCTTGCAATCACGGTAAGAGCAAAAGAAGCAGATCCAAAACCGGCTCCGGCTGAAAAGGTAGAAGAGCTGAGGAATACGGTAACAGCCGCAGAAGCGATCAATCAGGGCGAGTATACAGCGGAAACGGTTGCAAAACTTCAGGAAGCATTGACAAAGGCAAAGAAAGTTCTGGAGAATAAAAATTCTACCGAGGAAGAAGTAAATGCAGCACTGAAAGCAGTCAATGATGCGAAAACAGCTCTGGTTAAGAAACCGGATGACGGCAAGAAAGATGACAACCAGAACAATAACAACAATAATGGCAACAACAGCAACAACGGAAACAATAACAACAATCCGGCACCACAGCTTCCGGCAGTTGGAACAACCATTGATGTGAAAGGTGTTACTTACAAAATAACCAAATCCGATGCGGTAAACGGAACCGTCTCCGCAGTGAAACTGAAAGCAACGAAGAAAACAAAAGTAACCATTCCGGCTGCTGTGAAGATTGGAAATTACAACTTCAAAGTAACGGCAATCGGTAAAAATGCTTTCAAGAACAGCAGGAAACTGAAAAGCATCGTAATCGGAAAGAATGTTAAGAACATCGGAACAGGTGCATTCTTAAAAGCCGCGAAACTGTCAAGCGTAACCTTTAAGGGAACAAACGCAGTCAAAGTCGGCAAGAATGCATTCAAGGGTACTTCCGCTAAGATGAAAGTACAGGTTCCAAAGAAGATGAAGGCAAAAACACAAAGAACGCTGAAGAAAAATCTTCAGAAAGCAAAACTCAGCAAGAAAGCATCTTACAAAAAGAAATAAAAACGAAAAAAGAATCCCTTAAACAAAAAGAAGTTTAAGTTGTAACGAAAATCGCTGCATGCTACAATAGGCATGCGGCGATTTTGTGTTCATTAGTATATGGTGGCTGACAAGAATCGCATGATAATTCTTACGTGTCAAATCTCACGTGCGTTTGACTTGAATCTGAAAATTTAAATTATAATAACGAAAGAAGGTAATAAAAGTGGAGACACTGAAAAAGTTTGTGAAATATTATGCACCTTACAAAGGTGTGTTTTTTCTTGATCTGCTGTGTGCAGCGATCATCAGTTTCGTGGATCTTGCATTTCCGCAGATCCTCCGCAGTCTGACAAAAACGCTGTTTTTAAAAGATGCAGCTGTGATTTTACAGGCACTGCTTCCTATCGGGGCAGGATTGCTGCTTATGTATGCAATACAGGCGTTATGCAAGTATTATGTGACGTGTCAGGGACATATGATGGGAGCAAGGATGGAGCGGGATATGCGACAGGAATTATTTGAGCATTATGAAAAACTGTCGTTCTCTTATTATAATCAGCATAATTCCGGTCAGATGATGAGCAAACTCGTATCAGATCTGTTTGACATTTCCGAACTGGCACACCATGGACCGGAAAATCTGTTCATTTCGCTGATCAAGATTGTCGGAGCATTTATCTTTTTATTTTTCATCAACTGGAGACTGGCAGTGCCGCTTCTGTTTCTTGTCGTGCTGATGCTGCTGTTTTCCCTGCGTCAAAATCGCCGCATGCAGGCAACGTTTATGGACAACCGACGCAAGATCGGAGATATCAACGCAAGCCTTCAGGATACTCTTTCCGGGATCCGTGTAGTACAGTCTTTTGCAAATGAGGAGATTGAGCGGAAAAAATTCCGGAGAAGCAATGAAAGATTTCTGATCTCCAAAGATGAAAATTACCGCTGCATGGGCGGTTTTATGAGCAGCAATCTGTTTTTCCAGGGAATGATGTACCTGGTGACACTGGTCTTTGGCGGCTGGCTGATCGCACACGGAAAAATGGAAGCAGCAGATCTTGCCATGTATGCACTTTACATTGGAATCTTTATCAGCCCGATACAGATTCTTGTCGAGCTGACAGAGATGATGCAGAAAGGACTGTCCGGATTTCGCAGATTTCTTGACGTGATCGAGACAAAGCCGGATATCCAGGATGCAGAAGATGCGAAACCACTGACAAATGTATGCGGTGACGTATCCTATGAAGATGTTTCCTTTCATTATCAGGATGATGAGACACCAGTTTTGTCACACGTCAGTTTCCAGATTCCGGCAGGCAGGTCGATCGCACTGGTCGGACCGTCCGGAAGTGGCAAAACTACGATCTGTTCCCTGCTTCCACGTTTCTACGATGTAACCGGAGGCAGGATCACCATTGACGGAAAAGATATCAGAGGGCTGACGCTGGAGAGTCTGAGAAATCAGATCGGACTGGTACAGCAGGACGTCTATCTGTTCTGCGGAACGATCCGGGAGAATATTGCTTACGGAAAACCGGAGGCCTCCATGGAAGAAATCATGGATGCGGCCAAAAAAGCAAATATTCACGATTTTATCATGTCATTGCCGGATGGATATGACAGTTACGTTGGTGAAAGGGGAACACGTCTTTCCGGCGGGCAGAAACAGAGGATCTCGATCGCCAGGGTTTTCCTGAAAAATCCGCCGATCCTTATGCTGGATGAGGCGACGAGTGCACTGGATAACGAGAGCGAACGCTGGATACAGAAAAGCCTCGAAGAGCTGGCAAAAAATAGAACTACGATCACAATTGCCCACAGACTTTCCACGATCCGCGGTGCAGACCAGATCCTGGTTGTTGCCGATAACGGGATCTCAGAGAGTGGAACACATGAGGAACTGCTGAAAAAAGGCGGAATTTATGCACATTACTGTGAATTATCGGAAGGGTGATTTTGAAAAACAGACGCAATAATAGAATAAAAAATATATGACACTTATTATATATGTTAAATTTAATTATATTTTATAAATATGTTGAAATGATGAGAGTTATATGCTAATATATTTTCAAAGCATATTTCTTAATTTCTCTGGCATTATGCCATCTATATTTTCTAATTCACATTTCAGAAATTCATGCTTTTTAATCAAACAAATCAATTTAAAAGCAGGAGTTTCAAACTGTGAAAAAGAAAGCATAGCCGTATGGCTGTTCCATTTTTGTACACTCCTGCAAAAAGGAGGTACGGCCTATGGAACAAAAAGAACAACCAACTGCAAAGCGCAATTATAAAGATACGGTATTTCGTATGCTGTTTTCTGACCGAAAGAATTTATTGTCGCTTTATAATGCAGTCAGCGATTCCCATTACGATGATCCGGAAATGCTTGAGATTGTCACACTGAAAAATGCTATTTATATGGGAATGAAAAATGATCTGGCGTTTATTATTGGTACGGATTTGTTCTTATATGAATATCAGTCTACTTATAATCCAAATATGCCGCTGCGAGATCTATTCTACATTTCCAGAGAATATCAAAAATTAGTCGATCATAAATCGCTTTACTCTTCCAAACTGTTGAGAATCCCAGCACCACAATTTATTGTATTTTATAATGGGACTGAAAAAAAGAACGATCATTGGATAAACCATTTGTCGGAAGCTTTTGAAAATCTGTCTGGGGAACCAAAACTGGAATTGGAAGTGCTGACAATAAACATCAACGAGGGACATAATGAAGAGCTGATGGAGCAATGCCGGACTTTAAGAGAATACGCACAGTATGTAAATTGTGTCCGTAAGTATGCGAAGAAATTGGAATTGAATGAAGCCGTTAAGCTGGCTGTCGATGAATGTATTCGTAACGATATTCTCTCCGAATTTCTTCATGCAAATAAATCGGAGGTGATTTCGATGAGTATATTCGAATACGATAAAGAAGAGGAAGAGAGGAAACTCAGAAAAGCAGAATATGAAGCCGGTGTAGCTGATGGATTTAATGATGGTATCAATACTGCAAAAAAAGATGCTGCTATTACTCTTACTGAACTTCATATGCCGATTGAGCAAATTGCCCTTGCATTGAAAGTAGATGTGGAAGCAGTAAAAGAATGGCTTCGTTAGACAGACATAAAAAATTCAAAAAAATAAAAATTTCTCTTGCATTTTCATGAAAGGTATGCTATCATAGGTGATGCATTGAGAAATGCGGGTGTAGTTCAATGGTAGAACACCAGCCTTCCAAGCTGGATACGTGGGTTCGATTCCCATCACCCGCTTTTTTTGTTGCCCGAAATAAAAAGATGCCAGGGTCAAAAAAATTTGCCCCTGGCATCCTGCATGTTAAGAAGACGCTCCGCCTATCCCTCAATCACGTTCCTGATCGCATCATAAAGTTCATCATAGCTCTCAAATGCCGGCAATTCCGGGTATTCTGCTTTGATCGCATCGGTACTTCTGAATAAAAAGCCTGCTTTGCTTGCCTGGATCATGCCAAGGTCGTTATGGCTGTCGCCGCTTGCGATCGTATCGTAGCCGATGGACTGCAGAGCTTTGACAGTTGTGTATTTGGATTTTTCGCAGCGCATTTTGAAATCAACGATTTCTCCGTCATCAGCAACAACAAGTGAGTTGCAGAAAATAGTCGGGTAGCCGAGTTTTTTCATCAGCGGACCTGCAAACTGAGAGAAAGTATCGCTGATAATGATAACCTGTGTCAGTTCTTTTAATTTATCCAGAAATTCTTTTGCTCCAGGGAGCGGATCGATTTTGGCGATCGTTTCCTGGATTTCTTTCAGTCCCAGATTATGTTCTTTCAAAATATTAAGACGATACTTCATCAGTTTATCGTAGTCTGGTTCATCTCTGGTGGTTTTCTTTAATTCCGGGATACCTGTTTCTTCTGCAAAAGCAATCCAGATTTCAGGTACCAGTACACCCTCCAGGTCTAAGCATACAATTTCCATTATGTCCTCCATTCTGATACAGTGGTAATGCTGTATCGCTTCAAATGTATTTTCCAGTCTATTATAGTCGAAAACAAAAAAAACTACCACTGGAAATTTTGGAAATTTGCAGACATTACGCAACATAAGCGTTGATTTTTATATGCATGCAGAAACAGATCTTGCTGTTGGTGATGCTGTATATGCTGATTGATTTTGATCTGCAGTTTACAGGAATCTGCTTTATGGGTCTTCTCTGTCTGAATTACGGAAAAACAGAGAGTACGCTAAAGAAAAAGACGAAGATAGAGGACTGCATTTTCCTGGCCGTTTTAAGTGCCGGGTGTGTTTATTTTTCAATCCCGTTTCTGCTCGATCATGCCGGAGAATCCAGGAAGGCACTGAGCTTTTATGCTGCTTATACGCCGGCACAGCTTACAGTGATGGAAGGAAGCCGGAGTGCCGAAGAAGCAGCCCTGGCTGCGGAACAGATCCTGACGCACAACACACATCTGGCAGAAGTTTATCAATATCTGGCTTATAGTGCACTGGAAAAAGAAGATTATGAAGAAAGTTTTGTCAATATGGAAAAAGCCATTTCCTGTGATATTTATGCGAAAGAATTATATGACGAGTACGAAGAAATCTTAAGTCAGGCAGAAAAAGTGCAGGGCAGTGATCAAAGCAGGCGGCGTGCCTGGATCCAGAATAAAAAACGGGAAGTGTTAAAGAAGAGCAGCAGCCTCGCATATGAATTAAATGACAGACCTCAGTTTTAAATTCAAGTTGTCCTGGCTGCCAAAGAGGATTATAATATCTGATAAGAAAAGATGCCATGGCAGGAAGAATTCCGGCTTCTGGTATCTGAGAAAGGATCAGGAGGCAGAAAATCATGCGTGCATATGAAAGATTGTTGGAATATGTCAAAGTAAAAACACCGAGCAGCGAAGAAAGTATGGAGACACCGAGCAGTTCCTGCCAGTTTGAACTGGCGGAGCGGCTTGTAGAAGAAATGAAAGAACTTGGCATAGAAAATGCCGCTGTTGACGGAAAATGTTATGTCTATGGTACGATTCCGGCAACGGAAGGTTATGAGAACAATCCATCTCTTGGATTTATCGCCCATATGGACACCGTTTCAGAATTTACGGAAAATCCGATCCATCCGGTTCTTCATGAAAATTACGACGGACAGAATCTTGTTTTTGATGAAGGCGGCAGAGTTTTAGATACCGTACTTTTTCCACATCTGAAGAGCCTGAAGGGACGTACGCTGATCACGTCAGACGGAACGACGATCCTCGGAGCAGATGACAAAGCAGGTATTGCAGAAATTATGACGATGGCAGAATACGTTCTGCGAAGTGATGTGCCGCATGGGAAGATCTGTCTTGCATTTACGCCGGACGAAGAGATTGGCAGAGGGGCAGATCATTTTGACGTAGAGGGATTTGGGGCAGATTTTGCCTATACGGTTGACGGCGGTGCGGAAGGCGAGATCGAATACGAAAATTTCAATGCCTGCGAAGCTGTTTTTACGATCCGGGGTGTCAATGTGCATCCAGGCAGTGCAAAGGGCATCATGATCAATGCCGGAGCCGTCGGATGTGAGATTCAGATGATGCTGCCTCAGGAAGAGACACCGGAACAGACCGAAGGGTACGAAGGATTTTATCATCTGATCAAAATAAACGGCAGCTGTGAAAGAGCAGAGCTTGTATATATTGTGCGTGACCACGATGCGGACAAGTTTGCACAGAAACAGCAGAAACTGAAAGAAATCGCAGATGCCATGAATCAGAAATACGGTGCGGGAACGGTTGATCTTCAGATCAGAGAACAATATCGAAACATGGCAGAAAAGATCCGTCCATGTTTTCATCTGATCGAAAATGCAAAAAAAGCATGTGAACAGGTGGGAGTCGTGCCGAAGGTGCAGCCGATCCGCGGTGGTACAGATGGTGCAAGACTGAGTTTTATGGGATTGCCTTGTCCGAATCTGGGAACCGGCGGCTATGCTTTTCACGGACCGTATGAACACATTACGGCAGAAGGTATGGATAAAAGCACTGCAATTTTGGTGGAACTTGTAAAACAGTACAGCAGATAAACAGTTAAAGAAATAACATATGATGGATGTAAGAGAAAAAGAAAAGAGAAAGTGTTTCTGGAAATACCTGATATTTCTGGCTTTGAGTGTCTGTCTGCTGCTTGGCAGCGGCAGACAGACTTTTGCAGGACAGTCAGGTGACGGAAACAGAGAAACAGTAAAAGCAGGTTTTTTTGCGTTTGAAGGTTACCATATGACAGCGGAGGATGGAACACGCAGCGGATATGGCTATGATTTCCTGCGCATGGCATCCCGGTTTATGGATGTCAGGTTCGAGTATGCCGGATATGATAAAAGCTGGTCAGATATGCAGAAGATGCTGGAAGACGGTGAGATCGATCTGCTGACTTCCGCAGAGAAAACATCGGAAAGGGAAGAAAAGTTTGATTTTTCTGAGCCGATCGGAATCAGCTATGGTTCTTTGAATGTCCGGGCAGACAACATGAATATTATTTCCAGCGATTACCGGACTTATCAGGATATTATGGTTGGCATGCTGGAAGGAAGCAGCAGAAATACACAGTTTAAAAAACTTGCGGAAGAAAAAGGATTCACCTATCGCAGCAAAATTTATGATTCCATGGAGAAACTGGAAGAAGATCTGCAGGCGGGAAAACTGGATGCGATCGTTACCAGTTCTATCCGTGCCATCCGCAATGAGCGGATTCTTGAAAAATTTAATGAATCTGATTTTTACGTTATCGTAAAAAAAGGCAACACGGAACTTCTGGAAAAAATCAATTATGCGATCGATCAGTTAAATACAACAGAAAATGACTGGACACAAAAACTCTCATATAAGTATTTTGCAATCGAAAATGATGCGGAACTGACCTTTACAGAGAGGGAAAAGGAACTGATCCGGCAGTATGCATCATCAGATAAAAAGCTGGTTGCATGCTGCAGCATCGACCGCGAGCCATATTCTTATGAAAAAAACGGAGAACTGAAAGGAATTCTGCCGGATATTTTTGCCCTGATCATGAAGGAGGCCGGACTCTCGTATGAGGTACGTGTTCCGGAAAACAGGGAAGAATATCTTTCCTGGCGGGGGAACCCGGAGATTGATCTGTTCATGGATGCACGCATCTCTTCTGAGTCGCAGTTGGAAGAGATGGATTTGTCAGTTACTGATTCTTATATAGAACTTAAGCTGGCAAGAGTGACCAGGAAAGATTTTCAGGGAGATATTAAAACAGTAGCGCGTGCTTCTTATCAGGGAGAAGAGGGAATAGAAGATGATCTGACAAAAGGGGTAAAGGTGCTTGATTATCCGGACAGGACGGCGGCCCTGGAAGCAGTACGCGATGGAAAGGCAGATGCCGCTTATGTATATTTTTATACCGCACAGGAATATGTCAATCAGGACGAAACAGGGAGTCTTGCTTATACGGTTCTGAATGAACCGTCTTATGCGTATCAGATTGTGATCAGCAGTCAGATCAGCCATGAACTGAGCGGTATTTTGACGAAATGTATTCATACATTGCCAAAAGAAGAAGTGGAACGCATTATTTCGGAGCATACCAGTTATAAAGCACAAAATATCAGTCTGGAAAGGTATATGAGTATGCATCCAAGATTTGTGCTTGGACTGTGTGTGCTTCTGTTTGGAGGATGTTATGTGATCACGATTCTTTGTCTTAAACTGCGCGAAAAGAAAAGAAGATATCAGAACGCAGAGAAAGAAACGCTGGCAATGGAAGGACTGCTTCAGAAAGTGTATGCTGCCAACATCAGTAAAAGCCGTTTTCTGTTTAATATGTCACATGATATCCGGACGCCAATGAATGCGATCATTGGTTTTACCGATCTTGCTCTGAAAGCAGATGGGGATGTTATTCAGCAGAAAAAATATCTGACCAAAATTTCCATAGCAAGCAGGCATTTGCTGGCACTGATCAATGATATTCTGGAAATGAGCCGTATTGAAAGCGGCAAAGTCCTGCTGAAGGAAACAAAATGTAATATTTCCCAGATTTTCGGGGAACTGAATACTATCATGGCAGGTCAGGTTCAGGAAAAAGGGCAGAAGCTGCAGATTATCTTCTGTGAAATTCAGAACGAAGAGATCTGGTGCGATGAGCTGAGACTGAAGCAGGTGCTGATCAACCTTGTAGGAAATGCAAACAAATTTACTCCGGAGGTAAAGAACAGCTGAACAAAACTTATAAAAGTATATAAACAACTGTTGAATTTTGCAGGTTATTAGTATAGAATAATATTGAAAGGAAGTGATGCTTTGAGTAAATATTATTCTATACATGAATTTTCAAAAATTATAGGTGTATCTGCACAAACGTTGCGAAATTGGGATTCTAACGGAAAACTTCATCCGCATCATACTACAACAAGTGGATATAGATATTATTCTGATGAACAGCTCAGCCAAGTAATGAATGTAAAGCCTAGAAATCGCATTACAATCGGATATTGTCGTGTTTCAAGTCATAAGCAAAAAGATGATTTAGAACGACAGATTGATAATGTCAAGACATATCTTCTAGCAAAAGGGCAGCCGTTTGAGATAATAAGTGATATCGGTTCTGGGATTAATTATAAGAAAAAAGGGCTTCAGGAATTGATCAGACGAATCTCTCAAAATCAGGTTGAAAAGGTTGTTGTTTTATATAAAGATAGGCTATTGCGATTTGGTTTTGAGTTGATAGAATATATCGCTTCACTTTATAATT
>URUU01000029.1 GCA_900551235.1 uncultured Lachnospiraceae bacterium
TTATCCCGGAACTGAACGGCAAACTGATCGGTTCTGCACAGCGTGTACCGACCCCTACAGGTTCTACTACAATCCTGACAGCAGTTGTTGAAGGAACTGTAACTGTAGATGAGATCAACGCTAAGATGAAAGCATCTGCTACAGAATCTTACGGATACAACGAAGACGAAATCGTATCCAGCGATATCGTTGGTATGAGATATGGTTCTCTGTTTGATGCTACTCAGACAATGGTTCTGCCTCTGGACAATGGTACAACAGAAGTACAGGTTGTTTCATGGTATGACAACGAGAACTCTTACACATCTCAGATGGTAAGAACAATCAAATACTTCTCTGAATTAGCATAAGTTAAAACAGAAAAAGAAGACCTATGAGGGTCCGGTCTTTTGGACCGGATCCTTTTTATCTTAGTCGGGGTGCAATCTCCGACTAAGATAAACGCTCCGTGAGGATGCACATTAGAAATCGTATGTATGATACAAGGAGGAAATAAGAATGCTTAATAAAAAATCAGTTGATGATATCAACGTAAAAGGCAAAAGAGTCCTGGTTCGCTGCGACTTTAACGTACCTCTGAAAGATGGCAAGATCACAGACGAAAACCGTCTGGTAGCAGCGCTGCCAACCATCAAAAAGCTGATCGCTGACGGCGGCAAAGTAATCCTGTGCTCTCACCTGGGCAAACCAAAGGGAGAACCAAAACCGGAACTGTCTCTGGCACCGGTAGCAGTACGTCTGTCTGAACTGCTTGGTCAGGAAGTAAAATTTGCTGCTGATCCGGAAGTCGTAGGAGCAAACGCAAAAGCAGCAGTAGAAGCTATGAAAGACGGCGAAGTTGTTCTGCTTGAGAATACACGTTACCGTGCAGAAGAAACCAAGAACGGCGAAGCATTCAGCAAAGAACTGGCATCCCTGTGTGATGTATTTGTAAACGATGCATTTGGTACTGCCCACAGAGCACACTGCTCAAACGTAGGTGTTACCGAATATGTAGATACCGCAGTTGTTGGTTATCTGATGCAGAAAGAAATTGACTTCCTGGGCAATGCAGTAGAGAATCCGGTTCGTCCGTTCGTTGCAATCCTGGGCGGTGCAAAAGTGGCAGACAAACTGAACGTTATCTCCAACCTTCTGGAGAAATGCGATACTCTGATCATCGGCGGCGGTATGGCTTATACTTTCCTGAAAGCTCAGGGCAAAGAGATTGGTAAATCTCTGGTAGACGACAGCAAGATCGACTACTGCAATGAGATGATGGCAAAAGCTGAGAAGCTTGGCAAAAAACTTCTGCTTCCGGTAGATGCTGTTGTTGCAGCAGATTTCCCGAACCCGATCGATGCTCCGATCGAAGTAGAGAACGTATCTGTAGATAATATCCCGGTTGACAAAGAAGCTATGGATATCGGAAAAGAAACAGCAGCTCTGTATGCAGATGCAGTAAAAACAGCAAAAACCGTTGTCTGGAACGGACCGATGGGTGTATTTGAGAACCCGACACTGGCAGCAGGTACGATCGCAGTAGCAAAAGCTCTGGCAGATACCGATGCAACAACGATCATCGGCGGCGGCGATTCCGCAGCAGCAGTAAACCAGCTTGGATTTGGCGACAAGATGAGCCACATCTCCACAGGCGGCGGCGCATCTCTGGAATTCCTGGAAGGAAAAGAACTGCCGGGCGTAGCAGCAGCAAACGATAAGTAAACACTTAACGAAAACAAGCCTAAGGCGACGTTTGAGTTCTAGTGTTTACTTAGTTCGCCGCTCTTAGCGAATGGGAGCGAAGCGAAACATGAGGTTAGAGGCAGGCGAACATCCCGTCTGCACTTAACGAAAACAAGCCTAAGGCGATGTTTTACAATATGTGAAAAGAGGATAAGATCATGGCAAGAAAGAAAATTATTGCTGGTAACTGGAAAATGAACATGACTCCAAGCGAGGCTGTTAAATTAGTTGAGACTCTGAAACCACTGGTAAAAAATGATGAAGTTGACGTAGTATTCTGCGTACCTGCTATCGACATCGTTCCTGTAGTAGAAGCTGCAAAAGGAACAAACATCCAGGTAGGTGCTGAAAATATGTACTTCGAAGAGAAAGGTGCTTACACAGGCGAGATTTCCCCGAACATGCTGGTAGATGCAGGTGTTAAATACGTTGTTCTGGGACATTCCGAGAGAAGAGGATACTTCGGAGAAACAGACGAAGATATCAACAAAAAAATGCACAAAGCATTTGAACATGGCCTGACACCGATCATGTGCTGCGGCGAATCTCTGGAACAGAGAGAGCAGGGCGTAACTATGGACTTCATCCGTCAGCAGGTCAAGATCGGATTCCAGGGACTGACAGCGGATCAGGCAAAAGCAGCCGTTATCGCTTACGAGCCGATCTGGGCTATCGGAACCGGAAAAACTGCTACGACAGAGCAGGCACAGGAAGTATGCGGCAAGATCCGTGAGTGCATCGCTGAAGTATACGATGACGCTACAGCAGCAGAGATCCGTATCCAGTACGGTGGATCTGTAAACTCCAAGACAGCAGCAGACCTGTTTGCACAGGCAGACATCGATGGCGGACTGGTTGGAGGAGCTTCCCTGAAAGAAGAATTCGGACAGATCGTTAATTACAAATAAGTATCAATTTTTGTTTAAATTAAACAAATAAAACACTCTATAACACCCCTAAACACTTCGATTTTTGGACATATCCACTAATTGAAATACGTTTAGGGGTGTTTTATAATATTACTGTTATCACATTTAATTATCACATTTATCACATTTTTAAAGTACAAAATGAAAATGTGATAATAGAAAAAATAGCGGGCGTTTATGACAATAAAAAATACTCCAAAAGAGCAAGATGGTAATGGTAATATGCGGCAGCTTCCGGATGGCACTTTTGAATGTGTGATCCAAAGCAAATATATCAATCCGAAGACCGGGAAGCCGAAACGTGTAAAACGTAGAGGTAAATCAAAGAACGAAACGAGAGAAAAAACACAGATGGCGTTAGCTGCCTGGGAAAAAGAAATAGAACGTGGAAGAGATACGAAAGTTAATAAGACAAAAACTTTTGGTCAGTATATGGAAGAATATATTGATACAGAAGCGAAGCCGACATTAACCGGAAGCGGATATCATTCATATATCAGCAATATGAAGAATAATTTTTATCCTTTTCCGATATCGAAAATGCAGCTTCATATGCTCAGTACAGTAGAATTTGAAAAGTATTTTGACAGCATTCTTGAATTGAAAAGTAGAAAAACGTGTTCATTGCCAATCCAGTTATGCAGACGTTGTTGTAAATGGTTGGTTGATAAGAGTCTTTTGAAAGAGAACTATGCAAGCCAGGCAAGAATAAAGCGTGAAATTTCCGATGAATACGACAAGAAACGTGAAGATGATATAAAGAGCAGAAAGAAAGTCTTTACACCGGAAGGCATAGAAAAATTCTATTATGCTTACAAAAACAATATGGGGCAGTATCCAGTTGTTGTGCTTTTTCTTCTGGAAACTGGTCTGCGTGCTGGGGAATTTTCCGCACTTCGGAATGATAGCATTGATTTGGAGAATAACAAGATACATATAGTTGAAACACAGTCATTGAGATTCAAAAATAATGATAAAAATAAGGGAATTGAATACTATGTGAAAGTGCCGAAGAACAAAGAAGCACGATTTATAATGATGTCGGATTTATGCCGGGAATGTGTTTTATACATGATGGAGCAAACAAAACTGAACTGTAGAAACAATCCGGAAAATTTATTATATCCGACATTTAGAAACGGTAAAAGAAGATCAACTTCTTCAATGGAAACATGCTTTAAGGATTTGCGTAATAAACTTGAAATTGATTGAGATGTTCATCTTACAAAGAGAGGACAACAAAAAGGATTATGTCTGCATTCATTACGCCACACTGCAGATACGATTGCCAATACGGCAAAAGGGGCGAATGTGGTCAATACAGCGTTGATGATGGGACATAAAGCGATTAGTGTTGAAAATGTCTATACTCATGCAACGGAAGAAGCATTGAGCAGTGTAACAACACCGTCTCAGGCGGTATTGGATGAATATAGAAAAGAAGAGCAGAAGCAGATCCCAGATGAATTGAAAGGGATGTCCCCGGCTGAAATAAAGGAAATGTATGAGATGTATCAAAAGTTAAGAGGGATTTTTGATAAATAAAAATGGAGATGCTGAAACATCCCCATTCCTAAACTTTTCACTTGAAAATAACAAGTGTTTGGTTTATAATCAGCTTAGAAGCAATCAAAGGATTTTCGAGTGTCCGATGGTTGCCACCGGAAACTTATAAACAGGGTTTATAAATTACACACGGCTATCTCCTATTGGCGTAGGAGGTAGCCATTTTTTTATTTGCGGTGGTTGTCAATATATGTAAGTGCTGCGAAGATCACAAGCACCAAAGTTAATACTTCAAGCGTATTCATACAGCTCTCCTTTCCGTTTCCGGAAGGAACAACCACCAGACTATCCCTACGTTGGCTCTAATCTGACTAGCGATAGTTTAACATATATAGAACAAAACGACAACATAAAACACAAATTTTATTTATCCTGTTGAAAATGATATGGCTATCTCCTATGGGTATAGGAGGTAGCCATTTTTTAATCCGTTTATTCAGATAGAGATCTTACACACTGCCAAGTATTGTGCACAGTACTTCTTCCGGTGACATTTTCTGGATGTTTTCAGGATCTGTGAGAATAGAATCGCCGCTTACATCCCAGCGCATCTGGCAGTAATGGGACAGATAAGAGCTGCCCTTGAGATGGCTTGCATAGCTTTTAGAATAACGCCTGCTCCATTCTGTGCAATATTTGTTCATATATTTCATGGCGAGAAGAACCGCCTGGCTTTTCTGCTTTCCGGAAGGAGTTGGCGTGCCGGAAATCTGGACACCGCCGCTGTTGCCGCCGGTCGAATGAAGGGCGACAACGCTGCCGTCACTGCAGGTGCCAAGGGAAATCCATACATGACCGCAGTCCGAACAGTTGGAGCTCATAATATCACCCGGTTTCCAGTTTTTTACTTTAGAACGGCGGATGTAGCTGCCCCAGCCTTTTTTGGCAAAATCGCGTGCCATATGTTCGGCAAGCTCGACATAGCCATTGTTGCCGCTTACCGTGTTGAAGGTGTTGTAAAGACACCATCCGACATAGCCGGAGCAGTCCAGCCCAAGTTCGGAGCGATACAGTGTGCTGCTGTAGCTGTAAGAAGCGTCCTGGCTGTCAAAAAAAGCTTTCCAGGAAGGGCACACACCGATGGTGCGGGAAGAAATATGGCTGGCATTTCCATCCGTTCCCCAGCCGCCGCCCCAGACATAGAGCGTGGTGCCGAGCGGTTTGACAGCATTTTGCAGGAAATTCTTTAAAGTGGAAGCCTGTTTTGTCACTTCCGGATTGGTTTTAAAACGTTTCACCTTTGAATAAGAACTATAATAGTATTTACGACCGGATTTACGCCAGGCTTTGATCTTAAAATAGTAAGTGGTATTTGCTTTCAGACCATAGAACGTATAATGACGCAGGGAAGTCGAAGCGGCTCTGCGGTAAGAGCGTCCTTTTTCTTTATAAAAGATCTGATACCCTTTTGCGCCGGAAACTCTGTGCCAGGAAAGAGAGACGATGTTTTTATCACCGGAAACACTGGAAATGACCGGCTTTTTGACTTTTACCTTCGCAGAAGCGTGCTGCACCGGAAAAAGCAGAAATGCAGTGAGAAAAAAAGTCAGAACCCATAAGTTACGTTTTTGAAGATGCATAAGAAACTCCTTTCGTGTGAAGCATTTCGTTATAAAATGATGCTGCAAGTAAAAAAAGCATAACATTTTCCGGGGAAATTTGCAACTTCCGGATATTGTAGTTGAGCTCTGGTGGCGAAAAATTCAGATGTTGATACAGAGACTGATTGGAAAGCCATGTAAGAAAACTTTTTGCAAGGGACAGTTGTTTTGCATTCGATGTTGGAAAGATATTTATAACAAAGTTGCATTTTGATTTCATCATATGTAAAAAGTAAAATGATAAATGAATCGTAGAATGGATATTCAGGTTGACATATGAAAAATAAGACTGTAAAATAAAAATACGATTATAAAATAGAATATAGTCATACTTGCACTCAAAAAGAAGCAGGAAATGAATGCTGCAAAAGAAGGCAGTCTGCAAAGTGAAAGTGAAATAGGAAAAAGTGGAAAAGATCAGGAAGAAAAGCAAGAGAGGTGGACAAATGAAAGCAATCAGAAAAACAAAAGTTACCTATATTATTTTATTTTTGGCGGCACTGGTACTGTTTCTTGCCGTAAAGCCAGGCACGGTGACTTATGCAGCATCAAAGAAAAATGGTCTGAAGAATTATAAGACCATCACAGCAGAAAAATCACAGAAGATCAAAGGCATGGTCTACTCTATGGAGAAAAACGGCGATGGCTATACGGTGATCGCGGCGAAAAATGGTGACCGGAAAACGATTTTTTCTTACTGTGACAGTCCGGCGGTTACGACAAACGGAAAGTATCTGTATTATGCAACCGGTGAATTTCAGACGATGTCAAACTATCCAATCTACAGCAATGTGGAGATTTATCAGTACAACATCAATACCCGGAAGCAGAAAAAGATCATGCAGCGAAAAGACGCCGGACTGATGATGGTGCCGTTTGCAAGTGACGGAACCTATGTATATGCCGGAAATGCAACGCAGTATGGCAGTGTATATGGCAATCTTACCGTGATCAATGCCAAAAAGAAAACGAAAGTAACCGTTGGATGCGATGTATCAAAAGTCCAGAAAATCAAAAATAAAGTACTGGTTTCAGCAACGGATGCACCACACGGAGCCGCATTATATCTGATCAATCCAAATGGAAAGAAAGCAAAAAAACTTTCTGAAGAAAACGTGGTCAAAGTGAAAGTAAAAGGAAAGTATATCTATTTTACGGAAGCTACATTGAGCTTGCAGAGCCGCGAGTGCAGATGTGATCTGAATGGAAAAAATAAAAAAGTGCTGAAAGATTGGAAATAAATTTCAAAGATTATAGCAAACGAATAAAAAACAGAAAATAATAAAACTGAGGTTAGGTTATCGCTGATTTAAGAATTGACGGCTTCCTGAAAATCATGTAGAATAAATGCGGAACAAATATGGTTAAAGAATCCGGGGTTTTAAGCCCTGGTATCAATCAATATATAAAGGAGAAATGGAAAAATGAGCAAAAAGCCAACCGTTTTGATGATTCTTGATGGATATGGACTGAATGATAAGGTGGAGGGCAATGCCGTAGCACAGGCTAAAACGCCGGTTATGGACAAGCTGATGGCTGAGTGTCCGTTTGTAAAAGGCAATGCAAGTGGTCTGGCAGTCGGACTTCCGGATGGACAGATGGGTAACTCAGAAGTCGGACATCTGAACATGGGCGCTGGACGTATTGTATATCAGGAACTGACCAGAATCACAAAAGAGATCCAGGATGGTGATTTCTTTAAAAATGAAGCACTGCTGCATGCAGTAAAGAATGCAAAAGAAAACGGAAGTGCACTGCATCTGTTTGGTCTGCTCTCTGACGGCGGTGTACACAGCCACAATACACATCTGTACGCATTGCTGGAGCTGGCAAAAAGAGAAGGTCTGGAAAATGTTTATGTACATTGCTTCCTGGATGGACGTGACACACCGCCTGCATCCGGTAAAGGCTATGTAGAGCAGCTCGTTGATAAAATGAAAGAAATCGGCGTAGGTCAGGTTGCAACCGTTATGGGACGTTACTATGCAATGGATCGTGACAACCGCTGGGATCGTGTAGAGCTGGCTTACAACGCTATGGTAAAAGGCGAAGGTGCAGAAGCAGCATGCGGCATCTGTGCAGTACAGAATTCTTACGATAACGGAAAGAACGATGAGTTCGTTGTTCCGGCTGTTGTCAAGAAAGACGGAGCAGCAGTTGCAACGATCAAAGACAAAGATTCTGTAATCTTCTTCAACTTCCGCCCAGACCGTGCAAGAGAGATCACCCGTGCATTCTGTGCAGATGAATTTGACGGATTTGCAAGAGAAAAGAGACTGGATCTGACTTATGTATGTTTCACAGAGTACGATGAGACGATCCCGAACAAAGAAGTAGCATTCCACAAAGTTTCTATTACAAATACATTCGGCGAGTTCCTGGCAGCAAACAATATGACACAGGCAAGAATCGCTGAGACAGAAAAATATGCACACGTTACGTTCTTCTTCAACGGCGGCGTAGAAGAGCCGAACAAAGGCGAGGACCGTATCCTGGTAAAATCTCCGAAGGTAGCTACTTACGACCTGAAACCGGAGATGAGTGCTTACGAAGTATGCGATAAACTGACCGGAGCCATCCGTTCTGAAAAATACGATGTGATCATCATTAACTTTGCAAATCCGGATATGGTAGGACATACCGGTATCCAGGCAGCAGCGATCGCAGCAGTGGAAGCAGTTGATGAGTGCGTAGGCAAGACCGTAGAAGCTCTGAAAGAAGTTGACGGACAGATGTTTATCTGTGCTGACCACGGAAATGCGGAACAGCTCATTGATTACGAAACAGGTGCACCATTTACTGCACATACCACCAACCCGGTTCCGTTCATTCTGGTAAATTATGACGAGAACTACACACTGCGTGAAGGCGGATGCCTGGCAGACATCGCTCCGACTCTGATCGAGATGATGGGTATGCAGCAGCCGGCTGAAATGACCGGAAAATCCCTGCTGGTTCGCAAATAATCAGCAATCGCAATCGTGCATAGATGAAGAAAAAAAGGACACACTATCCATAAGGAGGTGTGTCTTTTTTATGAAAAAATTTATTGCAATCCAGGATGTTTACGCAAGGGAAATTATGGATTCCAGAGGAAATCCTACGATAGAGGTAGAAGTACTGGCACAGGGGGATGTGGTAGGCAGGGCAGCAGTGCCGTCCGGAGCATCTACAGGACAGTTTGAGGCGACAGAGCTTCGCGATGGAGAAAAACGTTATCACGGTCTCGGCGTGCGCCGTGCCGTGGAACATGTCAACACGATACTGGCAGAGCGCATCATCGGAGATAATATACTGGAACAGCGGAAAATAGATGCGAAACTCTGCCGCGTGGACGGAACAGAGAACAAGGAAAATCTGGGTGCCAATGCGATCCTGGGGGTGTCGATGGCAGTGGCACAGACCGCGGCAAAAGCATTGCAGATACCGTTGTATCAGTATCTTGGCGGAACTTTTGCACATGTGATGCCGGTTCCGATGATGAACATTTTAAATGGCGGCAGGCATGCTTCGAACACCGTTGATCTTCAGGAATTTATGATCATGCCGGTTGGAGCGGAAAATTTTTCGAAAGGACTTCAGATGTGTGCGGAAATCTATCACACACTGAAAAAAATCCTGGATGCAAGAGGATTATCGACCGGCGTAGGAGATGAGGGTGGATTTGCCCCGGATCTTAAGGACTCCGAAGAAGTACTGCAGGTCATTGTAGAAGCAGTAGAAAAAAGCGGCTATCAGATGAAACAGGATATTGTAATCGCACTGGATGCAGCCGCAAGTGAACTTTATGACGAAAAACGGGGAATGTATCATTTTGCCGGGGAAGGAAAAGACCGTACCACAGACGAAATGATCGATTATTATAAACGATTGACAGAGAAATTTCCGATTTTTTCGATTGAGGACGGATTGTTTGAAGATGACTGGGCCGGGTGGAAAAAACTCACAGAAGAACTGGGCGAGCAGGTTCAGCTTGTCGGGGATGACCTGTTTGTGACCAATCCCAAAAGACTGCAGAAAGGGATCAAACTGGGTGCGGCAAATGCAATTCTTGTGAAGGTCAATCAGATCGGAACTCTGACAGAGGCATTTGAAGCGATCGAACTTGCGAAACGCAGCGGCTACCGCACGATCATTTCCCACCGGTCGGGGGAAACGGAAGATACGATGATCGCAGATATCGCGGTCGCAGCGGGAGCAGGACAGATCAAAACCGGTGCGCCGTGCCGAAGCGAAAGAATCGCGAAATATAACCAATTATTGCGTATTGAAGAGCATATTTAAGTTGACAAGGAAATACAAACTATGCTAAACTGTTTTTGTTTGGTATAGGAGGTGTTAACGTGACGATTTTAAGAACAGTTATCAATATACTTTTTATTTTGGATTGTATTGCACTGACCGTTATCGTATTGATGCAGGAAGGAAAGTCCGCAGGACTGGGAGCTATCGCAGGTGCAGCAGATACTTACTGGGGAAAGAACAAAGGACGCTCTATGGAGGGTGCACTTGTAAAGTCCACGAAGTTTCTGGCAATCGCGTTTATCGTGGTTTCTGTAATCCTGAATCTGAACTTCTAAAGAAAACGGAAGAACCTGCCGCTGGCAGCTTTCTTGCGGAAACGTTGCAACGTTAAAACACTCTTGTGGTTGGTACTGCAGGGGTGTTTTTTCATTTGATTTACAGGAGGAATTATGGACAGCAGACAGTTGGAAAAACGAAAAAAGGTTCTTTTGGACCTGATGAATGATAAAATATATGTGCCTATGAAGATCAAAGAGCTTGCCATCATACTTCAGGTATCGAAAGAAGAACGGGCGGATCTGGAACTGGTATTAAATGAACTTCTGACCGAAGGCAAGATCGAAATCTCCAAAAGAGGAAAATATAAGATTGCAAAAGAGAAAACCGTTACCGGAACGTTTGTAACCCATCCGAAAGGATTTGGATTTATTGAAGTAGAAGGCAGGGACGATGATATTTTTGTATCGGAAGAAAACACCGGCAATGCTTTTTACGGGGATGTGGTGCAGGCAACGCTGATATCCGGCAATACTGGAAAACGGCAGGAAGGACGTATTACACAGGTCATTTCCCATACAGTCACAGAAGTGGTTGGCACTTATGAGAAAAGCAAAAACTTTGGATTTGTGGTACCGGACAATCAGAAAATCCTTCAGGATATTTTTATTCCGCAGGAATGTGCAAAAGGTGCGGTCAATGGTCATAAAGTGATCGCAGAGATCACTTCCTATGGAAGCAGCCGGAAAAAGCCGGAAGGAAAGATCACAAAGATCATCGGACATATCAGTGATCCGGGAACGGATGTCCTTTCGATCGTTTATGCAAAAGAGCTTCCGTTTGAATTTCCGGAAAAGGTACTCAATCAGGCAGAACGCGTAAAGGAAGAAGTCAGCGAAGCCGATATGCAGGGAAGGCTGGATCTGCGAAACGTGCAGATGGTCACGATCGACGGCGAGGATGCAAAGGATCTGGATGATGCCGTATCACTGGAAAAAGATGGAAATATCTGGCATCTGGGCGTGCATATCGCGGATGTGACCAATTACGTCCAGGAAAACAGTGCGCTGGACTGGGAGGCAAAAAAACGCGGCACCAGCGTTTATCTGGTAGACCGGGTGATCCCGATGCTTCCAAGGAGACTTTCCAATGGCATCTGTTCTTTGAATGCAGGCTGTGACCGCCTGGCACTGAGCTGCCTGATGGACATTGATGAGAAAGGCAAAGTGATCGGCAGCCAGATCGCGGAGACCGTGATCCGGGTAGATCAGCGTATGACGTACACCAGCGTGAAAAAAATTCTGGAGGATAAGGACGCAGAAGAAATCGAAAAATACCAGGAATTTGTTCCGATGTTTGAAGATATGAAAGAATTGTCGGCACTGCTTCGCAAAAACCGCCATGCACGCGGCTCCATTGACTTTGATTTTCCGGAAGCAAAGATCATTCTGGATAAAAAAGGCAGACCGGTTGATATTAAACCATATGAGACAAATACCGCAACAAAAATCATCGAAGATTTTATGCTGCTTGCAAATGAGACGGTAGCATCCGAATACTTCTGGCAGGAAATACCGTTTTTATATCGTGTCCACGACACACCGGATCCGGAGAAGATCCAGGCACTTGCAGAATTTATCCGCGGTTTCGGTTATGGATTAAAAGGAGTCCAGGACGAAGTACATCCAAAAGAACTGCAGAAGCTTCTGGCAAGGATCGCAGATTCACCGGAAGAAGCACTGATCAGCCGTCTGACATTGCGTTCCATGAAACAGGCAAAATATTCGACGGAATGCAGCGGACATTTCGGACTGGCAGCAAAATACTACACACATTTTACTTCGCCGATCCGCCGTTATCCGGATCTGCAGATCCACCGGATCATCAAAGAGAACCTGCGTGGAAAATTAAATGCACAGCGGGTCGCCCACTACCAGGAAATCCTGCCGGAAGTGGCAGAACATTCCAGTAAGGCAGAACGCAGAGCAGACGAAGCCGAGCGTGACACCGACAAGATGAAAAAAGCAGAGTACATGCAGCAGCACATCGGGGAAGAGTATGAAGGCGTCATTTCCAGCATCACATCCTGGGGGATGTATGTGGAACTGCCAAATACGATCGAGGGATTGATTCATGTTGCAAATCTTTATGATGACAGGTACTATTATAATGAAACAACACATGAGATGGTCGGTGCGGATCTGGGAAAAGTTTACAAACTGGGACAGAGCATCCGGGTGCGTGTACTTAGTGCAGACAAAGAGAATGCAGCGATTGATTTTGTGCCGGCAGCTATGTGGGGATAAATCAGAAACGGGAGGAAAGATATGGGAGCAGAATCCATAAAACTGATCGCAAACAACAAAAAAGCATATCATGATTATTTTATAGAAGATACGTACGAAGCGGGGATATCCCTGCATGGGACAGAAGTAAAGTCCCTTCGCATGGGAAAATGCAGCGTCAAAGAGTCCTTTGTACGTATTGAAAATGGGGAAGTATTTATTTATGGCATGCATATCAGTCCGTACGAAAAAGGAAATATTTTCAACAAAGATCCGATGCGTGTGAAAAAACTGTTGATGCACCGCTATGAGATCAACAAGATCGAAGGGAAGATCGCAGAAAAAGGGTATACACTCGTGCCACTGAAAGTATACTTTAAAGGAAGCCTGGTGAAAGTATCGATCGGACTTGCAAAAGGCAAGAAACTGTACGACAAGCGGCAGGACATTGCAAAGAAGGATATGAGAAGAGAAGCAGAGCGTGAATTTAAAATACGAAATCTGTAAAAACGGAATATTCAGAAAAAACAAAAAGATGACAAAAAATAAAAAGTGAAATTAAAAAAAGACACTTTACAAATGTATGTTTCGGGTGTAGAATAAAGACCACTGTAAGATTATCTTCAAACAAACCAGGGCTTGTACTGGTTTCGACGGGGGTTTTGCAGTCAGGGAAGCCATCTGCGGGCCGGGACCGCACAGTAAACCGGAAACTAAATATAAACGCAGAAGATAATTACGCGTTAGCAGCCTAAGGGCTGCTTGTCGGCAGGAGGTTGCTCACAGCTTCCCCAACCGGCATCAAATCCTGTGAGGCACTCTGTGGCCAAAGCTTTGCGGCGGCAGAAGAACTTATGAAGCTACTGAGGCTGTGAACCTGTCATTAGGTGCACAGTTGAGGGAATGTCAAAATAATGACTGTGATGGGAGATGCCTTGATGAATAGGCTTTCGGACAGGGGTTCGATTCCCCTCAGGTCCATCGTAAAGAGCTCGATTTTATCGGGCTTTTTTGTTGTGTAAATTTCATCAATTAAAATTTGCAAAGCTTGTTTTATCGTTGTGGACTTCTGGCAAAAAATGTGTTAAAATAAAATGCGTATTTAGTAACATTGGATAACATAACGAAGAGGAGGAAGTTTATGTTTAAGAAAAAAATGAAACAGATCGGTGCTATGGCCATGGCTGCAAGCATGATTCTGGGTTCTGTACAGCTTCCGCCGCTCAACTTAAATGCGGCAGATAATACAAACCTGGCATTGAGTGCGACTGCAACAGCATCCAACTCAGAAATAGCGAAGTATGATATTACAAAGATCAATGATGGCAAAAAGGATACGAGATGGGCACATAGTGAAAATAATACTTCGTGGGCACAGCTTGCATGGAATGAGACGAAAACCATGAAAAGTTTTGTCATTTACTGGGAGCGTAATAATGCAGTTAATTATACACTGCAGGTATCAGATGATGGTCAGAACTGGACAGATGTCTATACTGCGAAACAGGCACCGGCAACGACAACAGATAAGATTACACTGGATACTGCTGTTACCGGAAAGTTCCTGAGATTGAATGTCACCAAGATTGAGCCGACAAATGGAGGAGTTACCTGGAATGCGGTATCTGTATGGGAATTACAGGTATATGAAGGAGATCTTCCAGATGACAGAACACAGGCTGCCAAAATTGCAGATTCTATGACTGCTCCGACCGTTACAGAAGATACGACAAAGATCACGATGCCGACAGTGCCGGAAGGGTATAAGGTAGAGTTTGATGCAGACTATGAGCAGGTCATCGGAAGCGACGGTACGGTTTACAAACCGCTTCAGAGCAGGACTGTAAAAGGATTTTATCAGGTCAGCAATGCAGACGGCACAGATAAAGCGCAGTCTGCTGAATTTACGGTCACTGTTCCTGGACGGTACACGGATGCAGAAGGTGCCAATGCAAAACCGGATGTTATCCCGGCACTGCAGGAGTGGCATGGTGAGTCTGGTGATTTTGTGATCCAGAGCAGCAGTAAGATTGTTTATGCAGATGGACTGGAAGCAACGGCAAAACAGTTTGCGGCAGATTATAAAGATATCACCGGAAACGCTATCCAGACAGTAAAAGGCAGCGAAGCTGATGCAAAAAAAGGCGATTTTTATCTGACACTGAACAGCACAGATCAGGGACTGGATAAAGAAGGCTATATCATGACGATCGGCGACAGTGTGAAGATCGAAGCAGAAGAAGCAGCCGGCGCATACTGGGGTGTGATCAGTGCACTGCAGATCTTAAAACAGAATAAAACAACGATTCCGAAAGGTATCACAAGAGATTATCCGAAGTACGAAGTGCGTGGATTCATGCTGGATGTCGGAAGAAAATCTTTTGATTTCAATACGGTAAAAGAATTTGCAAAGAATATGGCATGGTACAAGATGAACAACTTCCATCTGCACCTGTCCGATAACCTGATCTTCCTGGAAGATTATCCGACAATGCAGGATGCCATCGACAATGCATATGCAGGTTTCCGTCTGGAATCTGCGATTCCAAATCTGACATCAAAAGATACATACTATACAAAAGATGAGTTCCGTTCTTTCATCAAAGACAGCAGAACCATGGGTGTCAATATCATTCCGGAGTTTGATATGCCGGCGCATGCACTGGCGATCACAAGAGCATTCCCAAGCCTTATGACAAAAGAAGCAGGCGGTGCCCACAGCTATCTGATCGAAGAACTGGATATCCGAAAAGATGGTGCACTGGAGGCAGCAAAATCCGTGTGGGCACAGTACTTAGATGGTAATGACCCGGTATTTGACAAAGATACTACTGTACATATCGGAACAGACGAGTTCCACGGAAACGGCGGAAACGAATACTTCAGAAGTTTTTCAGATTCTATGATTAAGTACATCCAGGGAACAGGACGCAACGTGCGTATGTGGGGAAGCCTTTCTAATAAGAGCGGTACGACTCCGGTTGCATCTGAAAATGTACAGTTAAATATCTGGAACACCGGATATGCAAATCCGAAGAATATGTATGATATGGGATATGACCTGATCAATACGCTGGAAGGAAGTCTTTACATTGTACCTTCCGCAGGATACTATTCAGACTACCTGAATTCTCAGAGCCTTTACAACAACTGGGTACCGAACAACTTCAGCGGAACTGTTTTAAAAGCCGGAGACAAGCAGGTGCTTGGTGGTACTTATGCGATCTGGAATGACCAGATCGATACACGTGGAAATGGTATCACAGAATACGATGACTTTGACCGCTTCTTCCAGCCACTGCCATCCTTAAGTGAGAAGATGTGGGGAGAAGGAACGGACAGAACTTATGCTCAGATGCGTGCGGTAGCAGAAAAAGTAGATACAGCACCAAATACAAATCCATATTATGAGGCAGACTCTATAGGCAAAGATGTTCTCGAATATTCTTTCGATGACAAAAAAGTTTACGATGAATCTGGTAATAACAACGATTCGGTAAGCACGAAAAATGTAGAGGAAGTAGCAGGCAAGAGCGGAAATGCAGTGAAGCTGAATGGCAAAGAAAGCTATGTAGAGACACCGGTAGATATGGTTGGACCGACCAGCGGCAAAGAAGCAGGAGCAAGTATTTCCATGTGGGTGAAGAGAGATGCTGACAGCGATGACAGTGAGCAGGTTCTCTGTGAAACCAATACAAAATTCAACACCTATGCGATCAAAGCAGTGCAGAAGAATACAGAAAAAGTCGGCTTCTCAAGAGAAGGCTATGATTATTCCTTTAATTACAAGCTGCCAAAAGACAAATGGGTATATCTGACGATCAATGGTTACAAAGACAGAGCAGAGCTTTATGTAAATAATGAATTTGTGTCAAATGCAACACTGGATAATGAGACAAAGACAAGCGGTTCAAAGGTTGCTACACTTGTACTTCCGGTTGAATATATCGGAAGTAAGACAAACAGCTTTAAAGGACTGGTAGACGAACTGACAGTAAGCGTAGATCCGTCAGGAGCATCTGAAACTGCCACACCGCTTTCAAGAGATGGATGGACCGTATCTGCCTGCACAGAAGAATCAGCCGGATCGGCAGGTAAAGCAATTGATGGTGACAGTTCTACCTTCTGGCATACAAACTGGAGTGCAAATGATGTAATTTCATCTTCTCACAATCATTATTTTGAAGTAACACTGCCGAAAGTACAGACAATCGACAAACTGAGCTATCTGCCGCGACAGGACAACACAAACGGTCGTATTTTCAAATATGATATCGTTGTTACAAAAGCAGACGGAACCGCGACAACCGTTGTAACAGACGGTACCTGGGCAAATGACACAACAGAAAAATTTGCAACGTTTGATCCGATCGAAGCAAAGAAAGTGAAACTCGTCATTAAAGATGCAGGAAGTGACAATGCCGGAAAACACGGAACTATCGCAGAACTGAATCTGTATGCTGCATATACAAAAGCAGATCTGCAGACAGCATATAACAGCTATGCAAACTATAAGAGTGAAGATTATACAGGAAAGAGCTGGGCATTCTTCGTGGATGCACTGGCAAATGCAAAAAGCGTGCTGGATAATGCAAACAGTACAGCAGCAAAATATTCACAGGCATATGCAAGCCTGCAGAACACAGCGTCACAGTTGGAAAGCGTAAAAGATAAACTGACAAGAGTTTTTGCAGGATATCAGAATCTGGATGTTAGTGGATATAGCAAGACAAGTGTTGCAAATTATCAGAAAAAATTAAAAGAAGTAGAAGACCTGCTGAAAAACGGAAATGCAACAGGAGCACAGTATACGGCAGCACTTACAGCATTGAAAGAAGCAAAAGCAGCGCTGACTACAAAAGAAGAGCCGGCTCCGACACCAAATCCGACGCCAAATCCGACACCAAATCCGACGCCAAATCCGACACCGGGCAACAATCAGACGGCAAGTGTACCGGCCAAGGGAAGCAAGTTCACAGACAAAAAGACAGGTCTTGTATACAAAGTAACCAGGTCCGATGCGAAGAATGGTACCGTAACGGTAACGGGAACAACCGCTGCGAAGAAGAATGCGAAGAAAGTTACCATCCCGGCAACGGCAGTAAAAGATGGTTATACATTTAAAGTAACCGCGATTTCTGCAAAAGCATTCCAGAACAGAAAGAAATTAAGCAGTGTAGTGATCGGTGCGAACGTTACGAAGATCGGTGCGAAAGCATTCTTCAAAGATGCGAAACTGAAAAGTATTACCTTCAAAGGCAATAAAGCAGTGAAAGCAGGAAAAAATGCATTCAAGGGAATCAAAGCAAATGCAAAAGTAACTGTTCCGTATAAGATCAGTAAGAAGAATCTGAATAAGATCAAGAAAGCGCTTAAGAGTGCCGGAAAGAAAGTAGTGATCAAAAGGAAAGACATTGTAATACCATATTAAAAACAGGAAAGCAGAAAATGCAGGCAGATGATTCTGTCTGCATTTTCTGTATGCAGATGCAGCCGCAGTCAGTGGTGGTTCTTCCGGTTTTGAGATGAATATTCACAAAACGGACATAATTCTCTGTTACGATGAAAAAAACGAAAGTGACAGGTGGGAGAGAAGATGGACAAACTGAAGATTTTAGTAGTAGATGATGAGAGCAGAATGCGCAAACTGGTAAAAGACTTTCTCATTAAGAAAAACTTTGAGGTTCTGGAAGCGGAAAACGGGGCGGATGCGATCGATGTATTTTTTGCGGACAAAGACATTGCGCTGGTGATCCTGGATGTGATGATGCCGAAGATGGATGGATGGCAGGTGTGCAGGGAAATCCGGCAGTATTCCAAAGTACCGATCATCATGCTGACAGCAAGGGCAGATGAAAGAGATGAGCTGCTTGGATTTGAACTTGGCGTAGATGAGTACATTTCCAAACCCTTCAGTCCTAAGATACTCGTTGCCCGTGTGGAGGCGATTCTGCGCAGGACAAATAGCCTGGCGGCAGAAGAAATCTTAAGAGCCGGTACGATTGAAGTAAACAAAGCAGCACATCAGGTACTGGTAGATGGCAAGAGTGTAGAACTCAGCTACAAAGAATTTGAACTGCTGAGTTATTTCATGGAAAATCAGGGGATTGCGTTATCCAGAGAGAAAATCCTGAACAGCGTCTGGAACTATGACTATTTCGGAGATGCAAGAACCATTGATACTCATGTGAAAAAATTAAGGAGCAAACTTGGCAAAAGTGCGGATTACATCAAGACCATCTGGGGCATGGGATACAAATTTGAGGTAGATGAACAATGAGAAAATCCTTAAAGACACAGATTGCGGTACTTTTTATCGGAGTGATCGGATTTGTGTTTCTGGCAAACTGGTGTACGAACAATTTTTTGCTGGAGCGTTATTATGTAGCGAAGAAAGAAGCGGCATTGCAGCACATTTACGATGCTATGAATAAGGTGGAAGACGAGGATGATTATCTGACAGATGAATTTGCAGATAATCTCTCGGAATTTTGTACACGTTACAATTTAAGTGCGATCATTCTGACGGATGAGTTCGTGCCGCTTTATGGTACGGAGAATTATCAGAAGCAGGAACTTCAGGGGCGGCTCTGGGGTTATCTGATGGGAATTGATAAATCAGAAACAGAGGTACTCAAAGAAACCGATGATTATGCGATCCAGAAAACAAAAGATTTCAAGGAAAATGTAGATTATCTGGAAATATGGGGCGAATTTAATACCGGTTATTATTTTATGATGCGTGTTCCGATGGACAGTATCCGAGACAGCGTGCGTACCTCAAATGAATTTCTGGGATATTTTATCATCATCGGCCTGGCAGTCAGCATGATCCTGATTTCCTGGATGTCACGTAAGATAACGACGCCGCTGCAGGAACTGACAGAGCTTTCCAAACGCATGGCAGACCTTGATTTTGACGCAAAATATACGAGCGGCGGACAGAATGAGATCGGGCAGCTTGGCGAGCATTTCAATCAGATGTCCGAGACGCTGGAGCGGACGATTTCAGAACTGAAAACGGCAAACAATCAGCTTCAGAGTGATATTGAGGAAAAGATACAGATTGATGAGATGAGAAAAGAATTTCTCTCCAATGTATCGCATGAACTGAAAACACCGATCGCGCTGATCCAGGGATATGCAGAAGGACTGAAGGAATGTATCAATGACGATGCAGAAAGCCGTGATTTTTACTGCGAAGTGATCATGGATGAAGCGGCGAAGATGAATAATATGGTCAGGAAACTTCTGACACTGAATCATCTTGAGTCGGGCAAAGATGCCATTGTTTTTGAACGTTTTGATCTGACTAAACTGATTCACAGCGTGGTAAATTCCGCAGAACTGCTGGCAGATCAGAAAGGTGCAAAAATCTTATTCGATGAAACAGAAAGTTATTATGTCTGGGCGGATGAATTTAAGACCGAAGAAGTCGTGACAAATTTTGTTTCCAATGCCATCAATCATGTGGATTTCGATAAAGTGATCGAGATAAAGATGCGAAAAGAGAACGGCAAGATACACACCAGCGTATTTAATACCGGTGTGCCGATTCCGGAAGCAGATATCGATAAGATCTGGATCAAATTTTATAAAGTAGATAAAGCAAGAACAAGAGAATATGGCGGCAGCGGCATCGGACTGTCGATCGTCAAGGCGATCATGGATTCCATGCATCAGAAATTTGGCGTCAGAAATTATGACAACGGTGTGGAGTTCTGGTTTGAACTGGAAGCGGACAATGGCAGAAAAATGCAAAGCGAAAGGGCAGAAGAACTGACAAAACTGCCGAAAAAGAAAGGAGAGGAGAACGGGGAGAATGAACCGTAATTATGTAGTCTGCGAGTGTACCGGAACAACAGCGGGGCAGATCGAGCAGGCAGTGCAGCAGGGAGACCGGACGTTTGAAGAAGTCAAAGAGCGGCTTGGTGTGGGAAAACAATGCATAAAGTGTAAGGATCTGATATCGCTGCTTATCGAAAGTTATACAGAAGATATTGAAGAATAAAATAATCCGTATGTTATATTTTACAGCAATGTTAAAAAACGGGAAAAAGATATATACAAAATATACAAAATCAGATATAATGAAGCAGTATTGTAAGGGAAAAACAGAGAGAAAAAATCAGAGATAAGGAAAGGAGACATTATGAAAAAGAAAAAATGTATAGCAGCAGGAGCTCTGGCGGCATTTCTGCTGTGTGAAAGTCTGTTTACACCAAATCTTGCCGGAATGGGAGCCGGTCTTTTGCAGGTGCAGGCAGCAGCAGCGAATGTGGCACTGAACAAAGAAGTGACTTCTTCCGCAAATGAATCGTCCACCTGGAGTGCCGATAAGGCAGTTGATGGTGACAAGGAATCGGATGAGGGAAGATGGTCATCCGGTGATATGGGAACCAACCGCGATAATCCGCAGTGGCTGGTGATCGACCTTGCAGCCCAAAAGACGGATGTGGAATCGATCAGTGTTTATTTTAATAAAAAAGCCTGGAGTACCGAATATCAGATACAGACCAGTGATTCCAATGCATCCGATGCACAGTGGGATACAGTCTACGAAATGTCACGTGCCAGTGCGGATGTACAGCGAAATGATCCGGATGAGATCCAGGCATCTGATTTAAGCAGCAGTGCACTGAAGCGTTATGTGCGATTTTATTTTAAAAAAGGCAATATAAATGGCTGGAAGTGTATCTCTGTGCGTGAAATTGAGATTATGGGAACACAGAGCGGCAGGATTGAAACAGCAGCAGGTGTATTAAAAAATATTCCGGCTGCGATGACGGTAGAATCCGGAGAAGACCAGCTTTCCCTTCCGTCAGATTCTGAAAATTATGATATTTCCATTCATGGAAGTGAGGCAGACCAGATTCTTGGAACCGATGGAAAAGCAGCAGCCCTGCGCATCAGTGACCGTTCTTTCAATGTGATTTTAAAAGCAGTCAATAAAAGCAATCCACAGGATACCGCGAAGAAAAATGTGACCGTAACCGTAAAAGGCAATACAGACCGATATCCGGAACTGTTCAAAAAAGTAACAAATCCAAACCCGATGCCAAAAGTGCTGCCGACCATTCAGGAATGGTATGGCTACGAAGGCAATTTCGAACTGACAGGGCAGTCGAGGATCGTGGTAAACGATGCGGCAGGGGTTGGCGCGGAAACAGCAGCGAAAGAAATGCAGAGTGATATCCACGATATCTGCGGTCTGGATCTGGAAATTGTAAAAGGAACAAGTGCCGGTGCACAGGATATTTATCTGGAATCACAGACAGAAGATACCTATGGTACCGGAAAAGAAGGATATCTGCTGGTAAATGGAGAAGAAGGAATTAAGATTTATTCCTCTGCAAAGACCGGACTTCTCTATGGAACGGTGACGGTAGAGCAGATGCTTTATCAGGATGACGAACATAAGTCAGTGCCAAAGGGCGTGATCCGGGATTATCCATTGTATGAGATGCGCGGCATTATGTTTGACATTGCACGTATTCCTACAAGAATGCCGTTTTTGAATGATTATACGAAGATCATGAAATGGTACAAATTAAATGAAATGCAGCTTCATATCAATGATAACCAGTGGTCACAGCCGCCATATTCAGCAAACTATGAAGACTGGGCAGAGACAGAAGCATCGCACAGACTGCAGTCCGAGCTCTTCCCATCTCTGGCAGCGCAGAAATCCAAATTTGTAAAGACCGGCGACAGTGCTGATCGCTATGACTACTATTATAATGTACATACTGGTAAAAATGGCGAGCTTTACTATACCAAAGATGAATTCCGCAAGATGAATGAAGAAGCAAAAGCGCGTGGCATTCAGGTTGTGGCAGAGCTGGACACACCGGGACATTCCGCAGCTTATACAAAATATGTTCATGATCATCAGGAAGAAGTGATCAAATCACTTGTAAAATACGGCTATCTGAAGGCAGCAGATTATCTGAATGCAGATGGAAATGTAAAACAGGGAGCTTCTTTCTACATTCACAACCCTGGCAACTGGGAACTCCTGGCACTGGACGATCAGAGCAGCAATGCACAGATCAGACAGAATGCAGTCAATGCAAAGATTTTTATGAAAGCACTGTTTGATGAATATCTCGGAGGAATTGACGGGATGGAAGCTGTTTTTGATGCAAAAAATGTCAATGCAGGTGTAGATGAATACTGGGATAAGAGTGGAGGCAATAAAGAAGCTTTCCGTCGCTATATGAACGAGATGTACAGCTATCTGCATGACACATATGGTGTAGAAGTAGAAATGTGGGGAGCATTACAGGTCTTACAGGGCAGCACCACGGTAAATAACAATATTATTCTGAATATGTGGTCCTACTCAGAAGACAGTCCGACAGCCAGGCTGGCAGAGGGCTTCCGCCTTGTCAATGTGCCGCAGACGTACCTTTATAATACACCGGGACGTTACCACAAAGATATGATCCAGGAAAACAATCTTTTCTATAACTGGGATCCGTCCATTTTCAGCGGCGGAGTCAAAACGGAAAAAGGTGATCCGCAGGTACTTGGAGCAAAAACAGCACTCTGGGGTGATGAGAACCGCGAGGGTATCACAGAAGCTGATCTCAATGAGCGTTATCTGCGTGCGGCAGCCATGGTGTCACAGAAAACATGGGGAAGCGACAAAGAAACAAGCTTTGTAAGTTATGAGCAGACTTTCGATGCACTGAGAGAAGGACCGGGAACAGCAATTTCATATGAGATCGAAAGTGCTTCTGATGTAGTGGCAGACTATGATTTTGCAAACTTGTCCGCAGATGGAAAAACGATTTACGATGCCAGCGGAAATGGATACGATGGACAGGTAACCGGTGGTGTGAAAACCGAAAAAGATGGAGAAACCTATCTGAAATTTGATGGAAATACAGTCATTGAGACACCGCTTACGACTTTGGGATATCCGTATACGATGAGTTTTGATATCTATATGGACGGAACAGAAAACAATACGAAAGAATCTTCTCTGTTCTCCGGATATGACGGCAGACTTCAGGTGGCAGGTATCAACGGTTCCTTAAGCCTGAACCGTGATTATTTTAATCAGTCCTTTGACTATAAGATCCAGGCAAATAAAAAACACCGCATCACGATCGTTGGAACGTATCAGGCAACCAAACTTTATGTAGATGGTGTATTTAAGAAAATTCTCTATGCAGCAGCCAGTGATCCGGAAAACAGCGGTGCGCTTGGAGCTTCCACATGGACAGATGCGGATAACAACTACCGTACAACCTTCGTATTCCCGCTGAATGAGATCGGAAAGAATTTCTCCGGCTATCTTGGAAACATCAGAGCATACAACAAAGCATTATCCGCAGAAGAACTGAATGCAGAAAGCAGCACCACCGCACTGGTAGATGTAGCAAGAAACCGCGGAGCTTATACAGACCTCGGAAATAAGACTTACAAAGGGGATGAGATGCGTCTTTACCCGGCATGGAAGGCAACCGACGGGGACGGACATGTGAAAGATACACAGGGTGTCACAACCTCCTATGAATCCCGCTGGTACTCCTCTGACCGGAACGATGATTTCCTTATGGTAGATCTTGGAACCGAGCGAAACATCTCAAAAGTCGTGATCGACTGGGCAGCAGGACGCTATGCCACCAAATACAACATCCAGACCTCACTGAATGGAACAAACTGGACAACCGTAAAATCCATTACAGCAAACGAATCCGCATGGACAGAGGATACTTTCACTGCGACAAAAGCACGCTATGTCAGAATGCAGGGTGTACAGCGCAAAGCAAGCGAGTATGGCATCTGCGAGATAAAAGTCTATGAAGCAGTGGACAAGACGAATCTAAAAAATGCATGTGAGCAGGCAAAGAACATGCTTCAGAATGTAAAAGTAGATTTTGAAAATGGAAGCAAATCCGTTGGTTTATGGCAGTCTTACCGGAAAGCAAATACCGTAATTACGGATGTACTTGCCGGACAGGAAGAAGTGGATATGGCAGTTTCGGAACTGAAAGCTGCACAAACGAACTACACGCAGAAAAAGACAGAATATAAAGATAATATTGAAAAAGAAGCAACAAACGCTGAAAAAGACCTCAGTGGATACACAAGGGAAAGTGCACAGAGATATCAGGAAGCACTGAAACGTGCAGAAAATCTTGCAAAAGATGCAGATGTACAGCCGGGCGAACTGGAAGCAGCATGGAAAGAACTGGAAGCAGCAAAAGCGGGACTGCGAAAAAAAGAAACAGAAACGCCAGATACCAATCCGACACCAACACCGACACCAACACCGACACCAACACCAAATCCAACACCGGCAGTTCCATCTGTACCGGCAAAAGGAAGTACTTTTACCGATGCAAAAGGATTTGCTTATAAAGTGATCAAATCGGATGCGAAGAACGGAACAGTAGCAGTAACCGGAAACAGCAAGAGAAAAGGGAAAATGATCATTCCGGCAACTGTTGTAAAAGATGGCTATACTTTCAAAGTCACCGAAGTTGCGGCAAAAGCATTCCAGAACAACAAAAAAATGACAACACTGGTTCTTGGTGTAAATGTAAGCAAGATTGGTGCAAAGAGTTTCTATAAGAATACGAAACTGAAAAGTATCACATTTAAAAACAAAAATGCAGTGAAGATCGGATCACAGGCATTTAAAGGAATCAAGGCAACGGCGAAAGTAAACGTTCCAAAGAAAATGACTGCAAAGAACTTCAATAAACTGAAAAAAGCAATGAAGAGTGCAGGCAAGAAGATTAAATATAAGAAGAAATAAAGTAGAATGGGCAGGAGAAATCCTGCCCATTCTAACGATTGAGACAAATAAAAAGTTGTGCTTATCTTTGGCAAATTATGAAGGCTGTTTCCTTTCCATACATGCGCCAGGAAACGACAGACAAAGTTTTGTAAAATCTCAGAAAGGAATTGAACAGAAATCGTAGATATGCTATTCTGTTTTATATAAAATGCCAGGTGATCTGGCAGCAAAATGAAGCAGAAGAACAGCAACCAAAGGAGGAAAACATGGGAAAAGTGAAAGGATTTTTTAAAGCGCTCGTATTTGCGGCAGCTTTCTGTACAGTGAGTACGCTACCGTGTACAAGTCATGCATCAGCAGTGGATGTTCCGCGTGCGACATCAGACAATACCTTTGCTACGGCAGGCAGGATCAATATGGGTGATACATTAAATGGCAGTATTACAGAAACAAAAGATTATAATAATTATCAGTTTCAACTGGATAGTGCCGGATGTATCAAACTGGATATGACAGCCTATATGAAAAATTATTGTATACGCATATATGAGACAGATGGAACAGAAATCTGGTATACAGATGAGAATTATTGGAATGAAACAGTGGGATATCGACGTGATGAGTATAATATTTATCTGGAAAAGGGAACCTATTATATACAGATAAATGGATATGCATATAAAACATATTATAAAACCACAGGAGAGTATACTTGTCGTACATCGTTTACTTCTTCTGGCGTAACAAACAGAGAAGAGGATAATTCTTTTGCAGATGCCAATAATATTACAATAGGAAATCAAATCGTAGGTCAGATTTCGGAGAACGATGATTTTGATACGTATAAATTTACATTATCGCAGGTTGGGTGTGTGAATCTTGATATGACATCGTATATGAGATATTATTGCATCCGATTGTTTGATTTAAATGGCGAGGAAATATGGTATACACAATATAATGAATGGAATGAAACCGTCGGTTATCGTAGCGATGCATATAAGCTGTATCTGGAAGAAGGAACCTATTATATGCAGATCAATGGATATCGATATTCTACATGGGATAAATCTACTGGCAAATATGTATGTAATACTTCCTTTGCAGCATCTGATCTATCCTTTAATGGAAGTGATAATGACTTTAAAACCGCGAAGCAGATTTCATGGAATCAGGCATATACAGGTCAGATATCGGAAAATGATGATTTTGATAATTATATCTTTAATGTTCTGAGAAAGCAGACGATAGCGATTAATATGACATCCTATATGAAAAATTATTGTATAAAGATTTTTGATGCCGATGGAAAAGAAGTATGGAAAACGCAATATAATGAATGGAACAGCAATGTAGGATATTGCAAAGACTTGCATAATGTTGTACTGGACGCAGGAACATATTATCTCCAGATCAATGGATACCGGTATTTAGAATATGAAAAAGCTACTGGAAAATATGTGTTTTCGATTGCTGGTTTAACACAGGAGAATTGCAATCACGATTATGACAGTGAATGGGTGGATGCTACTTATTTTGAAAAAGGATATCGTCTTTACACTTGCGAAAAATGTGGAAAGACTTATAAGGATGATTATTCGGAAAAAAGACAATTAGGTCAGGTATATATTTCTTCTTATTATTCACGTGTTGGAAAAAGAAAAATATATCTGCAATGGTCTACTGTGTATGATGCTTCAGGATATCAGATTCGTTTTTGCAAAAAGAAATCCATGAAGAGTGGCGCAAAAACAGTAAACGTTAAGGGACAGCGCAAATATAAGAAAACAATCAGCAAACTGTCTAAAAGAAAGAAGTACTATGTTCAGATCCGCGCATATAAGAAGTCAGGAAAAAGAACAGTTTATGGAAAATGGTCGCAGAAACGTATGTTTAAAACCAGATAAAGTTTCTGAAAAGAGAAACAAAGATTTCAGAGAGAACGGAATAGAGACCGATAAATTAGAATAGAGACAAAAAGCAAGAGGAGTTTGGAAAGTAATGTTTCTGTGCCTCTTGTTTTTTTGTGGCTTAAAAGATAAATGGATGATTATATATAAGAGGAACGTGAGAGATATGTGCGGAGATGGATTGTAGGTATTGAATGAAATATTGATATAAATATAATAAACACGAAAGTTTCGATTTCTAAGAAAAAACTTTAAAAATTTTGAAAAAAGTTGTTGACAGATTCTGGCAATGGTGTTATCATACCAACTGTTGCGGCGGAAACGCAGAAACAACAGGGGCTGAGAGATACAGCCTGTCAGGGAATCATCCAGACGATCCGGGGACGGAATCAAAAAGATGAAAAAAGTAC
>URUU01000030.1 GCA_900551235.1 uncultured Lachnospiraceae bacterium
TCATTTTGTTTTCGGATTCCTTTGCACAGTCTAAAACCTCCGCAAATTTTTATTTTTCTGAATCTTCAAAGCCGATCTCTCCAATCACGCTGCGGAAGCTTTCCAGCGGATTCTCCGATGCGGATGCCCACAGAAAGAGCCAGTCATAGGGATTTCGTTCGTAAAGTTCTTCGTAGCCACATTCTTCGAGCAACTGAGCCATTTCGTCGCAGAAATCTTCGAAATAGTCGGCATCTTCGGTGTGTGGATTTTCATTTGCGCTGCCGGAACCCGTCATCAGTTCCAGTGTGGTCCAGAAGTGGTAAAATTTCAGGAAGATCAGGCACTTGCGGATTGAATCATAAGAAGTGCTGGTTTCGGACTGGCTGCGGTTCAAAATTTTGGAAAAGTTTTTTTTGGATGGAAAATTCAGTTTTAGCATTTCCGGGAGCATGGCATGCTTGTTCAGCGGTACCGGAGTGTCGGTGATAAATTCCAGCATAAAATCGATGGAAGTGATATTTTTTCCGGCATACATCCATGTGATACCTGAGTTCTGCCGTGCATGCATGAAAAATTTCTGAATGATCAGACCGGAAGCAGGGGGAGTGCTTAACGACTTTGCATCCGGGATCGTGCCAACCGTTGTAAATGCTTTTATGTATTCTGCGTCCTTTTTTGTTCCGCGGATCTGACGGACAAATTCCTCAATATAGAAAAGTGCTCTCTGGTTCCAGCGGTCAAAAACAGATTTGTTCCTGGAAAAATAAGAAAGAAATTCTTCGTCACTGTGACAGTTATCGAGATCGCTGGTGATCTGATCGGTGTAGACAGGATCAGAATTTGCCGGTTTTGCTGTTTCCGGCATGGCATTGATGGTTTCATAAAGCTGGAGCGCATGGTCATAGGAAGCATTCTGGTGAAGGCAATAATAATAAACGGCTTCTTTTATGGTGTGGCAGTTGAAACTGCGGCTGAAATAGACCTGTTGGAAAAAGTCTTGTACAAGGTCAAAAGAAGCTCCAAGTGCAAAACAGATTTCATAGATGATCTCACGGCTTCTGGAGTCAAGGGCCGGGCGGCGTTTGCTCAAAAACCAGTCCCGGACGGTAATTTCCGTGATTTTTACATGGATATCAGAAAGTTTCTGGAGAAGATACGCGGTTTTTTCTCCGGCATCTTTTGAAGAACCGGTATAGCCGCATAACTGCATCAGATTTGTGAGTCCTTCACAAAAAGAAACAAAATTTGATGGATCCTGTAAATACTGGCAGGCTTCTTTGGAGCCATAAATAGAAAACAGACTGTCCTGTGTACGGTCTGTTGAAAGGTTCAGTTGTTTGTGTGTCATAAAGAAATCCTCCGTTTACTGTTTGTCCGACAAAATCAGGCTTTTAACCTTGTCTGCTATCAATTATACTATAAAAAAGGAATCCGCACGATAAAAAAAAGAGAAAAAAGTAAAAATTTGCCATAAAAGGTATTGTAAGCCATGAAATATGGAAGTAAGAGGTGAAAATATGTTTGATAAAAGAAAACCGCTGCAGGAGGGATGGGAGCTTGTCTTTGGAGAGGAGCATCGTTATATCATTACAGAAGAGATTGGGCGCGGCGGAAGCTGCCTTGTTTATAATGGGTTTTACAGGGACCGGCTCGGTGAGAAACATCTGGTTAAGATCAAGGAATGTTATCCGTACCGTCTGGAAATCGAGCGGGATACATCTGGAAATCTCTCACCTTCTTTGTCCTGTAAGCAGGAATTTCTCCTGGAAAAACAGAAGTTTCAGGAAGCTTATCTGAAAAATACAGCACTGAAGGCAACGCTGGGACTGATGAATTCGACGGCAAATGCAACAAATATTTATGAATATCACAATACCTGGTATGTGGTGATGACGGAAATTGAGGGCAGGGACTACCGAAGCGCAGCGGATGAAAATCTGCAGTCCGTGTTTCTGCGTCTGCAGACGCTTGTCCGGATCGTGAAAAAGTATCATGACTGTGGGATGCTGCATCTGGACATCAAACCGGAAAATATACTTCTGGTTCCGGAGACAAAAGAACAGATGATCTTATTTGATTTTGGTTCTCTGGAAAAGAAAGAAGAAATACAAAAACGGCAGAGGAAAAAGCCGTTTTCCGTGTCGGATGGTTATGCAGCGCCGGAACTGGTACGCGGTAAATGCAGCAAAATCTGCGAAGCAACGGATGTTTATTCGATCGGAGCAGTTGCTTTTTCAAAAATTTTCGGAAGAACACCAAATGCGCTGGACAGTGCGGTTGGCACTGCGTATGATTTTTCGGATATGAAATGGAAAGATGCACGTTATCAGCCGGCTCTGTTCCAGCTGATGCAGCAGTTTTTTCGCCGGACGCTGGCAGCGACCGGCCGCCGCCGTTATCAGTCGATGGACGAGGTACTTGAAATCCTGGAACAACTGATTCGGGAATCGGATATCGAGCGTATGTTTTTATACCATAATTTCATGTATAATACAGCAAACTTCGTTGGAAGGGAAGAAGAACTGCAGCAGATGAAAAGCCTTTTTTCTTCCGGTCAGCAGGTACTGTTTTTGTCCGGGATGGGAGGAATCGGAAAAACAGAGCTTGCAAAGCGTTATGCATATCTTTATGGCGAAACGTACCGCACGATCGTGTTTGTACCGTATCGAGGCTCTATTGTACAGACGGTCTGCGGAGAGGATATCCATATCCATAAAGTACAACGGGAACAGACAGAAGAGGGCATGGAACCGGAAGAAGATTATTTCGAGCGAAAACTTACGATTTTAAAAGAACAGACCACAAAAGACGATCTGATCATTCTGGATAACTTTGATGTGGAAGAAGATGAGGATCTGGAGAGGCTTCTGGAATGTTCCTGTCATTTTCTGATCACGACCAGAGAAGATTTCCGGGATTATGATTTCTGCCAGTTGGATCTGCAGCAGATGCAGGATCAAAAAGAAGTGGAGGCATTATTTTGCGCCTACAATCCGGAAAACTATGAAGAGGAAGACAGAGCACAGATCTGGGAAATACTGAAACTTGTAGAATGTCACACAATGACAGTGGAACTGATTGCGAAATACCTTCGCCTGACCGGTGAAAAGCCGTCTGCGCTTCTGGAACATATGCGAAAAGTAGAAGGCATCACCGGAACGGAGGAAATCTCCGTGAAGCAGCGAAAAGACAAGAGAATGCAGGCAAAGAGCGTACAGCGGCATCTGCTGGCACTGTTTGATCTGTCTGGATTTTCGCCTGTCCAGATGGAGCTGATGCGCAGTCTTTCGCTGCTTGGTTACGTGCGGATCGCAAAAGAAACATTTCTTTCGTATGTGCCGCTGGCTCAGGCAGAGGAAGCACTGGAGGAACTGATACGCAGAGGCTGGGTGGAGCAGAACAGGAAAACAGATAAAATCTCTCTCCATCAGATCATTTTGGATCTGATCTACCATCATTTAAACCCAAATGTGGAAAACTGCCCGGCGATCACCGAAAAAATGACGGTTTATGCACAGCAGGATCTGGAATCTTTTGCCCTGAATCAAGTGAAAAGTCAGTTTTTAGAATATTTTATGGAACGCATTTCCGGAGAAGATCTTGCCTATGCAAAGCTTTGTGTGGCATATTGCGGGCATGTACACAATGAAATGCGTTATCTGAGGCGGGCAGAGAGGATCTGTCTGTCCATGCAGGAGGAAGAGTGCCACAGACTACTATATAAGATTTATCTTCTTCAAATTAAAAAGTTAAATGAAAAAGAAGAAGTTTGGGAGAAAATGGTTTTTGACTATGACAGAGATTTTGATGAAGAAGTGTATGCGGAACAGATTTTCGGGCAGGTATGTGATCTGGCGAAAAAAGCCGATACAGAAATCCGGGCATATACCGCAGATGCAGGACTGCTTGGAAAAAGCAGTGTGGATATGGCACTTGCCGTAAACGATACAGCAGAAGATGCTTTTCTTTTTCTATCGATGGAAAGCGAAGAAACAATGCAGGCCTTGCAGGATTTACTGGAACTTGCAGTGCACTTTATGGATCAGGCGGAAGGTTATCTGGAACATGCCAGTATGGATGATGAAGAAAAAGTTTTGCTATATGGAAAGATGGCAGAGTTTTTCATGATAGATGAGCTGGAAATCGATTACCGGAAAGAATACTATGGGGATCAGGAACGTGCACATTTTTATAAAGAAAAGATCGCAGGACTTGGGGAAGATGGGAAGCTTCTGGAAGAATATGCAGGTCTTACCATGGATGACTTGCCGGATCTTTCGGATGTCGCGGAAAATATGGAAAAAAATGGAGAATATTTCCGGGCGATCGGCTATTATCAGGAGGCATATGACCGGGAAGAGATTTCCTATGTTCAGGCACTTGAGAAGATTGCGGAAAACTGGATTCGACTCAAAGAGATGGAAGAAGCAGCGGCATGCTGGAAACAGATTTTGCAGGTTGAAATGGAAAACAGGAAGGCAGATGACGGAGCCTGGTATCACGCAGATCTGTGCTGCCGTCTCACTTCCTATTTAAAAGAGCAGGGGCAGATGGACGAGGCACGCCACTATGCAATGGAACTGGTGCAGTGCTGCCGCCCGAAAGAAAAAGAGTGGAATGTCTATGAGTATTCTTACTATCTGGCTGGAATGTATCAGGTGTATCAGATGGAAACAGATGCAGAAAAGAAAGCTTATTATTGGAAGCAATGCGAAACATGCTGGCAGCAGATTTCAGAAAATGGTACGATTTATGAAGAGAATCAGGAGTATCTTCTGGAACGCCTGGAGCATGAAAAAACAGAGGAAGAAAAGATCCGGCAGGCATTTTTCTATGTGCAGAACCGGACAGAGTGGGAAGATGCAGAAAGCAACATGGTCTTTCTGAATTATATTCTGGAACTGGTAAGAGGAAAAGAAAAATTTGCACCGGAAGAAATAAGGGCACTTTTATATCGCAGTCGGTCTTATCTGGATCTTGCAGGAGATCATGTGAAAGAAGCGATGTGGGATGCTTTTGCTGCACTGAAAAAACAGAAACAGATCAAAAACCAGGATGCGTATCTGAGAAGCCTTGGTTATAAAATGCTTGCGAGATGTTACCAGGAAAAATACAGTTCAATGGATGAGCGGATAGAAATGCTCCAGAGGAAATGTGATTATTTTTTACTGGCAGAAATGGACTGCAAAGATAAAGAGATGGCGAAACAGCTTGATATCTGGGAGAAAGCAGCGCTGGATTGTTGTGACATAGAAAATGATCCGATGGAAGAGCGCTGTTACCAGCAGATGGAGGTTTTGTTTCAAACGCTGCAGGAAAACGAAGCCAGGATCTATTATCGACGTCAGGAATTTGCAAAGAATCGGGCAAGATGTGCAGGCAGACAAAAACAGCCGGAGAAAGTACGAAAGATCATCCGGGAAGCATACCGTTGGCGAGTGCGGAAATTTCTGGAGCCAGAACAGGAAGATAATCCGGATTACGATGAAAAAGACAGAAAACTTTATTTTGCATGGGATTTAAAAAATCAGGCAGGAATTCTGGCAGATGCCGGACTTTTGCAGGAAGCATTTGTGCTTTATATAATAGCAATGATCGTACATTCAGATAACAACCAGACTGCACAGTTTTTTAACAGCGTGGATTCTTATTTTGCCGGAGAATGGAATCTTCTATATGAAGTGTTCGAAAAAATCATTCACCAGAAAGTGACAAAACCGCAGGTGGATCATCTGATGGATGTTCTGGAGTATCTTCAGCGCGATGAGATGAACGATTTCTGGAACGGAAGCAAGGCAGAAGCCTTTCGCAAACAGATCGATTGGTTTGTAGATACCTACTGTCATGACGAAATAGAGTTCAAAAGAGAAGTTTAAATCATTTTCACAACGCCAGAATCAAAAAATGCTAAACTGCTTTCAGATAACACGGAAGGAGGATAGCATGAGAGAAAGTGAAAGCAGAAATACCAGAGTTCTCAGCCTGTTTGTGAGACTGTCACACGGTGATATCTTAAAGAAAAAGGAAGAAGCAGCTCGTTATCAGGTGACAGAGCGGACGATCCAGAGGGATCTGGAAACGATCCGAAACGTTCTCAAGGAAGAACGACAGAAAGGAAAGGATGACAGGATGCTTCTGTATAACAGAGAACAGAATGGGTATTGGATCTGCAGGATTTATGAAAAACAGGAAGAAGAAAGGACTGTGTAAAATGGAAGGAATTTTGGTGTTGGTGTATTGTATAGCGGGATATTGGGCATGTGGAGTGACCATCTATGCAAACAAAATCCGGTTTGGAACATGGAATGATCTGTTTTTGAACAGATTGATTGCTGGAATACTGCTTGGATGGATTTTGATTCCGGTTGCTCTGATTAAAACACTTTTGGGAAGCAGATAACATACGATGAGATAGTGTCAAAAGATGGATTAAGGAGGATTTACGATTATGGAATTTCGTGCAAGTGAAGCGTTTGTCAGAGGATTGACCGGAAAGGAAGAGCCTGCTTCAAAAGCGAGGCTTGTTGTGTCACCGGAACCGCTGCCAAATGAAATGAAAAAAATACGGAGGATGTATTGGGTATGCCTGGCGGTTTGTTGTATGGGGATTTTTAATGTGGGTCTTTTTGCGATTGGAATTCTTATGTACATGGTAACCACTGCTGTCATAGAAGCTGTTCTTGATCATAAAAGACAGCGTCTGAGACGAGCTAAATTCCGGTTCAGAGACGATGTGACAAACGATGAATTATTTTTAAAGATGCAGCCGGTTTTTAGTTCAAAGTATGATATGCTGGTTGAAAAACGCGACGATGGCATTCTGATGCTCAACTATGCTGGATACACTTATGATGTATTTATCGGAAACGATGCTACTTTCACAATCTGGTGGAGAAAAACAAGCGCAGTTCCTGTTACATTTGGTAAATATCGTAAGTATCGGAAGTTTCTTGCGGCGATGGGGATCATTGCCTATGAGATACAAAGTGCGTATGAAATTCAATAAAGTATATAGTAAGGCTGACTGGTATGGTCAGTCTTTTTTTATTTTACAGAAAATTTATTCCAAATTTTATATATAAAAGTGTGATTTAAAACACGAAAATATATATAATTTTGTGATTTTGATTGTATTTTATAGATTTTGGAATATAATAAAGATAGAGTAAGAAAACATGGAAATGCTAAGAAAAGTATGAGGGGGTAAATTTGTGGAACGAGCCATTTTGAAAAAGCTGTTGAACTGGAAAAATTCACTCTATCGAAAGCCTTTGATCTTGAAAGGCGTACGTCAGGTTGGAAAAACCTGGGTTTTAAAAGAATTTGGAAAACGCTATTATGAAAATACTGCTTATTTTAATTTTGATGAAAATGAGGAATACAAGCAATTTTTTGAGACAACCAAAGAGGTTGATCGTATTCTGCAAAATTTGATGCTGGCAAGTGGTCAGAAAATCTTGCCGGGAAAGACACTTATTATTTTTGATGAAATTCAAGATTGTCCTAAAGTTATAAATTCTATGAAGTATTTTTGTGAGAATGCTCCGCAGTATCATATTGCTTGTGCCGGTTCACTGCTGGGGATTGCACTGGCAAAACCATCTTCCTTTCCTGTTGGAAAAGTTAATTTCATGCAGATTGATCCTATGACTTTTTCAGAATTTCTGCTTGCAAATGGTGATGAGAACCTTGCGGCATATCTGGAAAGTATAGATACTATTACACCGATTCCAGATGCTTTTTTCAATCCGTTATATGAAAAATTGAAAATGTATTATGTTACTGGTGGTATGCCGGAGTCTGTATTGATGTGGACGGAAGCTCGTGATGTTTCTGCTATGCAGGAAGTTTTATCCGGAATTATTGGTGCTTATGAGCGCGATTTTGCAAAACATCCAAATGTTCATGAATTTCCAAAAATTTCTATGATCTGGAAATCAATACCTTCGCAGCTGGCAAGAGAAAATAAAAAATTTATTTATAAAGTTGTCAAAGCAGGAGCAAGAGCCCGCGAGTATGAGGATGCCTTGCAATGGTTGGTGGATGCACGCCTTGTGCATAAGATATACCGCAGTTCTGCTCCAGGTCTGCCGATGGCAGCTTATGATGATTTATCCGCATTTAAGATTTATATGGCAGACGTAGGGTTGCTTCGGAGACTTGCACAACTGTCACCGACTGCTTTTGGAGAGGGAAATCGATTGTTTACGGAGTTTAAGGGAGCATTGACGGAAAACTTTGTATTACAGACTTTGATCACACAGTTTGAAGTGGTTCCGCGGTACTGGACACAAACCAATCCCCCATATGAAGTAGATTTTCTGATCCAGAGAGAAAACGATATTTTTCCCGTTGAGGTTAAGTCGGAAGCAAATACATCCAGTATAAGTCTTAAGAAGTTCAAAGAATTATTTCCGGACAAAGTAAAACTTCGTATCCGGTTTTCTTTAAACAATCTGAAGTTGGACGGCGACGTGCTGAATATTCCACTGTTTATGGCAGACCAGACAAATAAGTTGATAGGGTTGGCATTAGAGAAAGAACAAATTCAATCTCTGCAACCATAAGTTGTCATTTCGCAACTGTCTTATGCTGGCTATTTTTCTTCGTTGCTGGTATGATGAAGAAAAAACGAAAGCGAGTGATGGATATGACGATGGCAGAACGTTTGCAGAGACTTCGAAAGGAGCACCACTTTTCTCAGGAGCAACTGGCAGAGAAGCTTCAGGTTTCCCGTCAGGCGGTATCGAAATGGGAAAATGGACAAACTGCTCCGGATCTGAATAATATCATTGCGATGAGCAATTTGTATGAGGTGACAACGGACTATATTTTAATAGGAAAAGAAAGATCTCCAAAAGAGAACAGAGAAAAAGACAGGAAGCGAAAGAGTGGAATGATATGCCTTGGAGGCGGTATCATTCTGACCCTTTTGCTTCCTTTGTTTGCAAAAATGTATCAGGAATGGATGTTTGTAACGGAAGGCAGCAGCTATACCAATTTCCTGTACTATTTAAAAGAGTTTCCGATGCTTGGTGTCACCGTTCTTGCAGTTGCGGGGATTGTTATCGGCATCATAGTTGGGGACTTTTGACACCCACATCATAATATTTCAGAAATCCACTTATTTTTCTCGGACAAGCAGTTTTTTATAAGTGCGGTCTATACCGATCGCGCCAAGCGGTGCAGTGATCAGGATCGCCAGCACTGCGACCGAAAGTACGATCTGTCCGCAGGCAAGTCCCATGGCGAGTGGGACGGAGCCGATCGCCGCCTGTACGGTTGCTTTTGGAAGATAGGCGATCACGCAGAAGAGCCGTTCTTTGAAATTAAGTGAAGTTTTTGTCATACAAAGGCAGACGCCAACAGCACGAAAAACAAGTGCCAGCAGGATCAGAGCGATGGCAGCAATTCCGGCATGCATGGTATAACGGATATCTACGGCAGCACCGACCAGCACAAACAGCAGGATTTCAGCAGCAATCCAGAGTTTTCCAAATTTCAGTGACAGACGATGGGTGACCTCGCCGGAACTTTTCAGCTTCAGAACACATGCCATGCTGACAACGGCGAGGAGACCTGAGATGGCAACAATCCCCTTAAGACGGTTTTCCAGTGCCATACACAGGAAGGCAAGGCTGAGCAGGATCAGGACTTTCAGACTGCTGCGTATGCTGTGTCCGTGTCTGTGGCAGGTTTCAAAGAACAGGGCGAGAAAATAACCGGTCACCGCCCCGACCAGGATGCCAAGCAGAATGGACACCGGAATATTTACAAAATCCATGACATTTGCAGAATCGCCCGAAGCCATGCCCGAAAAGGTAGAAAACAGTACGATCACAAAAATATCATCACAGGATGCCCCAGCCATAATGAGCTGGGGTATACTTTTTTCGGTGCCATAATTAGTCTCCATAAGCTGGACCATACGCGGGATCACGACGGCGGGGGAAACGGCAGCAAGCACCGCGCCCATGACAGCGGCTTCGATTCTGGAAATGCCAGGCAGGATCGGTGCCAGGAGAACATATCCGATGATCTCAAAGGTCGCCGGGACAAACGACATTAAAATGGCAGGCCGTCCCACCTTTTTCAGATCAGAGAGATTTAAAGACAGGCCGGCTTTAATCAGAATGATGATCAGTGCCATCTGCCGCAGATCAGACGAAATGGATAATACAGAATCATCCAGCAGATCCAGCACATAAGGTCCAAGCAAAATGCCGGCAAGCAGCATGCCGATGATACGCGGCAGCTTCAGTTTCTCAAAAACAGACGCCAGAAGCAGACCGGACAGAAAGATAAGTGCAAGTGATGTTAACATAAAAACCTCCTTATATTGTGATAAAAAGTGCAACAAAAAAAGCTGGTGGCTCTGCAAAAGCGCAGAAGTCATCAGCTTATATACAAGCGGTTTGGTTAAAACCAGGGAGAACTTCATTCCCACGTGTATTATATGAAAGGAACGTTCAGATGTCAAGAGGATATTCGGTAAAAAGTAATAAACGAATCATCATAATATATAGTGATTTTAAACAAATATATAGTAATTTTAAACAAATTTAATTGACAGATAATACATAGGTATGGTAAACTGTGCGTAACTATACCATTCTGATGTGATGAATCTGCTGATTTTTGCATTGGAACGGAAAAATAGGGAAATGCAGTATATCAACCATACAAAAAAAGAAAAGGAGAATCAGATGAAGAAAAAGCAAAAGCAGTTTCTTGCTTTGCTGCTTGCAGTGGTACTGTTTTTGTCCGGTATATGGACAGGTTTACCGACAGCAGATGGTCTAAGCAAAGAGCGGACGAAGGAACAGAACGTGACAACTGTAACGGCAGCAGTGCCGTCGAACGGGCAGATTACGCTGGCAGAACCTGCAAAGGGAGAAGCAGCGGGAGGCTTTGCAACTTCGGAAAATACAGAAGCCGGAACCGAAACGGAATCTTCGGAAAGAAAAACCGCAGACGATCGCCATTCGCGTATTGTAAGTGACGGCGGAGAACGTATTTCAGAGCAAAAAGAGGCTCTCAGACCAGAGGAAGATACCATGGTGGATCTGATCGTGGTCATGAAAAAGAAAGCTCTGCTGGATATGTTTTCTGAAGAAGAGATCGATACAGATGGCAGTGCTGTACAAAAATACCGAAGCGTTCAGAAAAACACAGTTGAGAAACTGACCAGATCTTTAGAGGACAAATTTGGCGAAGAACAGGATTTTGAGATCGGTTATACCTATACGGTAGCGATGACCGGTGTGTCGGTGAAGACAAGATATGGGAACAAAAAAGCGATTGAAGAACTTCCTGGAGTAGATTATGTTTATACCGCACCTGTATACAAAATACAGGAACAGACACAGGAAGAGATCCGGATGCAGACAGCAAATGCCAGCGGGATGATCGGTGCGACACAGCTTAACAGCACCGGATATACCGGGAAAGGTATGCGGATCGCTATCGTAGATACCGGTATCGTGGTAAATCATCCGAGTTTTCAGGCATTGCCGGAGAGTAAACTGACAGATACTTCCCTGACGGAAGCAGAAGTTGCGGGAGTATGGAAATCTCTGAATGCAGGAAAAACGAACCTGCGTAATGCAGCATATCAGAATAGCAAGATTCCATTTGCGTTCAACTATACAACCATGGATTTCGATGTATCCCATACAACGGCACAGCATGACCATGGTACCCATGTAGCTGGTATCGCCGCCGCAAATAAGACAGACACAAGCAATGTGGTCGGTATCGCGCCGGATGCACAGCTTATTGTCATGCAGGTGTTTGAACGCAGCGGCGGTGCAAGCTGGGCAACGATCCTGGCGGCGCTGGAGGACTGTACCAGACTGAATGTGGATACCGTCAATCTGTCGCTTGGTTCTCCGGCAGGTTTTACGGACAATGAAAAAGAAATGACGGATACCCTGCAGAAGTTTAAAAATATGGATATCCAGATGATCGTAGCAGCCGGAAATGAAACCAATACCGGTTATATGAACAAAACCGGAACCAATATGGCAAAAAAAGAAAATCCGGATCACGGACTGATTGCATCACCGGCAACGGCTTCTGTGGCAATGTCGGTTGCTTCCGTTGACAACGATGGTGCTGACCAGCTCTATTTTACACTGGATGGTGACACCAGTGCCAAAATCGGTTTTCAGGATACGGCAGTTTCCGGTGACACAAATTTCTATCATAAATTCAAAGGACAGACAAAAGAGTTTGCTGTAATAGATGGCATCGGTTCTGCGGAAGATTACCGGGTATCCGGAATTGATGTACAGGGTAAGATTGCGGTTGTGGAACGCGGCACCATTTCGTTTCAGGAAAAACAGAAGGCAGCAAAAGATGCGGGAGCCATTGCTGTAATCGTCTCCAACAATGTACAGGGAGCTTTCAGTATGGCAATCTCGGACGGAGCCGGTTATATTCCATGTATCGGTGTATCACTGGCAGATGGACAGAAGTTGAAACAGAAGCAGAGCGGAACGTTGACGGTCTGCACAGGTGATCTGGTGCATGTGAGTATGGGGCGCGCCATGAGCAGTTTTTCTTCGTGGGGAGTGACTCCGGACCTGAAGCTGAAACCGGAGATTTCCGGTGTCGGAGGTGGTATTTATTCCACCAGAGATCCTGAGATTGCCGGCTCCGATTATGGGGATATGAGCGGTACTTCCATGGCATCTCCACAGGTTGCCGGAGCGGTCACAGTACTTACACAGTATTTAAAAGACAGCCATGCGGATGCTTACAGCAGTGAGACAGAACTGCGCCGGGTAGCGGCAAATCTTATGATGAGTACAGCAGAACAGATCCGGTATAACAATCTGGAAGCTTCTCCGAGAAATCAGGGAGCCGGACTTGTGAATCTGACCAATGCGGTGAAGGCGGAAGCCTATCTTTCCGCACCGGATACCTATGATACGCGACCAAAAGGCGAGATGGGAGACGATGATAACAAAACAGGAAAGTTCCGGTTCCGTTTTTCCATTACCAATATGGCAGCGGCTGCACAGACGTATTCTTTTGATTCTGTGGTCATGACACCGGATGTATCCGAAGAAAAATACATGACAGATACACCGCGTAAGTTAAATGCAAAAGTCCAGGTCACAGGAAGCAGTATGAGCGGCAGCAGTCTTACCGTACAGCCGGGACAGACAGCAGAGCTGACAGCAGAGATCCGGTTGACGGAAGAGGATAAAAACTTTATCGAACGTAATTTTACAAAAGGCATTTATATAGAAGGTTATCTTTACGCAAAGAACACCGACAGCCAGAAAACCGGTCTTTCCATGCCATTCCTTGGTTTTTACGGTGACTGGTCCGGCACCGGCGGCCCAAAAGTCTTTGATGAAGCAGGAAGCGAGGCAAGTTTCCGGGCTCCGACGATCAAGACGAACCGCAGTGTTCTGGGAGAAAATCCTTATTATAAAGGAGGAAAGTCCGGTGACAAATACAATGCCGTTTCGACTGCAAACCCACTGGCAGAACTGACATTTGGACTTCTTCGAAATGCAAAGAAAATCGATACAAAAGTAACAGACATTTCAAACGGTAAGACGTATTTTAACTGGTCGGAGAATTATATTACAAAATCATATTTTAATTCGAGTTATGGAATGATCATACCGTATTCCATATATAATTTTAATAATGAGATCGCTGTCTGGGATGTGGCAAATGCAGCAAATAATGCAAAAGTTACTTATCGCGTAGATGCTTATCTGGACGACGGCGATAATATTGCAGATGACAGCTACACGTTCCAGGTGACGGTTGACAACAGCAAGCCGGAGATCATAAACAAAAACACGCTGGCGAGCGGTATTATCAAAGATACCGAAAAAGGTACAGTAAAGATGCCGGTAACACTCAAAGATAATCAGTATCTTGCAGCCGTTCTGTTTGAAAGTCCGGATGGAACTGTACTTGGTCGGTTTGAAGTAGACAATATGCCGGGCGAGGAAGTGCATCAGGAATTTGATGTGACCGGTTTTGGAACAGATTTTACCGTGATCGCAGCGGATTATGCCTGCAATGAAACGGAAGTTGCGGTCTCGCTTGATTTAAGTGACATGCCGGGAAATGGGCAGGCAGAACCTAGAAAGCTGGATCAGGATCGCATTTACGGAAATGAAACTTTTGATGGCGGCGTGGTTTCTACAGGCTGGTTCAGCGGAAGGAAAGCAGATTTTACTAATCTGAAAAATGAAACTTATGATAGCAGTATACGCTACTATTCCGGAGAGTACGTAAATGGTTATGTGATCGCACAGCGTGCCACAGATGGTGCTGTTGTTATGCTGACACCATATAATACCTGGTGGAGCAGCCGAACACTTCTGACACAGTATGGAGCGGTCGGCACAGCGGGATTTAAAGTGCTTTACGATATGGCACTTGATTATTCCCAGGACAGGCTGTATGCCGTTGGATGGGATTACGCAGGAGATACAGACGGCGATGGAAAAGATAATGGAAGCAATGCACTGTTTGAATTGAAATTCAATCAGACAGACAATGCCGTAAGCCTGGAAAAAGTCGCAGATATCTCCGGACTTGAGGATGGAAAAGAGGCACTCACACTTGGATGTACGACAGATGGAAACATGTATGTGATTTCGACAGACGGAAAACTTTATCAGCTCGATAAAGCAACTGGTCAGGGTACATATAGAGGAACAACTGATTTTGTGAAAAAAGCAGACTATTCCGGAGTCAATGTAATCCAGTCAATGGGATATGATCACAATACAGATAAGATGTACTGGTTTGCGCACAGCCAGACTGCGTCCGGCTATATGTATATCAATGTCTGCGCTACCTATACCGTAGATCTTGAAAATGGAAGCTGCACAGAGGTCGGCTCGGCAGGAGCAAGCGGACATACATCGCTGTTTATACCGACAGAGAAAAAGTCAGAATTATTCAATATGAATGTAACAGCGACCGATTTTACGTTGGAACCGCAGAAGATTTCACTTGCATCTGGTCAGTCGCAGAACCTGAGCGTTTCCTGGCTGCCATGGAATGCCAAAGCGCAGACGGTGACCTGGAGTTCAGACAATAAGAATATCGCAACGGTAAGTGCAAATGGAAAGGTAACGGCTGTTTCCGGAGGAACTACAACAATCAGGGCGGCGGCTGTGATCGGCGGAACTACGGTAGAGAGAACGATGGAAGTTGAAGTGGTAAAAACATCCGATTCGATTTATGGTTATGTAGCAGTGGATTATAAAAATGCAGCCAATGGCATGTCCTGGGTTAAATATTCGGATAAAGACCTTACAAATATAACGAAGATCAAAGGTGATTCGCTCTGGCAGGGAGGCGCTTATTATCAGGGTTATGTCTATACAGTAACAATGGAAGAATGGCAGGAAGGTTCTATGGGATACAAAGGAACAGCCCTGTACCGAAGCAAAGTAAATGCCGCCGGAGAAGGTGCGGCACAGATCGGATCTGCAGAGTTTATTGCCAGGACGCCGGATATTGAGATCGGAAACCTCGGCTTTGACTATACGACAGGACGACTTTATGGTGTGGATCTGACAAATGGCGGTCTGTGTATCGTCGATATGGACAGTGGTTCCATTGATCCGATCGGAACTTTTAACGGAGATCTGAAGCCGGCGATCATGCCAGCTATGTGTGTAACGCGGGATGGTACAATTGTAGGTTCGGATATGTATGGAAATCTCTATACGGTTGATCCGGATACGATGTACTGCCGGAAAATCGGTTCGATTGGCAGCGATACCTGGTATTATGCAGCCATGACGTATGATTATAATACCGATAATATTTACTGGAATCCATGTATGGCAGAAAACGCTTCTCCATTTTACATGGTACGCCTGAATGGAGAAAAAGGAAGCCAGGCGGCACAGTGCATTAAGATTGGAAATCTTTCTACAAAAGCAGGTGCGGAGCAGACCGTTCTGTTTACGATACCGGGAAACGAACCGGAAACCAGATATATTCAGGTAGAAGATATCCGGATCACCAACACCAATCCTCTGACGGCACTTACCGGTGGCAGTATGCAGCTCAAAAGTGTGACCACGCCGATCCGGCCGACAGCGAATGCCAAAGTTTACCACAGCAGCAATGAAGATGTGGTAAAGGTGGACCGTTTTGGCAAGATGCATTTTGTAGGAGAAGGACAGGCAACGGTGAGCGTTACGATCAGTAATAAAGAAAGTCAGAATGGAGAACCGGTAGCAGGACCGTTTACGGATACTCTGGAAGTAAATGTCTATCCGGCGGCAGGAGAGATGAAAGCGTTTCTGTGTGCGGATGATTATGCAAGCCAGTACTATGACTACTGGATGAAGATCAACGACTACGATGTAGAATCCTCCGAGATCACAACACGTATGATCGGTACTTATTCTCTGCGGACCGGAGAGTATTATGACGGCTGCTTCTATGCTTATAACGATTCCGGTATGCTTTACCGCATTGCAGCAGACAACCCTTCGGATTATGTGACACTTGGAAATCACGGCCTGGGAGATGACCAGCAGATTGTCAGTATGGCATTTGATTATCAGGAAGGCATCATGTACGGACTGACACTTCCGCCATACGGACAGAACGGTTATCTCGCAAAGATCGACCTGACGACCGGAAAGGCTGAAAAACTCTTCCAGACAGGCAGAAAAGTATTTACAATGGCTTTTGATAAAAACGGCACTCTTTTTGCAGCAGGATCGGATACGCAATACAGCGGTGCCCAGCTTTACCGGATGGACAAGACAAACGGAAGCTGCACCAGAATCCAGGCACTCGAAGGTGCGAGGGTTTATACAGGGGCAAATTATTATTCGGAGCGGATGTACTGTTCGCAGATGGCATACGATTATGCAACCAACCGTCTCTACCTGCATGCAACAGTAAGACAGAAAACCGGCGCATCCTGTAATTCGGGAATGTATATGATCCGTCTGAAAGACGATTCGGGTATTGAAGGCGTGGCAAATATCGGAAAAGCTGCATTGCAGCTTCGTGGAACGAAGAAAATCGGAGACGCTTACCTGGGGCTGCTTTGTTTTGTACCGAAAGCATCGGATCTTCCGCAGCAGAAGGTAACCGGAGTGCTTATGAACCGGACAAGTGCAAGAGTACAGAAAGGACAGACAACGAAACTGACTGTCAAAATCCTTCCATCCACGGCAGAAAATCAGGAAGTGTTCTGGTCATCTTCGGATGAAAAAATCGCACAGGTTGATAAGGATGGAAGCGTTACCGGAGTCGGAGCTGGAGCGGCAGTCATCACGGCAGTCAGCAAAGCCAATCCGGAGGCAAAAGGAACCTGTAACGTAACTGTGCTGGATCCTCAGGAGAAACATGCAGTCGCTTATACCATTTCTCCGTCAAAAGGAGCTATGGTAGCCTTTGATCCGGAACTTCCGGCAACTACGGTGCGTGTGCTTGGAAATATTCCGAAAAATGGGAAAGTGGCAGGAACTGCAGTCAAAGATTCCAATTATATTTATTATCTGGTGGATGAGTATACCTGGCCGGAACTCTATCGTTATGACAAAACAACCAGACAGTCTGTAAATCTTGGCAGTCTGCAGGTATTTATCGGCAATCCATCTGATATGGCTTATGATCCGGTCAATAAACTGATTTATGTGGTATCTGGTTATTATGTTTTCCAGTTTGAGGAGGAACGGCTGACACCAGGCGGGCTGAATGCCTATTCCGGTTATCTGGATGTCACAAAAACGGCAGCCTCTCTCTCGCAGACACAGACGATCGCCTGCAAAGATGGCATGGTTTACTTTATGGTCAGTGATAATTCAGCAAGAATGTACCGGGCAGATGATAAACTGAAAAATGTAACCTTTGTACGTGCTGTTGATGTCAACACATCGGCTGGCGGAAGTGAAATGGATTTTGATGCCAGAAGCGGTAAATTCTATCTGACCGATGCAGGAGACAGGATCTACCGTTTTGGAGAGACGGGCGAAATTGAGCAGATAGATGTGCTCGGTGATGGTTTCTCCATGAACGGACTGGCGATCGATGCGAACGCAGTGCTTCCGGATGCTCCGATTGAGACAGAACCAACGGAAACAGAAAGTGAAACCGAAACCGGAAGAGAGACCGAAACGGGAAAAGAAACCGAAACCGGAAGAGAAACCGAAACGGGAAAAGAAACCGAAACCGGAAGAGAAAGCGAAACCGGAAGAGAAAGCGAAACCGGAAGGGAAAGCGAAACCGGAAGGGAAAGCGAAACCGGAAGGGAAACCGGAACCGGAAGGGAAAGCGAAACCGGAAGGGAAACCGGAACCGGAAAGGAAAGCGAAACCGGAAGAGAAACCGGAAAGGGAAATGAGACAGCAAACGGAAGCGGAACGGAGACTGCGACCGGAAAAGAGACGGAGAAAGAAAAGCCATCGAAAAGAGTACCAGATGCTCCAGGAATCGCACGTTTGAAAGCATCTGCAGCTGAAGAAGGCGTACAGGTGACAATCGAAGCAGAAAAGACAGAGGGTGCTTCTTCTTATGAAGTATATCGGATCAGTGGCGGTAAAACCAAAAAGATCGGAACGGCGAAGAAAAACCGCACCGTTATCGATAAAAATCCGCTTAAGCGCACGGCACGTTATTATGCAGTGGCAATATCTGCAGATGGAACCACGAAAAGTAAAGCAGGAGAAGAAAAAGTGCTTCATCTTGCAAGGGGATCCAAAATCCAGAAAGTGAAGGCGGAGAAAAAGGGAATCCGGATCACATGGAAAACAGAGAAGTCAGCAACGAAATATGTGCTGTATCGTTCCACGACGAAAAATTCCGGTTACCGGAAGCTGCGAACGATATCAAAAAGGAAAAATACATTCCTGGATAAAAACACGAAAAAGAATCAAAAATATTACTATAAAATTGTTTCTGTGGATAAAAAGCAGGCAAGTCTTATGAGCAGACCTTCCAAAAAGGTAAAGAGCAGATAATAAGACATTAAAAACGGCATATTTACAACAAAATATTACAAATATTTCAAAAATATTAAAATGTCAAAATTAACAATAAAACAAGAAAAAGCAAAGCTTCTATTGTTTAAAAGTTGAAAAATGACGAAAAAAAGCTTGGGTAAAATGCCAAAAATGCAGGATTTGAATTATACATATTGCAACAAATAGCGTTTGGAATGTGACAAAATTATGGGGATATCTTATGAAAATGAAGAATAAAGAAAAAAATATGTTGTAAAATGTAACGAATCTGTAACAATTGCCTTGACATGTAACAAATTCCTCACTTATAATGCAGATACATCGAACTGCGGAAGGAGGAATGGCATTATGTGGCTGCTGGGAGTGATTTTAGACAATATCTGCGATTTTTTCAAAGTATGTTTTTCACGGACACTCAGCAAACAGATTTACCGCAACTGTGCAGTGCTTATGACAGGTACAGTTGTGGTAGCTGTGTTGGTTTTTGCGGCAGGAAGTTTTTCCGGAAGCGGAAAAAATCAGGTTTATGCAGTAAAAACCTCCCGAAATGCAGAAAACGCAGATGAGGGTGAGGATGTGAAGGAAGAGGAACTTCAGGCAGGACTGATGGGGATTGTTGCCAGCGTAAACAAGCTGGAGGCATACTCACAGGCGGCGGATGGTGTAGACCTTGAAACGGCAAACCAGGAGATTCTGGCCGGAACATCGCGCATAAGAAGAAATGCGCTCTACCAGAAATACGTGGAGGAATGTGCAAAAAATATCGGCAGCATCGGGTACTATGCACAACAGAAAGTGCTGAACAGTCAGATGGATGTAAATGATTATTACACATTGCTCCAGATCGTGGAAGCAGAAGCGACCGGCGGAGATATCAAAAGCAAAATTTTGATTGCAAATGTGGTATTGAACCGGGTGGAAGATTCGAGATTTCCGGATACGATCTATGATGTCGTCTGGCAGAGAGCAGGCGGTTCGCCTCAGTTTTCACCTACGGATGACGGCAGGATCTATACCGTTTCCGTTACGGACGAAACGATTGAAGCGGTAGACCGGGCTCTGGCAGGAGAAGATTATTCGCAGGGAGCACTGTTCTTTGCGGCACGTGCCAGTGCAGAGGCACAGAACATGATCTGGTTTGACCAGAATCTGGAACCCATGTTTGAATATGGAGGACATGAATTTTTCTGTTTTGCGAATGAATGATCCGTTGCCAGTAAAAAGCCGGAGGCACAAAAGGTGTCACCGGCTTTTTACTTCGCTCTTGCACAGTGGAAAAAGGTATGCTATAATCTGGAATTAAGCGTGGAGTGGCTGTACCTTGCAGCAGATGCCCGCAAATATGTTTCGTTTATCGCAAAATATGGCGTTTGGAGGAAAGGACGACTGTTATGAATCTTTTATACAAAAGTACCAGAAGCAATGATGTTAAAGTTACCGCATCCCAGGCAATCCTGAAAGGTCTGGCAGAAGACGGGGGGCTGTTTGTACCGGAGAGTATCCCGGCACTGGAAACAGATATGGACACTCTTGCAGGGATGAGTTACCAGGAGACAGCATACGAAGTAATGAAACAGTTCCTTACGGATTTTACAGAAGAAGAACTGAAAAACTGTATCGCAAGAGCATATGACGAAAAATTTGATACAAAAGAGATCGCTCCGCTTGTAAAAAAAGATGAGGCTTATTATCTGGAACTGTTCCATGGAAAAACGATTGCATTTAAAGATATGGCATTGTCGATCCTGCCGCATCTGCTGACCACTTCCGCAAAGAAAAATCAGGTAAAAAATGAGATCGTGATTCTCACTGCCACATCCGGAGATACCGGAAAAGCAGCACTTGCAGGATTTGCAGATGTGCCTGGAACCAGGATTATTGTATTTTATCCGAAGAATGGTGTAAGTCCGATCCAGGAAAAGCAGATGGTAACACAGAAGGGTGCCAATACGTTTGTAGTGGGGATCCATGGCAATTTTGATGACGCACAGACAGGCGTGAAGAAAATGTTCGGTGACAGAGAACTGGCAGCACAGATGGACGCGGCAGGATATCAGTTTTCATCTGCAAATTCCATCAATATCGGAAGACTGGTTCCGCAGGTTGTTTATTATGTATATGCTTACGCAAAAATGTATGCAAACGGCGAAGTGACGAAGGGAGAAAAGATCAATGTTGTAGTACCTACCGGAAACTTCGGAAATATTCTGGCAGCATACTATGCAAAGAACATGGGTGTGCCGATCGATAAACTGATCTGCGCTTCCAATGACAACAAGGTTCTCTATGATTTCTTCCGCACCGGAACGTATGACAGAAACCGTGAGTTTATCCTTACGACTTCTCCGTCCATGGATATCCTGATCTCCAGCAACCTTGAGCGTCTGGTCTACAAGATTGCAGGTGCAGATGCCGCCAAAGATGTAACACTGATGCAGAATCTTGCAACAGAAGGTAAATATGAGATTACAGACGATATGAAAGCACAACTGAAAGATTTTTACGGCAACTATGCAAACGAGAAAGAGACTGCAGAAGAGATTGCGGAAGTTTATAAAAAGACAGGTTATATCATGGATACACATACAGCCGTTGCTTCTAAAGTATACCGCAAATATGTGGCAGAGACCAAAGATCAGACAAAAACTGTGATCGCCTCCACAGCAAGTCCGTATAAATTTACCAGAAGTGTCATGGATGCCATTGATGCAGAAAAATACAAAGGTATGGGCGATTTCGAACTGGTAGATGCACTGAGTGAACTGTCCGGTGTGAAAGTTCCTCAGGCAATCGAAGAGATTCGCACTGCACCGGTTCTTCATAAAAATGTGGTAGAGACAGCAGATATGCCAAAAATCGTAAAACAGTTTCTGAACATCTAAGATAACATCATCATATGGAAAGCCAAAGCAGGAGAAGGGGCACTATTTTTTCCGTGTTCCAGCTCCTGTTTTTGTGTATCTGCGAAGAAAGTATTTCTGAAGATTACGCTAAGAAATTAAATAAAGTTTAAGAAAGCAGTCGTTGCGGCGGCATATTATGCTGTGTATAATAGAGGCATAATGCCATGGTTAAAAGTCAGGAAGGGATTTGTGAATAGATGAAAGAAAAATTAATTACGTTTGCAGTACCCTGCTACAATTCGCAGGATTACATGCAGCGATGCCTGAAATCTCTGCTGACAGGAGGCGGGCAGGTGGAGATCATCGTGATCGATGATGGCTCCACGGACCGGACAGGGGAAATTGCAGATCATTACGAAAAAGAATATCCTGGAATTGTAAAAGCCGTTCACCAGAAAAACGGCGGTCACGGGGCAGGAGTAAACAGAGGGCTTTCCCTGGCAGCAGGAGAGTACTTTAAAGTGGTAGATTCAGATGACTGGCTGGATGAGACAGCTTTGAAGAGACTGCTCATGGATATGCAAAAAAGGAAAAGAAAAGGGCAGATGCCGGATCTGATCATCTGCAATTATCTGTATGACCATCTGCATGAAGAAAAACAGAAGCGTATGGGATATGAGAATGTATTCTGTGAGGGACAGGTCTGTACCTGGGATACGATCGGAAGATTTTGCCCGTCACAGTATCTTGTCATGCATGCCCAGATCTGCAGAACAGAAGTGCTTCGGGCATCCGGTGTACATCTGCCGCGTCATACGTTTTATGTGGACAATCTGTTTGCCAATCAGCCTCTTCCGTTTGTAAAGACGATCCTGTACCTGGATCTGGATCTTTACCATTATTTTTTAGGAAGAGAGGATCAGTCAGTCAACGAGCAGGTACTGATGCAAAGGATCGATCAGCAGATCCTGGTTACAAAAATGGTTTCCGGATGCGCAGATTTGAAGAACGTGCAGAAGGAACATCCCAAACTGGCAGATTATCTGGTGCGGAATCTGTCGATCATGCTGTCGATTTCTTCTGTTCATCTCCTTTTGATCGGAACGGAAGAGGCAATGAAAAAAAGAAAAGAACTGTGGAACTATATGCGGAAAAGAGGAAATGGACTTTACCGGAAACTTCGTTTCGGAACCGTGAGCGGTTTTACCTATCTTCCCGGAAAAGCAGGGACGGCACTGACACTGGCAGGATACCGTCTGGCAAAACAGTTTTACCATTTTAACTAATCTGAAGGAGGCGGATTATGGAACAGATTTATCTGGCTTTTGTGGATACACCGGGTCTCTTTGCATCGATCATCCGCAGAGTGACCGGGATTCCCTATGTACATGTGGTTCTTTCGATGGATGCCGACTTAAGAGAGGCTTACAGTGTGGGAAGAAGAAATCCGGCCGTTCCTCTGATCGCAGGGTTTGTGAAAGAAAATACTCTGGAGATCGAGGCAGTATTTCCGCATGCAAAATATAAAGTAGTCCGTATGCAGTGTACGGCAGAACAGAAAAAAAGGATTGCAAGGCAGCTTTTGAAGTGTTATAAACAAAGAAAGCGATATCACTACTGTATCATCGGACTGCCATTTATCCTGTTTCATATACCGTTCTATCAGAAGAACCATTATACCTGTTCTTCTTTTGTAACAAGTATTCTGGAGCAGAATGGCATTTCTCTTTTCCAGAAGCATTTTTCGCTTGTGACACCAAGGGATTTTTACGAACTGGAACAGACAGAAACCATTTTTGAGGGATCCCTGCGTGATTTTAACAGAAAGGTTTATTTAATGATAGGAGCAGCTTATGAATCGTAAAAATTTGATCAGTGCGGCATTTTTCCTGGTGCTGGTGGTCGCTACCATTGTGGTTATTTTCCAGGGAAATGATATAAATACCGTGGTTGCTGCCATGCAGACGTTAAGACCGTTTTATCTGGTGGCGGCAGTTGTTACGGCTCTGTTTTTTACGTCCGCAGAAGGCATTATGATATGGTATCTTCTTAGCAGCCTGGAGGGGAAAACCCCTCTTTTTTCCTGCATCAAATATTCGTTTGTGGGATTCTTTTATTCTGGGATCACACCGTCGGCAACAGGCGGACAGCCGATGCAGCTTTATTACATGCAGAAAGAAGGGCATAAAGTATCGGACAGCAGCGTGGTGCTTATGACGGTGGCGGTGGTATACAAACTGGTACTGGCCCTTATGGGCGTTGCCATTTTGCTTTTTTACCGCACGCAGCTGATGGGATATCTTGGGAACTATATTTATCTTTATTATCTTGGACTGTTTCTGAATACGGCACTGGTGGTGATCCTGCTGTTTGTCATGATCAGCCCGCGCTGCTTTAAGAGTCTGGTACTTGGCGGCGAAGCAGTGCTCAAAAAACTGCACATTCTCAAAAAATCAGGAAAACGAAAAGAAAAACTGATCGAAATGGCAGATCAGTACCATGAAGCAGTTGTATTTCTGATCGGGCATAAAAACAAGATCGCATTTGTGCTGATCCTGACGTTTATCCAGAGATGCAGTGTGTTTTTTATGACCTGGCTGATCTACAAAGGCATGGGACTTACCGGAGAATCCATGCTCAGTATCATGATTCTTCAGGCGTCTGTTTATATTGCAGTTGATATGCTGCCGCTTCCGGGAGCACAGGGAATCACAGAGATTATGTACAAAGCATCCTTTGGACAGGTCTTTAAAGGGGCACTGCTTCCGGCGTCCATGTGCCTGACAAGAGGTCTGAATTTCTATTTTCTGCTGATCGTCAGTGCTGTTACCGCCATGTACTGTCATTTCAGCGTCCGCAGAAAAGGCCTGAAAGGATCCTGGCGAAGCGAAGAAGCCAAATCTTAGAGGCATTTCCGGACAGAAAAAGACAAAAGAATCCGGTTTGTTAAAAAAAGACTGGACGAAATCGTCGATTTATGAGAAAATAATGTGAAAGTATTTTGCAGCCTCCTGTGATCGCAAAAAAGGGAGGCGGCTAATTACTATATGCAATTTATTTTTGAAAGGAGTCTTAAAATGATTTATTCACGTGAAGTAGAAGAAATGTGCCCAGTTGCACAGGGCGTTCATCATGGCGCTGCTCCAATTCCAGAAGAAGCAAAGTGGGTACAGGCAAAAGAAGTTAAAGACATTTCCGGATTTACACATGGTGTAGGCTGGTGTGCTCCTCAGCAGGGTGCGTGTAAGCTGAGCCTGAATGTAAAAGAAGGTATTATTCAGGAAGCTCTGGTAGAGACCATCGGATGTTCCGGTATGACACACTCTGCTGCTATGGCTGCTGAGATCCTGCCGGGTCTGACTGTAATGGAAGCTCTGAATACAGACCTTGTCTGTGATGCTATCAATACCGCTATGAGAGAACTGTTCCTGCAGATCGTATACGGAAGAAGCCAGAGTGCTTTCTCTGAAGATGGTCTGGCAGTTGGTGCTGGTCTGGAAGACCTGGGTAAAGGACTTCGCTCACAGGTTGGTACAATGTACGGTACATTAAAGAAAGGTCCTCGTTACCTTGAAATGGCAGAAGGTTATGTAACAGGCATCGCTCTGGATGCTGATGATCTGATCATCGGATACCAGTTCGTAAACCTTGGAAAGATGACAGACTTCATCAAAAAAGGTGATGACCCTAATACTGCATGGGAAAAATCCAAAGGTCAGTATGGCCGCGTAGCTGATGCTGTTAAGATTATTGACCCGCGTAAAGAATAATTAGAGGAGGTAACAGGAAATGGCTTTATTTGAATCATATGAGAGACGAATTGACAAGATCAATTCTGTTTTAAATAGTTACGGAATTGCTTCTATCGAAGAAGCTGAAAAGATCACAAAAGATGCTGGACTGGATGTATATGCTCAGGTCAAGAGCATTCAGCCGATCTGTTTTGAGAATGCTTGCTGGGCTTACACAGTAGGTGCTGCAATCGCAATCAAAAAAGGCTGCAGAAAAGCTGCTGATGCTGCTGCTGCAATCGGTGAAGGTCTTCAGTCTTTCTGTATTCCGGGTTCTGTTGCTGACACACGTAAAGTAGGTCTGGGACATGGTAACTTAGGAAAAATGCTGCTGGAAGAAGAAACAGAATGTTTCGCATTCCTGGCAGGTCACGAATCTTTCGCTGCTGCTGAAGGTGCGATCGGTATCGCAGAAAAAGCAAACAAAGTTCGTAAAAAGCCGCTGCGTGTTATCCTGAACGGTCTGGGTAAAGACGCTGCACAGATCATCTCCAGAATCAACGGTTTCACATTCGTTGAGACAGAGTATGATCCATACACAAACGAAGTAAAAGAAGTATCCAGAAAAGCTTATTCTGAAGGACTTCGTGCAAAAGTAAACTGCTACGGTGCAAACAGTGTACCGGAAGGTGTAGCTATCATGTGGAAAGAAGGCGTTGACGTTTCTATCACAGGTAACTCCACAAACCCGACTCGTTTCCAGCATCCGGTTGCAGGTACTTACAAGAAAGAATGCAACGAAAAAGGAAAGAAATACTTCTCCGTTGCATCCGGTGGTGGTACAGGACGTACACTTCATCCAGACAACATGGCAGCAGGTCCTGCTTCCTACGGTATGACAGATACACTTGGACGTATGCATTCTGACGCTCAGTTCGCAGGATCTTCTTCTGTACCGGCTCACGTAGAAATGATGGGTCTGATCGGCGCTGGTAACAACCCGATGGTTGGTATGACAGTTGCTGTTGCAGTAGCGGTACAGGAAGCTGCTGATGCTGGCAAGTTCTAATATTTGTATAGAATATTAAACGTTTATAGCAAAAAATCCCCTCCACGTAAGTGGAAGGGATTTTTTTATCTCTAATCTCTCTGGAAAAGATCTCGGGTATATACTTTATCTTTTACATTATCCAGGATCTGACTGTAACGGTTTGCGATGATACAGTCGCTCAGATTTTTAAATTTATCAAGATCATTGACAACTTTGCTTCCAAAGAAGGTATCGCCATCTTTCAGTGTCGGCTCATAAATAATTACTGTCGCACCTTTGGCTTTTACTCGTTTCATAACGCCCTGAATACTGCTCTGGCGGAAGTTATCTGAATTACTCTTCATTGTCAGGCGGTATACGCCAACAACAACTTCTCCCTCTTTTCCTTCATTCCAGGAATCATTTGCCTCATATCCGCCGGCAATCTCAAGCACGCGGTCTGCAATAAAGTCTTTTCTGGTTCTGTTGCTCTCTACGATTGCAGAAATCATATTCTGCGGAACATCTGCATAATTTGCTAAAAGCTGTTTGGTATCCTTTGGCAGACAGTATCCACCATATCCAAATGAAGGATTGTTGTAATGAGAACCAATTCTTGGATCAAGACATACACCATTGATGATGGCCTGTGTGTTAAGCCCTTTCATCTCTGCGTATGTATCCAGC
>URUU01000031.1 GCA_900551235.1 uncultured Lachnospiraceae bacterium
TATTGCTACCACAGGCACCTGAAGCCTGCGCGTCTGCCAATTCCGCCACTTCCGCGTATTGTTTCTGTGAAGCTGACTCGCAACTCACAACGCATATATTACTACATAGATGGACGTTTGTCAAGATTTTTTTGAAAAAAAGTCAAGCGGATATTCGCAATCCGCTTTGCTACTTGCTTGATTTGATTAAATAGAGGAAAAAACAGAACAGAAATAGTATGAAGAAAAGGAAAAGGACAATCAGGTTGCCAAAAGAAACAGAAGATCCTATAATAGAGATGCCAAAGTGAAAAACGCAAAAGCGGAAGCTGCCTGTACAGAAAGCAGCAGGCAATATCGGAAGTGGGGATAAAAGACAGAAAACAGGAGGGAGAGAAAGATGATTGTGATTGTTTGCACAGAAGACAGAGGCGGTATGCTTTTTAACAACCGGAGGGTGTCGAAAGACCGGATCGTGCTACAGAGGGTACTGAAGCTGTCGGAAGGAAAGAAACTCTGGATCCATCCATTTTCTGAAAAACTTTTTGAAGAGGAAAGTTCAGAAAACTTGTATGTGGATGAAAAATTTCTGGAAAAGGCAGAAGAAGGGGAGTTCTGTTTCGTGGAGAATCAGACATTAAAAGAAGTGGAAGAGCAGATCGAAAAACTGATCGTATTTGGATGGAACCGGACATATCCGTTTGATTTTAAACTGGATCTGGAACTGGATTGGATGGACAAGACGGCGGAAGAGGAATTTGCCGGATATTCCCACGAAAAGATCACCCTCTCGCAGTATGAAAAAAAGAAGTAATGTAACAGATACAATCAAAAAACGGAAGAAACAGGAAAGGACAGGAAAAGAAGATGAAAGAAAACAGGAAGAACAGGAAATGGTTATTTTCCATCGGGTTCCTGCTGGCAGCATTACTGATAGGAGGATGCCAGGCAGAAACCGGGACAAAGAAGACAGATGCCATAACGCAGCAGGCAATGACAGAAGCAAAAGTGGACACGCTGGAGAACGGGCAGAAACAGGAAGCGGGTGCTGCAGCGGATGAAACGGAAGGAACAGCGGATCTGGTGGATGGAGATAGCGTTTCTGCAACAGAGAAAAGCTCGGCTCTTACCATGGATGAGATTCCGGCATTTGCGGATATGCCATATGCAGTGATCGATGATAATGAACCGGATTTTCAGGAGAGTGATTATTCCGAAACATCGTATGAATATTATGGCGACCTGGATGAACTGGGCAGATGCACGGCGGCAGTCTCGAACATCGGGAAAGATCTGATGCCGACGAAAAAGCGTGAATCCATCGGGAAAGTAAAACCAAGCGGATGGCATACGGTGAAATATGATTTTGTAGATGGAAAGTACTTATATAACAGATGTCATCTGATCGGTTATCAACTGACGGCAGAGAATGCCAATGAGAAGAATCTGATCACCGGGACAAGATATATGAACGTGGAGGGAATGCTGCCATTTGAAAATATGGTAGCTGATTACATCAAAGAAACAGGCAACCATGTTCTGTACCGCGTGACGCCAATCTATACAGGAGATAATCTGGTGGCGGATGGCGTCGAGATGGAAGCAAGATCTGTAGAAGATGATGGAGAGGGTATCAGTTATCATGTGTTTGTGTACAATGAACAGCCAGGTGTTGTGATCGACCATGCAACAGGAGAAAGTCATCTGGCGGAAGATGCCGAAGTTTATACAAGCCAGGAAGAGAATGCAGATTCGAATGAAGGAAATGCAGGGGGAGTTCAGACAGAAGCAGTGCCAGAACAGATGCAGGAACAGGCAGCAACGGCCAGTGAATATATCCTGAATACCAATACCATGAAATTTCATCGTCCAGGATGCTCAGGTGTGGAACAGATGAGTGATGCGAACAAATGGGAATATAATGGTACACGGGATGAAGTGATTGGCATGGGATACGAACCGTGCAGGCGATGCAATCCGTAAAAGTATTTAGTGATTCCACAGTACGCGGCAGATATTTTGAATGCTGCTAAATGGTTGCAAAAATACAAAAAATTTCAAAAATACAAAAAAATAAAAAAATTTCAAAAAAGGGGTTGACGAAAGGGGAGTAAGGTGCTATACTCTCCAGTGTCAGGCAGTTGTGGCGGAATTGGCATACGCGCTAGACTAAGGATCTAGTCTGGGATAACTGGGTACGGGTTCAAGTCCCGTCAACTGCATAAAAGAGTTCGATGAAAATCGGACTCTTTTTTTAGCTTACAGAAATAGCTTCCCTGTCGCCCTGTGCAGGCACATCGTAGTTTCGGGTTTTTAACCCTGATATTTTGCAAATTATCTGAATTGCAGAAAAAATATAAAAAACATAAAAAAATCAAAAAATATTATTGACAACCACGGAAACCTGTGGTATAAATATATCTGTGATGCGGAAGTGGCGGAATTGGCAGACGCGCAGGCTTCAGGTGCCTGTGGTAGCAATACCGTGCGGGTTCAAGTCCCGCCTTCCGCACTTTTTATTTGCGAAAATGCTCATGACTCTGGTCGTGGGCATTTTTTATTATCAAGCAAAAGGTAGAGTCTTGCAAAGATAATCTTTGAATGATATACTGAATAAATGATTAGAAAAATCAGCAGAATGATAAAACAAATGCCATGTACAGGAGGAGCAGACATATGAAAAAACTGGAAGAATATGTAAGAAGTATACCGGATTTTCCGGAACCTGGAATTATTTTCCGTGATATCACAACGATTTTGCAGGATTCGGATGGATTGCATCTGGCTATTCAGTCCATGCAGGACAAACTGGAGAATACGGAATTTGACGTGGTTGTCGGCACAGAGTCCAGAGGTTTTATTTTTGGTGTACCGATTGCATATAATCTGCACAAGGCATTTGTACCGGTTCGCAAAAAGGGTAAGCTGCCATGTGAGGCGGTAAGCAAGGAGTATGATCTGGAATATGGCAGTGCTGTGATCGAGATGCATAAGGATTCCATCAAACCTGGACAGAAAGTTGTGCTGGTAGATGACCTGGTGGCTACCGGAGGAACGATTGAAGCTGCGATCAGGCTGGTTGAGGAGCTTGGCGGTGAAGTAATGAAAGTGGTTTTCCTGATGGAGCTTGCAGGACTGAACGGCCGCGAGAGATTAAAAGGGTATGATGTAGAGTCTGTACTCTGCTATGAAGGGAAATAGGAACAGCAGACAATAGATGAGTGCTAATCAGCGACAAAACGTGCAAAGCGTGTTTTATCGCCGCAGATTTCCGGAAAGAGGGTACTGACTATGAGCGACGAAAAAAATAAGACAGATACAACAGAGATAAAAAAATCAGAGATCAAAAAGGCGGAAATCAAAAAAGCAGATGCAAACGTAAAATCCATGGAAGATTTTACAAGTCCGGAGATTTTATATGACGAACTGATTGCGAGTGTAAAAAAGTATCATCCGTCTACGGATATCAGCATGATCGAGAAAGCTTATAAGATTGCTTACGAAGCACATAAGGACCAGAAAAGAAAATCGGGAGAACCGTATATTATCCATCCTCTGTGCGTAGGGATCATTCTTGCGGATCTGGAGCTGGACAAAGAAACGATTGTTGCAGGACTGCTTCATGATGTTGTGGAAGATACTGTTATGACGACCGAAGAGATCACGGAAGAGTTTGGGGCAGAGGTTGCACTTCTGGTCGATGGTGTTACCAAGCTGGGACAACTGAGTTATTCTGCTGACAAGGTAGAGGTGCAGGCTGAGAACCTGCGTAAGATGTTTCTTGCCATGGCAAAGGATATCCGTGTTATCCTGATCAAGCTTGCGGACCGGCTTCACAATATGCGTACACTGAAATATATGAAACCGGAGAAGCAGAAAGAAAAAGCAAGAGAGACGATGGATATCTATGCCCCGCTTGCCCAGAGACTTGGTATTTCCAAGATCAAAGTAGAGCTGGATGATCTGTCATTGAAATATCTGGAACCGGAAGTTTACTATGATCTGGTAGAGAAGATTGCCCTGCGGAAAACGGAGCGCCAGAAATTTGTGGATGGGATTGTTGCAGAAGTGCGGACGCATATTGAGAAGGCGGGGATCAGGGCGCAGATTGACGGGCGCGTCAAACATTTCTTCAGTATCTACAAAAAGATGGTAAATCAGGACAAGACGCTGGACCAGATTTATGATCTTTTTGCAGTGCGTATTATCGTAGATACGGTCAAAGACTGTTATGCGGCACTTGGTGTGATCCATGAGATGTACAAACCGATTCCGGGACGTTTCAAAGATTACATTGCGATGCCGAAGCCGAATATGTATCAGTCACTGCATACGACACTGATCGGACCGGGGGGAAGACCGTTTGAGATCCAGATCCGTACCTTTGAGATGCACCGTACTGCAGAATATGGTATTGCGGCACACTGGAAATACAAAGAGGCATCAAATAACGGCGGCAATGTCAATATTTCCAAGCAGGAAGAAGAGAAGTTAAGCTGGCTGCGTCAGATTCTGGAATGGCAGAAGGACATGTCAGACGGCAAAGAGTTTATGAGTCTTCTGAAGAGCGATCTGGACCTTTTTGCAGAAAGTGTGTACTGTTTTACTCCGGCAGGAGATGTCAAGAATCTGCCGAATGGTTCCACACCGATCGATTTTGCATACAGCATCCACAGTGCAGTTGGCAATAAAATGATCGGGGCAAGGGCAAATGGCAAGCTGGTCAATATTGACTATGTGATCCAGAATGGTGACCGGATCGAGATTATCACATCTCAGAATTCTAAAGGGCCAAGCCGTGACTGGCTGAAGATCGTAAAAAGTGCCCAGGCAAAAAACAAGATCAACCAGTGGTTCCGCAATGAATTAAAAGAAGACAATATTACCCGCGGCAAGGAGCTGATGTCTGCTTATTGTAAGGGCAGAGGGATTACACAGAATGATCTGATGAAGCCTGCTTATATGGAAAGTGTGATGCGTAAGTATGGTTTCCGTGACTGGGATTCCGCACTGGCAGCAATCGGACATGGCGGACTGAAAGAAGGCCAGGTTGTCAATAAACTTCTTGATGAATATAACAAGCAGCATCAGAAAGAAATCACGGATGAACACATCATGGAGGCTGCGGAAAACAAAGAAAAGATGCGGATCGCCAAATCCGGAAACGGTATTGTTGTAAAAGGCATCCATGATGTGGCTGTGCGTTTCTCAAAATGCTGTTCTCCGGTTCCGGGAGACGAGATCGTCGGATTTGTGACAAGAGGCCGCGGTATTTCCATTCACAGGACAGACTGCGTGAATGTGATCAACCTCTCGGAGGAAGACAGGGCAAGACTTATCGATGCAGAATGGCAGAAATCGGAGCCGGATAAAAATGAACGCTACACGGCGGAGATCAAGATCTTCGGATACAACCGTACCGGACTTCTTGTGGATATTACTAAAATTTTCACAGAACGGAAGATTGACTTAAGTTCGCTGAACTGTCGTGTGAGCAAGCAGGGAGTGGCTACGATCCTGCTTACCTTTGATGTACAGGGAAAAGAAGAACTGGCAAGCCTGACGGCAAAGATCCGGCAGATCGAGAGTGTGATCGATATTGAGCGTACATCAGGCTGATCGGGGGAAAGCGTTTATGGGAAATATAAAAATAGAAAAAATGGTGCTTGGCATGGTACAGACTAATACCTGGTTTGTACTCCATGAAGAAACAAAAGAACTGATTCTGGTTGATCCGGCAGATGATGCGGCACGGATCATCCAAAAGATCGAAGAAAATGAATGGAAGCTGCAGGCAATCCTGCTTACACACGGTCATTTCGATCATATCGGTGCGGTGGATGATTTAAGAGCACATTTTATAGGTGTGCAGTGTTATGCCGGTGAGGACGAAAAGGAAGTTCTGGAAAATGGAAGTTACAATCTTTCTGCTTCTTTTGGATCCGGGTTTGCAGTCCGGGCAGATCATCTGCTGAAAGATAAGGAAACACTGACTCTGGCAGGCTTCAAACTCCAGGTGATCGAGACACCGGGACATACAAAGGGCGGTGTCTGTTATTATCTGCCGCAGGAGGGTGTACTGTTTTCAGGTGATACGTTGTTTCATGCAAGTGTCGGGAGAACAGATTTTCCGACTGGGAGCATGTCACAGATCGTGCGTTCGCTGCGGTATCTGACAGAAAATCTGCCAGGCGAGACTGTAGTTTATCCGGGGCATCAGGAAACAACGACGATCGCCTGCGAAAAAAGATTTAATCCGTACTTATGAGAGGAAACCCCAAAATGATAGCAATACAGTTCCAGAAGAGAGATTTTGAGTATGATGTATACAATCTGGTAAAATCGTTTTATCCGGAAGAAGAGATTGCCCTGTTTGACGATGACAGTCCGGCGGCGGAATACGATGAAAAAATCTCTCTTTTTTACGGGAAAAATAAGATAAACATCCGCATTGAACGGGTAAGCGGTGACAGGAAACGCCAAGAAGAGGGCGTGTGGCTCACAGAAGAAATGAAGGAACGGAAAGCAAGAAAAAATCAGACAAAAATGCTGCTGTATCATATGCTGCAAAAACGGACCGGTCAGGAACTTCCGTGGGGAACGCTCACCGGTGTGCGGCCGACGAAAATACCGATGGCACTGATCGATGCAGGACATTCCAATGTGGAGACAGCAAAGATCATGCGGGAGCAGTATCTGGTCAGCAGAGAGAAAACAGCACTGGCCATTTCGATTGCCAACCGGGAACGCCATATCCTGGAGGGCATTGATTATAAAAACGGATACAGCCTTTACATCGGGATACCGTTCTGCCCGACAATCTGTGCATACTGTTCCTTTAGCTCCAGTCCGTTAAAAGTGTGGAAAAATAAGGTGGATGATTATCTGGATGCACTTTGTCATGAAATACGGGAAACAGCAGGTTTGTGGTCTGGTCAGATTCTGGATACGATCTATATCGGAGGCGGAACACCGACCACGCTGGAGCCGCAACAACTGGAACGATTATTATCTGAAGTGGAAAAATATTTTGATATCAGCCACATAAAAGAGTATACTGTGGAAGCGGGCAGACCGGACAGTATTACACGGGACAAACTGGCCGTGATCCGGAAACATCCGGTGACCAGAATCTCCATTAATCCGCAGACGATGAACCAGAAAACGCTGGATATCATCGGCAGACGACATACAGTGGAAGATATTAAAGCAGCATTTACAGATGCCAGAGACCTGGGATTTGACAATATCAATATGGATCTGATCGTAGGACTTCCGGGTGAAGGCATCGAGGAAGTGGAGCATACCATGCAGGAAGTGCTGTCTCTTGATCCCGACAGTATCACGGTACATTCTCTGGCGATCAAACGTGCGGCGCGCCTGAACCTGTTTAAGGATGAGTATAAAGAAATGACCTTCACAAACAACCAGAAGATCATGGAGATGACGGAACAGTATGCGGCAAAAGCCGGCATGTTCCCGTATTACCTCTATCGTCAGAAGAATATGAAGGGCAATTTTGAAAATGTAGGATATGCAAAGCCGGAAAAAGAAGGCATTTACAATATTCTGATCATGGAAGAAAAGCAGTCGATCCTGGCACTCGGTGCCGGTGCGTCGACCAAGTTTGTGATGAATGACCGGATTGAACGTGCAGAAAATGTAAAGGATATTAAAAACTATATCGAGCGAATTGATGAGATGATAGAACGTAAGAGACAGGGTTATTGTGAATATGAAAAAAACCGGGTATAATATCATACAGTTCGGCCTGAGCCAGGAACTGAAGCATGGCATGATGGTCAGCATACTGGCAGGAGAACTTGCAGGAAAGGCGGGACTGTCAAAAGAGCAATGCCACGAGTTGGCGATTGCAGGAGTTCTGCACGACATCGGAAAACTTGAAATGGCAAAATATGTATATCAGAAGGGACAGAAACCGCTTACGATCGAGGAAATCAAGTATGTAAGACTTCATCCGACACTGGGATATGCGATCACATCTCAGAACCAGTATTCTGAGTTTATCATAGAAAGCATTTTATATCATCACGAAAATTATGACGGCAGCGGTTTTCCATCGAACCTGAAGGAAGAAGAGATCCCCATCGGGGCGAGAATCCTCCGAATCTGTGATGTGTTTTCAGCACTGATCTCGGATCGGCCGTACCGCAGGGCATTTCCATGGGAAAAAGCAATTGCGATTATGATTGATGAAATAAAAAATTTTGACCTGAAACTGTTTTTATGTTTTATGGAGATCATTCACGACGAACAGGTCTGTAAGAGGGTCCTGGCATGCAAACAGATGAAATGGGATTTAGAGGAGGAAATTTTATGGCAATGAAAAAGAAGCCGGTAACAGGTATGAAAGATATTACACCACGCGAGATGGAAATCCGTGATTACGTGATCCGCATGATCAAAGATACTTACGGAACGTTTGGATTTTCTTCCATCGAGACACCTTGCGTGGAACACATCGAGAACCTCTCCAGCAAACAGGGCGGAGAAAATGAAAAACTGATCTTTAAGATTTTAAAAAGAGGCGAAAAACTGAAGCTTGACACTGCAAAAACAGAGATGGATCTGGTAGACGGTGGTTTAAGATACGATCTGACCGTTCCTCTGTCCAGATATTATGCAAACAATGCAAATAATCTGCCAGGTCCGTTCAAAGCGCTGCAGATGGGAAATGTATGGCGTGCAGACAGACCTCAGAGAGGTCGTTACCGCCAGTTTATGCAGTGTGATATTGATATTCTCGGTGAGCCGACGATCCTGGCAGAGATCGAACTGATCCTGGCAACTTCCACACTGGTCGGCAAACTGGATTTTGAAAACTTTACGATCCGCATCAATGACCGCAGGATTTTAAAAGCCATGGCAGCATGCAGCGGTTTCCCACAAGAAAGCTATGATACCGTCTTTATCATTCTGGATAAGATGGACAAGATCGGCAAAGAAGGCGTGGCAGAAGAGCTGGAAAAAGAAGGATTTGCAAAAGAGAGCATCGACAAGTACCTGTCTATGTTTGATGAAGTAACAGAAGATGTAAATGGTGTACGCCGCTTAAAAGAACTTCTGGAAGGCTTCCTGGATCAGAAGATCGCAGAAGAACTGGAGACGATCATCCAGAGTGTTGACACTGTCAAGACAGCAAAATTCCAGATCGTGTTTGATCCGACCCTCGTTCGCGGTATGTCCTACTATACCGGGCCGATCTTTGAGATCAGCATCGATGGATTCGGCGGTTCCGTCGGAGGAGGCGGCCGCTACGATGAAATGATTGGCAAATTCACCGGTCAGAAAACCTGTGCATGCGGATTCTCCATCGGATTCGAACGTATTGTCATGCTGCTTCTGGAGCGTGATTATCAGGTTCCGAGCAATGCGGGTAAGAAAGCATATCTGATCGAGAAGAATATGCCGGGTGACAGGCTGGCTGCAATCTTCAAAGAAGCAGCAGAAGAACGCAAAAACGGCAGCATCGTCAGTGTCAATATGATGAAGAAAAACAAAAAATTCCAGAAGGAACAGATGACGGCAGAAGGCTACACAGAATTCAAAGAATTTTTCTGTGACAGCATGAAATAAAGGAGGACAAAAGCAAATGGCTGAATCAATGAAAGGCCTGCACAGAAGCCACAGATGTGCAGAGGTCGTAAACGCAGCGACCGGCAGCGAAGTAACTGTCATGGGCTGGGTACAGAAAAGAAGAAATCTTGGTGGTATGATCTTTATTGATTTAAGAGACAGAAGCGGTCTGCTGCAGATCGTTTTTGATGAGAATGATATCGGAACCGAAGGATACGAAAAAGCAGGAAAATTGCGAAGCGAGTTTGTGATCGCTGTAACAGGTAAACTGGAAAAACGTGGAGGGGCGGTCAACGAAAATCTTGTAACTGGCGAGCTGGAAGTAAGAGCAGAGAGTCTGCGTATTCTTTCCGAGTCCGAGACACCGCCATTCCCGATCGAAGAGCATATCCAGACAAGAGATGAACTTCGTCTGAAATACCGTTATCTGGATCTGCGCCGTCCGAACCTGCAGAGAAACCTGCTGCTTCGAAGCAAAGTAGCAACAGCGATCCGCCGCTTTATGGACGAAGAAGGATTCCTGGAGATCGAAACACCGATCCTGATCAAGAGTACTCCGGAAGGAGCAAGAGATTACCTCGTACCAAGCCGTGTACATCCGGGCAGCTTCTATGCACTGCCGCAGTCACCGCAGCTTCTCAAACAGCTGCTGATGTGTTCCGGATACGACCGTTATTTCCAGATCGCAAAATGTTTCCGTGATGAGGACTTAAGAGCAGACCGTCAGCCGGAGTTCACGCAGGTCGATATGGAGCTTTCTTTCGTTGATATGGATGATGTCATTGATGTCAATGAACGTCTCCTGAAATACATTTTCAAAGAGATCGGTGTGGATGTACAACTGCCGCTCCAGCGTATGACCTGGCAGGAAGCTATGGATCGTTTCGGTTCTGACAAACCGGATATCCGTTTCGGTATGGAGCTGCAGGATGTTTCCGAAGTCGTAAAAGGCTGCGGATTTGGTGTGTTTACCGGAGCACTGGAAAACGGCGGAACCGTTCGCGGTATCAATGCCAAAGGGCAGGGCCATATGCCGAGAAAGAAAATCGATGCACTGGTAGAAGTTGCAAAGACTTATGGTGCAAAAGGACTTGCATATCTGGCTGTCAACGAAGACGGAACTTACAAATCCTCTTTTGCTAAATTTTTTGAAGAAGATCAGTTAAAAGAGCTGGTAAAAGCAATGGACGGAGAACCGGGTGATTTACTGCTGTTTGCGGCGGACAAGAAAAAAGTCGTATGGGATGTACTCGGTGCACTGCGTCTGCATCTGGCAAAGAGTCTGGATCTGCTGAAAAAAGACGATTTCCGTTTTCTGTGGGTTACGGAGTTCCCGCTGCTTGAGTGGTCAGAAGAACAGAATCGTTTCGTTGCCATGCATCATCCGTTTACCATGCCGATGGAAGAAGACCTCGATAAGATCGATACCGATCCGGGAGCAGTACGTGCACAGGCATATGATATCGTACTGAACGGAAATGAGATCGGCGGAGGAAGTATCCGAATCCATCAGGATGACATTCAGTCCAAGATGTTTGAGGTACTTGGATTTACACCGGAACAGGCACAGAAACAGTTCGGTTTCCTTCTGGATGCATTCAAATATGGAGTACCGCCGCACGCAGGACTGGCATACGGACTGGACCGTCTGATCATGCTGATGACAGGAGAAGACAGCATCCGCGAAGTTATGGCATTCCCGAAAGTAAAAGATGCTTCCTGCCTGATGATGCAGGCACCGGATGAAGTAGATCCGAAACAACTGGAAGAGCTTGGGCTTGAAATCGAGAAAAAAGAAGAAAAAGAAGAGAAATAAAAGTCTCTGGAACAGAAAATAAAGTAACAGAAAATCCCGGATAACTGGAGAAAATCCAGAAGTCCGGGATTTTTTGATATTGTGATAACTTCCTGCAGGCGGTAACTGGTTTTATGGTTCTGTTTCTGATGTACTTTCGGAAAGATCCTCCGATCCGTTCTGGAAAGCCTGAATCGCAGCTCCGGCATTCCCAAGAAGTGCATTGGTAAAATCTTCGTTCAGCTGCATTTCCCAGGAAGAGCCATTGTTTGTAAAGTGGATCGTTACCTCGGTATCTGTTGTGTCTGTGTTTTCTGCCAGTGCCTGGGCAAGCAGAGATGCAGTCTCATCTGCCAGTTCGCTGGAAGAAGCACGGATGGATTCTGTTGTAGATGCATAGTTCATCAGAAGTTCCTGGTAACGTTTGAGGACACTTTTCATATCAAGACTGGTAATCGTGATCTTTGCGGATGCAGATTCCTGTTCCTGATCTTCTGTAACGGAAAGAATTTTATAGGAAATATATTTGCTGAGCTGCACGGCGAGAGCATCGTCCGTTTTTTCGTAGTTCTGGCTGTATGTGGAAAAAATATCCTGCATGTTCAGATAAGATTTCCATTCGTCCGGTGATTTCTCCATCAGACCTTCCAGAACAACCGTGATCATTTCTTCAGGTGTGACCAGATAAGGGTCCTTAAGATAAGAAATAAAACCACTGACCAGATCGTCTTCTAACTGATCTGTGTTCTGGATCATCCAGCCATCTTCCGTATGAAGAAGTTCAATATCTGCATCTGTTGTGGTTGTCTTATACGTATTTTTGGACAGTACATCGCCCAGAAGTGCGAAATAAGAATTTAATGTCATCTCCTCACCGGAGCTGCCGGTGCTTTTCTGGACAAGTGCAAGGCAGACATCTTTTGCCAGTGCATGCGTATCCAGATTGGTGATCGCAACATGGACGGTTGCATGGTTATCTTCTATGGATGCATGTTTGATCTTGTAGTTGAAATTTTTAAAAAATAATTTGACTGCCTCCGTTGTTTCACTTCCGATATCACTTTTGGATGAACTGGAATTCATCATGTCCTCATAAGAAACAAACGCTTTGATCGTGTTTTCGTCCAGTTCCTTTATCAGGTTCAGTTCCTTTTTTACGGCTCTTTGCGGTGTATCCCTGGAACATCCGGTGAGTGAGAAAAACGAAAACAGCAGGAAAAACATCAGAAGAAAAGGAGTGGGAAAATGTTTATGCTGCATGGAGTCCTCCCTGTTATTACATGAATAAAACTCATTGTATATGATATCAGGAGCATTGTCAAATGCCTTGACATTTTTAGAAAGATTCTATATAGTAAAAACAACTTGCAAATGAATAAAGCTTCGTAATAATTCAGAAAGAGAGGACCAGATATGTACTCATTAGAGGAAATAAGGACGGTAGATCCGGAAATCGCAGCATGTATCGTAAAGGAAGAAGAGCGTCAGAACAGTCATATAGAGCTGATTGCTTCCGAAAACTGGGTAAGCAAGGCAGTGATGGCGGCAATGGGAAGCCCGCTGACGAATAAATATGCAGAAGGTTATCCGGGAAAACGTTACTACGGCGGATGCCAGTGCGTCGATGAAGCAGAACGTCTTGCGATCGAACGTGCAAAAGAACTGTTTGGATGTACGTATGCCAATGTACAGCCACATTCCGGTGCACAGGCAAATATGGCAGTCTTTTTTGCCATGTTAAAGCCTGGAGATACTGTGATGGGCATGAACCTTGCACATGGCGGACATCTGACACATGGAAGCCCTGCCAATTTCTCCGGTGCATATTTTAACATTGTACCGTATGGCGTAAACGATGATGGTGTGATCGACTACGAAGAAGTCAGAAGGATTGCAAACGAATGCCATCCGAAACTGATCGTAGCCGGTGCCAGTGCCTATGCACGGATCATTGATTTTAAAAAATTCCGTGAGATTGCAGATGAAGTCGGTGCATATCTGATGGTAGATATGGCACATATTGCAGGTCTTGTGGCAGCAGGTCTTCATCCAAGCCCGGTTCCATATGCAGATGTGACAACGACCACAACGCATAAGACACTGCGTGGACCAAGAGGCGGTCTGATCCTTTCCAGTGAAGAGACAGCAAAGAAATTTAACTTTAACAAAGCAATCTTCCCGGGTATCCAGGGCGGTCCGCTGATGCATGTGATCGCAGCAAAGGCAGTGTGCTTTAAAGAAGCTCTGTCTGATGATTTCAAGGTGTATGCACAGGGTGTTATTGACAATGCACAGGCACTTTGCAATGGTCTTGGAAAACGAGGCATCCGCATTGTTTCCGGAAAGACGGAGAACCATCTGATGCTGGTAGATCTGACCAATCTTGGAAAGACCGGAAAAGAAGCAGAAAACCTGCTGGATGAAGTTAACATCACCTGCAACAAAAATACGATTCCAAATGATCCGAAATCTGCTTTTGTGACAAGCGGTGTCCGCCTTGGAACAGCCGCAGTTACGTCAAGAGGCATGAATACGGAAGACATGGATGTGATCGCAGAGGCGATTGCCATCGTCCTGAAAGATGAGGAAGATGCGAAAGAAAGAGCAAAAGTACTTGTGAAAGGCCTGACTGAAAAATATCCGCTGATTTAAGCGAAAAGCAAAGAAAAGCTCCCGAAAAGGGGGCTTTTTAATTTAAAAAAATTTTAAGTATTCAATAAAATCGGAATGTGTTATACTGTACAGGTCGAATTGTTTCTGGATACAGAGGCGATGTTACCGGCAAAAGAATATGGATAATTACGAGAATTTATTTTTAAAGGGGCAGGAGGACAGAATGGACAAAAAGAAATTAATCATGGGAGGCACTGCGGCAGGCATAGTTCTGATAGCTGTGATTGTCGGTTTTGTTTTATTGAAGGGAAAAACATCCAGTTCCGGTGATGGAGGGAATCTGGTTTATGTAGATTCCGTAGCATCGATTACCGGACTTGGAAGCGGAACCGGGCAGCGCAACCGCTTTGCCGGCGTGGTAGAACCACAGAAAACAGTTACGATAAAACAGTCATCTGATAAAAAAGTAAAAGAGTGTTATGTAAAAGAAGGTGACAGAGTCAAAAAGGGGCAGAAGCTTTTTATGTATGACACATCGGAGGCAGAGGAAAATCTGTCATCCAAGGAGATCGAGATCGACCGGATCAAGATGGATATTGAGACTTATAAATCGAATGTGGCGACACTTCAGAAAGAAAAAGCAAAGGCTTCCAGTGACGAACAACTGGATTATACAGTGCGCATTCAGTCCGCACAGAATAATCAGAAAAAAAGTGAATATCAACTGAAAAGCACACAGCAGGAGATTGAACAGCTCAAAAAAAGTATTCAGGAAGCAGAAGTGACCAGCGAGATTGATGGTGTGGTAAAATCCATCAACAATGCGGAAGATGACAATGCCGCCTCTTATGGATCAGACAGCTCAGATGCCTACATGACACTTCTTTCTACCGGCTCTTACCGTATCAAAGGTACGATCAATGAACAGAACCGTACCGCTTTAAATGAAGGAGATGCGGTTATCATACATTCCAGAGTGGATGAAAACCAGACCTGGACCGGAAAAGTATCCAGTATTGACCTGGAGCATCCGGAGAATGGGAACAGTGATAATGGGTATTATATGTCCAGTTCATCTTCCAACGATACAACTTCATCAAACAGTTATCCGTTTTATGTAGAGCTGGACAGTGATGATGATCTGATGCTGGGACAGCATGTTTATCTGGAAAAAGATGAAGGGCAGTTAGAGAACAGAGAAGGTCTGTGGCTGACCAGCTATTATATTGTGCAGGAGGACGGACAGGATCCATATGTGTGGACTGCCGGTAAGCATGATAAGATCGAAAAACGCAAAGTAACACTCGGTGAATATGATGAAAAGCTGGATCAGTACCAGATCACGGATGGTCTGACTGAAGATGATTATATCGCCTATCCGGAAGATTCTATTGTGGAAGGCGAAAAAGTAACCAGAAATATTCAGGATCTTTATGGAAATGACTCAGACGTCGAAAATCCGACATCAGGATCGGATACAGAATTTATGAATGGTTCCGATGGAGAAATCTTAGACGATGACGGTGACGGGGAAGGGCTGTCAGATGAAGGATCGGATAATGAAGGCTATGTAGGAGCAGGGGATGCGCAGGATGAAGAAGCTGGTCTTGCGGGACTTGATGAAGAGGACGATTCATCTTTTGATATGCCACAGGAAGAACTGGAGACAGGAGATGCTCCGTCAGGCGCAGAATGATGCGGCAGTGGAGGAAAAAACAGTGATATTGGAATTAAAACATATTTATAAAGATTATATTCAGGGCAGTATGGTCGTTCCGGTACTGAAAGACATCAATCTGCAGGTGGAGAAGGGAGAATATCTGGCGATCATGGGACCGTCCGGATCCGGAAAATCTACCTTGATGAATATTATCGGCTGTCTGGACCGGGCAACAAAAGGAGAATTTATCCTGGATGGTCATATGGTAGAAGGAATGAAAGACAATGACCTGGCAGATCTGCGCCTGAACAGCATCGGATTTGTATTTCAGACATTCCAGCTTCTTCCAAGACAGACAGCACTGGAAAATGTAGCATTGCCGCTTATTTATGCCGGTGTGCCAAAGGCAGAACGTACCAGGAGGGCAGCGTCAGCACTGGACAAAGTAGGACTTTCTGACCGTATGGATTTTATCCCGAATCAGCTTTCCGGCGGGCAGAAACAGCGTGTGGCGATCGCCAGGGCAATCGTGAACAATCCAACGATCCTGCTTGCTGATGAACCTACCGGTGCACTGGATTCCAAGTCCAGCCATCAGGTCATGGAACTTTTTCAGAAGCTGAATGAGGAAGGTGTGACAGTTGTGATGATCACACATGACAGTGGCGTGGCAAAATGTGCAAAAAGAATCGTGGATATTTTTGACGGGGAAATATCGGAGCGTGGCAGAAAGGAGGAAACTCTTTGAAAAAAAAGAACGTGATGATCATACTTGCGGTTGTATTGGTCTGCGCAATCGGCATTACCGGAATTTCACGGGCAGTCAGAGGCGGCGGCAGCGCGGTCGAAGTTACACAGGTATCTTATCTGAACAATGGCTGGTGGGGAGATAGTAAGACAAGCGGAGGTTACGTCACAGCCAATGCTTCCCAGGAAGTTTATCTGGACAGCGATAAAATCGTAGAAAAAGTTTATGTCAAAGAGGGAGACAAGGTCAAAATTGGTGACACTCTTCTTGAATATGATAAAACACTTCTGGAACTGGATATGGAAGAACAGCAGTTAGATAAGCAGATCAAAGAACTGGAGCTGAAAGGGGCACAGAGTGATCTGGAAAAGTTAAAGAAGATCACACCGATACCGGACAGTGAAGGAGGAACTTCTCCGGGATCTTCTCTTCTGGATGACGGCGATGACACAAGTGACGACTGGAACAGCCGGGATGACAGTGATGATGACGATATCGCAAAAGCAGCGATCATCAGGAATCCGATGACACTGGTAAGTGCATCAGAAAATCAGAATGTCCAGGTGATCGGCGGTGCAGATGGGGCAGACAGTGCAGGAAGTGAAACACAGGCAAGTGAGACGGCGCCTGCGGAGAATCAGCAGCCGGCAACAGAAGCACCATCTGTACCGGAAACAGAGAGCGAAGAACAGACGGAGGCAACCGAAGATTCTCCGCTTGCCAAAACAAAAGCATACAAAAAGCTGGATTATAAGACAAAATATTATAAAGGCAGTGGTACAAAGGCAGATCCATACCTGTATCTTTGCAAAGACGGAGCAGAGATTTCTTCTTCCTTTATGAATATGATCCTCGGATTCAATACCGATGGCAGCTCAAAGAAAAAGGGCGGAGTTGCAAAGGATGGAAAAGGCTGTTATGCAGTTCTGCAGATTCGTGAGGGCGATTCTCTTGCGGGCGGATTTATCAAGTCAGTTACCATCAATGGTACGGTGGATGTCAGCAAGGCTTATGCACCGGATGTAACCTGGACATTTACCAGTCAGGGTATTACAAAGAACGTACCGGATATTGCAGATCCGCAGCCGGATGATGAGCCGGATGATCCGGATGGACCAGGTGAAGATCCGTTTGAACCGGGGGATGATGTCTACACGGTATCCGAACTGAAACAGGCGATTGCCGAAAAAGAAAAAGAAATCAAAGAACTGAAACTGGATATCCGTGATTCAGAGCTCAGTGTAAAGCAGACACAGCGAAAACTGGACGATGCGACCGTCAAAGCAACGATCAATGGCGTAGTCAAAAGTGTAGGAGACCCGAAAGTCGGACAGGTGGAAGGAGAAGCATTCCTGACCGTCACAAGCAACAAGGGGATGTATATAAAAGGAACGATCAGCGAAATGGATCTTGGAACGGTCAAAGTGGGATCAGCGATTACCGGAACAGCGCAGGAGAGCGGAACTCCAATTTCGGCAGAAATTACAGAGATTTCCCAGTATCCTTCCAGGTCGGACAGTTTTTACGGCGGAGGGGATGGCAATCCCAATTCTTCCAATTATCCGTTTACGGCATATATCGAGGACTCTGACAATCTGATCAATCGTGAATACGTTAATCTGCAGATTGAAGGAAACAGTGACAGCACATCGTCAATCTATCTGCCAAAAGCACTGATCCGTACAGAGAATGGCCAGAGCTATGTATATATAGAAGGGGAAAACAAAAAACTGAAAAAACAGTATGTCCGTACTGGACAAACGTTATATTCTACTTATATCGAAGTGAAAGAGGGATTGACAGAAGAAGACTGGATTGCATTCCCTTATGGCAAAAATCTCAGAGAGGGTGCTTCCGTCAAGGAACTGGAAGGCAGTGGTTTTGCCGATAAATTGTATTAAGGAGGCAGAAACGTGTTAGAAAATATACGACTGGCATTTCAGGGAGTGTGGTCACATAAGCTGCGTTCTATGCTGACAATGCTTGGAATCATCATCGGTATCGCTTCTATTATTTCCATCGTATCCACCATACAGGGAACCAATGAGCAGATCAAGCAGAATCTGATCGGAGGAGGAAACAATACCGTAAATGTAGAACTTTACCGTGCAGATGATAAGATACAGGTTTCCGATTATGAGCAGGCACCAAGCGGGGTGCCGATCATAACTGATGATATTTTACAGGAAATCAAGGATCTGGATGGCGTAGAGAATACGGCAGCTTATTACAGCAGAAGCTATGCAGAGAGTATTTATTATAATAATAATTCTCTGCAGGGTGCGCAGGTCATGGGAGTAGATAATAATTATTTTAGTACAACAGGATATGTCGTGCGTACCGGACGCACTTTCCGGGAAGAAGATTACAAAGAGTTCCACAAAGTAGTCATTCTGGATCAGTCTGCGGCAACCAGCCTGTTCCAGGAAGAAGACCCACTTGGAAAGACCATTGAGATCAACAAAGAGCCGTTTACCGTGATTGGTATTGCACAGAAGCTGGAGCAGTTCGAGCCGACGATCAACAGCTTTGAGGAATACAATAACTATAAAGGAAATGAAAGTCTGGGCATCGTTTATATGCCATCCGCATGCTGGTGCATTCCATATCAGTATGATGAACCGCAGAATGTAGTGGTACGTGCTTCCTCTACGGAGGCGATGACAAAAGTAGGACAGAAAAGTGCAGATATACTTAATCAGTATATGGCAGTAAAAGAAGATGACGTAAAATATAAAGCAACAGATGTTCTTGAACTGGCAGCACAGATCCAGAGTTCCAGTGCAACGATGAATACACAGTTGATCTGGATCGCCAGTATTTCACTTCTGGTAGGTGGAATCGGTGTTATGAATATCATGCTGGTATCAGTAACAGAACGAACAAGTGAGATCGGACTGAAAAAAGCGATCGGTGCTAAGAAACGGAGCATTCTTACACAGTTTCTGACGGAGGCGGTCGTCCTGACCAGCCTTGGAGGAATTGTCGGTGTGATCGCGGGCAATATACTGGCGCAGGTCATTCATAAAGTTTCCGGTACGCCGGTTGCAATCAGTATTCCGGCAATTGTGATATCGGTGCTGTTTTCTATGGCGATCGGTATTGTATTTGGACTTTTGCCGTCTGTACAGGCAGCAAACTTAGATCCAATTGAAGCTTTGCGTCACGAATAAACAAAAGGGAGGAACAGAGTATGGCAATTAGTTTACAAAAGGGAAAAAAGGTCAGCCTGAAAAAAACACAGAAAGAGTTGGGAGAGATTCTGGTCAATTTAAACTGGAACAGACCACAGCAAAAAGGATTTCTGGCATCGCTGTTTGGACCAAAGGCTATCGATCTGGATCTGGGATGTCTGTATGAACTGAAAAACGGAAAAAAAGGAACTGTTCAGGCGCTTGGAAGGGCATTCGGTTCTCTGACACAGCCGCCTTATATTGCACTGGATGGCGATGACCGTACCGGAGCAAATGCGGAAGGTGAAAATTTGCGTATCAATGGAAATAAAATTTCAGAGTTTAAGAGAATCCTGATCTATACTTATATTTATGAAGGAGCAGCAAACTGGAAACAGGCAGATGCAACGGTTACGATCAAATATCCGGGTGCAGAAGATCTGATCGTGAAAATGGATGATTATGAGTCCGGAAATATTATGTGTGGGCTGGCATTATTGGAAAACCAGAATGATGAGACTTTCAGCGTGGAAAAAATCGTTCAGTTTTATTCCGGGCATCGGGCACTGGACAAAGCCTTTGGCTGGGGTCTGAACTGGAAAAACGGCAGAAAATAGTAAAAAACACTTGCGGTGTGAATTTTTTTATGATACACTACCAGAGGCAAAAAATAATCACGTGTGTGGATTCTGAAGATGGTGCTGCTTGACAGTTGATTAGGAAGCGAAAGCACACGGAAGAAAAACCAAAAGGAGAAAAGACATGAGTGTAATTTCAATGAAACAGTTACTGGAAGCAGGTGTTCATTTCGGACATCAGACAAGAAGATGGAACCCTAAAATGGCTCCGTACATCTACACAGAGAGAAATGGTATCTACATCATCGACCTGCAGAAAACAGTAGGTATGGTAGACACAGCTTACAAAGCAGTAGAAGATATCGTAGCTGACGGCGGTACCGTTCTTTTCGTTGGTACAAAGAAACAGGCTCAGGATGCTGTTAAGACAGAAGCTGAGAGATGCGGAATGTACTATGTAAACGAAAGATGGCTTGGTGGTATGCTGACAAACTTCAAGACCATCCAGAGCAGAATCAAACGTCTGAAAGAGATCGAGGCTATGCAGGAAGACGGTACTTTTGATGTACTGCCGAAAAAAGAAGTTATCGCTCTGAAAAAAGAGATGGATAAACTGCAGAAAAACCTTGGCGGTATCAAAGACATGAAGAAAATCCCGGATGCTATCTTCGTAGTAGATCCGAAAAAAGAAAGAATCTGCGTTCAGGAAGCTCATACACTGGGTATCACTCTGATCGGTATTGCAGATACAAACTGCGATCCGGAAGAACTGGATTATGTAATCCCAGGTAATGATGATGCTATCCGTGCCGTAAAACTGATCGTTTCCAAGATGGCAGACGCAGTGATCGAGGCAAACCAGGGTGCAGAGATGACTGCAGAAGAGGCTGAGTCCGCAGAGGCAGATGCAGCAGAGGAAGCATAATAAGTTGGAAACAACGGGTGCCTGATTGGCAGGATCGCCCATATGTCAACAATCGGAAAGGGACGCGTGTTACGTCCCTTTCTGTGGCATAAAGATAAAGAATCAGGATAAATTATTTTTTGGAGGATGAGAAAATGGCAATTACAGCAGCTATGGTAAAGGAACTGCGTGAGATGACCGGCGCAGGCATGATGGATTGCAAGAAGGCATTAAATGAGACAAACGGTAACATGGACGAGGCTGTAGAGTTCTTAAGAAAGAACGGACAGGCTAAGGCTGAGAAGAAGGCAAGCAGAATCGCAGCAGAGGGTCTTTGCATGGTAGTGACCAAGGATGACCAGACAGCAGCGGTTGTTGAGGTAAACTCTGAGACAGACTTCGTTGCAAAGAATGCAACATTCCAGGAGTTTGTTAAGGCTGTTGCAACACAGGCAGTGAATTCCGATGCAGCAGACATGGATGCTTTCATGGCTGAGAAGTGGAATGAGGATGCCAGCAAGACTGTAAGCGAAGCACTGGTTGAGAAGGTTGCAGTGATCGGCGAGAACTTAAAGATCCGCAGATTTGAGAAGGTTGTAGCTGAGCATGGCTGTGTTGTACCGTATGTACACGGCGGCGGAAGAATCGGCGTTATCGTTGATGCAGACACCGATGTTGTAAATGACACTGTAAAGGAAGCAATGCACAATATCGCAATGCAGATCGCAGCACTCAATCCGAAGTATGTTTCCAGAGACGAGGTAAGTGCTGATTACATCGCTCATGAGAAAGAGATCCTCTTAGCACAGATCATGAACGATCCGAAGGAGTCCCAGAAGCCGGAGAAGGTAATCAACGGAATGATCGAAGGACGTATCAGCAAAGAGCTCAAGGAAGTATGCCTGGTAGATCAGGTTTACGTTAAGGCTGAGGACGGCAAGCAGACCGTTGCCAAGTATCTTGAGGAAGTATCCAAGGCAGTTGGTGGTACTGTAAAGGTTAAGAGATTTGTTCGTTTTGAGACTGGCGAAGGTCTTGAGAAGAAGCAGGAAGACTTTGCAGCAGAAGTTGCAGCACAGATGAACGCATAATTTGATATTGTGCTAAATTGTTGAAGGATAATGACCCCCTACGAATGGTGGATACACTATTTGCAGGGGTCATTTTGTAAGAAAAAACCTTATCGAACCTGGTTATGATTCGATAAGGTTTTTGCGTCATAAAGTATAAATGCTACAGTCCCATGATCGCATCGACCGGCAGGGCAAAGCTGACGCCGTGCGCCGGTGTGTCAATGCCGTGCTGCTTGCTGATGGCGGTCATGATTTCGGTCTTTTTATCCTTTGGAACGACGATGGCAAGGACTTCCTGCTCCTCCTGGAGAGCCATGCCGAAATGTTTGGCAACCTCCTCCGGACTGCAGCGCAGACCCTTTAAGATCGTTCCGCCGGTAGCGCCGGCAGCGCGCGCGGTGTACATGACGTCATCGCTGTATCCCTGATTGATTGAGACAAGAATCATTGCATGTGTAATCGTTTCACTCATTTTTTTCACCTCTTTTTCTATCTCCGGTTCGGAGGAGTCCAAAGAACCGGAACCGAGAACTTTATAGAGCCATCCCTGAATGCCGGATAACGGTATGCAGACAGCGATACCGGTTCCTCTCTTGTGAAGCTGCAGCGCCTGATTCATCTCCGCCAGCAGCATCCGGGTGCGTTCCTTCGGGACGATGCATAGCATGATGGTTTTGTGGGTGTCGCCGAGACCGCACAGATTCAGAAAATCGGAACTGACGGTGCCGACGCCGTGCATCTGGTAATAGATCGGGATGGAGGCATCGGTGAGAAATTCGGTCAGTTTATCACGGATATTGGAATCTATGATAATGACGAGGCACCGGAATGCCGGCATCTTTTTTTTATGTTGCATGGTATGATCCTGCATAATTATTCCTCCTCAATATCCATAATGGCATTGTCGTCGACATCGACCATGATAAGCGCGTCGGATGTCGCTCTTTTAAGCTTCAGCTGATACAGTACGCCCATGATCTGAATGGCAATTAACGGTGCCATTGCGACCATCGCCACGACGCCGAACGCATCGGTTACCACATTGCCGCCCACGGCGGTACATGCGCCCATGGCAAGCGGAAGAAGAAACGTGGAGGTCATGGGACCGCTGGCAACACCGCCGGAGTCGAAAGCGATACCGATAAACATATCCGGAACCAACCGGGACAGAGCCAGGGCAATGAGATACCCGGGAATTACAAACCAGTAAATGTTAAGTCCGGTCAGAACCCGGAGCAGCGCCAGCGCAACGGAAGCGGAGACACCGATGGAGAGACAGAGGTTCATCGCACTGCGCGAAATGGAACCGTTTGTCACATCCTCCACCTGCTTGTTGAGCACCTGCACGGCAGGCTCGGCTTTTACAATATAATAACCGATTAACGCGCCGATGGGAATCAGAACAAAGCGCCATGTCTGTGCGGCGAGATTGCTGCCGAGCAGACTTCCGACGGGAGCAAATCCTACGTTGACACCGGTCAGAAACAGGATCAGTCCGATGATGGTGTAGAGAAAGCCCATAAGCATCTTGATCATCTGGTTCTTGTGGTAGCGCCTGGAAATAAGCTGAAACAGTAAAAAGACGATCAGTACCGGAAGGATGGAAGAAATGACTTCCCTGCCATAGTCCGGCAGCATATGTACAAACTGACGCATGACATCCTGCATGGTCACAACATCCGGTATTTCGGTAGCATTGTAGGATGCACCGGCTGGATGGTAGAAAATACCGAGCAGGAGTACCATGGCAATCGGTCCGATGCTGCAGAAGGAGATCAGACCGAAACTGTCGCTCGAGCCGTCCTTGTCACTTCGCGTGGAGGAGAGACCAACACCGATGGCCATAATAAAAGGAACGGTCATCGGACCTGTCGTCACACCGCCGGAGTCAAATGCGACTGCGATGAAATCAGCCGGCGCCGCAAAGGAGAGCAAAAACAGTGCGGCATAGAGGATACACAGCAGCAGGGGGAGGCTCAGCTTGAAAATGATACGCAAAACAGCGATGACCAGAAAGACACCGACGCCGAGAGCGACCGTCCAGATTAAGGTTTCGTTTGGAATAGAAGGAACCTGATTGGCGAGAACCTGCAGATCCGGTTCTGCGATTGTGATGATGACACCCATCACAAAGCAGACAATAATCAGAATCGAAAGACGCTTTGTCTTCATGATATGGGAACCGACACCTTCGCCGAGCGGCGTCATCGCCATCTCAGCACCCAGCTGGAAAAATGCCATGCCGATGATCAGCATGAACGCTCCGACCAGAAACAGGGCAATGGTTCCGGTCTCCATCGGCACGACAAAAATGCTGAGCAACAGCACAATGACGGTAATGGGAAGAACGGCGCTTACAGATTCGTCGAATTTCTCTTTTAATTTTTTGTTCAAAATAGCATCACACACTTTCAAGAATATGGTTAATAGAGTTACCAGTTAAACAGTTCACAAATCAACTATTATTTTATCGGTTGTTGTGTAGAAAGTCAACCGAGTCGGAGTGATTTTTCTGAAATCTTAACACTTTTTTAATTGACTTTTATACAGATTTCAAATAAAGTTTCTATATAAACAGTTCACAAATCAACTAAAGCGAAGAGAAGGCATGAACCGGCGGAAAGGAGGGGGAACATGCTGGAAGATTTTTTTGAAAATTATTTTAAGATAGAGAAAGCATACCGGAAATACTTTCAGGATGAGATGGAGAAATATCATCTCACGCCGAACGAATTGCTGGTGCTGCTTTTTTTGGCACGCGACAACGGCGGATGCAATACGGCGCGGGATATTGCGCAGTACGAGGGGGTGTCCAAGGGACTGGTTGCCAGATCGGTGGAGAGCCTCGTGGAAAAGCAGTTTCTTGTGGTGGAACGGGATGCTGCCGATAAGAGAATCTGCCATTTATATCTCACGCAGCAATGCAGTGCGCTTACAGAGCAGATGACGGAGAAAAAAGCTGCGTTTTTCCGCAGGCTGGCCGAAGGTATTCCGGAGGAAGCGATTGCGACGACGGAACAGACACTGCGCAGGTTTATGGAAAATATATCCGCATCTATTGACAAGTCGTAAGTGCTTTGCTATCGTGAGGAAAGAGTCTTGGAATGGGAAAGGAGCAGGGAACATGCGCAGTGCAGATAGAAGAAAAGCGTTTTTTGCGGTTTGCATGATGGCGGTTCTGCTGTTTTCCCATCTTGGTGTCTGTCTGTGGCAGACACAGATCGCCCAGGTGCAGAATCTGACGGCAGAGGCCGGAGGGGAAGCACAGGGTATTTTACGGACGACGGACTCCGATTATGTCTCAAACGCGCTCTCAGCGGAACCGGAAGCAGGATTGTCACAGAGTATGATTGTCGTGACGAGAAAAATGACCGGGGCGGCGGAGCAGCGTCTTTTTTTTCATCTTTTTACTGCTGTTTTATTCAAAATAGCAGAGATTCCCTATGCAGAGGCGGTAGTGCTTACCGTCACGGCGGCGTGCATCTGCCTGGCAGGTTACCGCATGGTACGATTCGTGCACAATTCCGACGGTAAAAAAGATTTGCCCTTTTGGTTATCACAGGTATCAGAAGCGTCATAAGATTAGGATAAGAAAAGGGAAAAGAAGAAAATGGAATATAAAAATTTTTTTGCACTGCTGGGCGGGCTTGCACTCTTTTTGTATGGAATGCATCAGATGAGCGAGGGCTTAAATGCTGCCGCAGGTGAGAAGATGAAGCAGATCCTGGAGCGGCTGACAAAGAACCGCTTCCTTGGCGTGGGCATCGGAGCAGCGGTGACGGCGGTGATCCAGTCATCCTCAGCCACCACGGTCATGGTCGTTGGCTTTGTGAATTCCGGGATGATGACTCTGCGCCAGGCGGTCTGGATTATCATGGGGGCAAATATCGGCACCACAATCACCGGTCAGCTGATTGCACTGGATGCGGGAGCCGTTGCGCCGCTTCTGGCTTTTTTTGGGGTGGTTCTGATTCTGTTTGCGGGAAAAGACCGGATCCGGTACACAGGCGAGATTGTGGCGGGGCTTGGAATCCTGTTTATCGGCATGGATATGATGGGGGAAGCCATGCAGCCGCTCTGTGATTCGCAGGTGTTCCTTCAGGCAATGACAAAGTTTGAACATCCACTGCTTGGAATCCTGGCGGGCGCGGCGTTCACGGCAGCCATTCAGTCATCCTCGGCTTCGGTCGGTATCCTGCAGACCCTGGCACAGGGAGGAGCCGTATCTTTCGCGGGGGCGGTGTATGTTCTGTTCGGTCAGAATATCGGCACATGCATTACGGCGGTTCTTGCTGCCATAGGCACCGGAAGAAACGCCAAGCGCACCACGATCATTCATCTTTCGTTCAATCTGATCGGAACGGTGGTGTTTACCGTGCTGTGCATGACAACGCCGCTCGTTTCGCTGGTTGCGCAGCTGACGCCGGGACGGCCGGCTGCCCAGATTGCCAACGTACATACACTGTTCAATCTTGTAACCACCCTGCTCCTGCTTCCATTCGGTTCGCAGCTGGCGCGTCTTTCCGAAAAGCTGCTTCCTGACAGGCCCGGGAAGCCGGCGGATGAAGAACACTGGTTTGAAGAGCTTCTGGCCTCCGAACATGTGCTTGGCGTCTCAGTCATCGCACGGAAACAGCTGATGGAGGAAGTCAGCCAGATGCTTTCCCTGGCAGCTGAAAATGTCGACAAGGGCTTTCTTGCATTCCGTGAAAAAAGCGCGGATGAACTGGAACAGATCCTAAAACGCGAGGAAGAAATCGACCTTTCCAATGCCCGGCTTTCCAGAAGGATTTCCAAGGTCCTGACCGTGGAACACAACCCGGCCGAGG
>URUU01000032.1 GCA_900551235.1 uncultured Lachnospiraceae bacterium
ACGCAGTGGGTCACGGGTTCTGGCTTTTTGCAGACAGCATCCTGATAAAATGCTCCGTATTTCAATTCCTTACACCTGCCAGGAAATCACCGTAAATTCTTATTCTTCTGTTATCTGGTCACTCATTCCATGTTTTTCCATATAGCTCTCAAATGCTTTGTTGACCAGTGCACTTGCCATATATGAGGATTGCGGGACATCATTAAATCCCACATAGCCAGTCTGGAATGTGCCATTATCCATGTCGAGTTTAAATTGTATGCATGCCTCTACTTCTACATCCTGGTAAGTACAATATCCGGTAAATTCCACAACATCCAGAGGCTTTCCATCGTTTTCACTCTCTGTATCCTCCGAAATTTCCTCACTTTCCTGCTCATCCTTTGATGCTTCCGCCTGGAAATACTTCCATCTTGGCTCTGCAAAAAATGCCTCAAATGCTTCACCATACGTGATGTCCGGATAATCAAAACTTGTTCCATTTTTGACCATCTCCACATGATAATCGATATCGTCCTCATGGATACTGTTATCTATGGATTTATTTATTTCATCCACAACATTTTCAACACTTCTTCTTGTACAGCCTGTAAACAGCATAAGCACTGACATCCCGCAGGCAATCAAAAATACCTTCCTTTTCATCTTGTCTCCTCCTTGGTTTTGTTTGTATTACCAAGGTAACATAGATGAAAGGAAGGTGTGTGAAAGTGGTTTTGCTCCGCTGGATGATATCTTTAATAGAGTGAATCTATAAAATCCGTAAGTGTTTTTCCTGTTAAATCTACTTTATCTGTCTCATGATTCCAAAACACAACCCGTTTTTCTTTCAGATCATAACAAATATAGTTTCCAAACGGATCAATTCCAAATGGAATCAGATTACTGTCAGCAATCACTGATAATGCAGTAAATACCGAATCTGTATCACTTTCACCATGATTAAAAGAAAGAACAGCGCCCAGAACCTTTTCATTATTCCCAACCATAAAATTATAGCTGGATGGTGTCGCTGCATTGGCCATCAGTATAAACCCCTTTAATTCTTCTGGAAAAGAAATTTTTCGTTCATTTTCAATTTCCTGAAATACATTTAAGTCTGCCACATCAATTTTATATTTCCATGTAATTGCCATGATAACCTCCTATCTGCAATCAGCTCCGCCACCCCAGATACTGCGTCCTCCTGTATGACGGCAAGTACTATGCTCTGCGGCATCAACGAGCTGCATTTTTCCCGGAACTGCATTGTGATGCCATGTCAGCCCTGATATGCGTGGCTCTCCATTTTTAATCTGCTCAAGTTGACGGGCTGTAAATTGTTTTGCCGATTCCGGATTATTTGTTATTTGTTTTTCAAGTTTTTGTGTGCAATATTTGAACTGATCTGTGTCCGAAGCATTGTATAAATCCTTTGGCATCCTGGTATCAAATTTACTGGAAAATTTAGGAAAGACACCTTCTGCTTTTTCTCCATCAAGATTAAAGGTCTGCTTTCTATATTCCACATTTGTACCCGGATAGATACGTCCTTCAAACTTTTCGTTAATCGTAGGGATATGTCTGAGGACTTCAACTCCACTTTTTATATTTTCAAAAGCTCTTGTTGCTTCTTTGACACCATTTACAACTTTAAAAACTTTCTGCACTTCATTTATTCCAAAAGGATTCATTACTCTACCTCCTTCTTGAGAAACTCGTTCCAGATATCAAGATATTCCTCTGGTTTATGATTTCTTTCGATTTCTTCCCTCAGGATACATTCAATCGCTTTATTTTGATGAAAAGAGTCAAAATCTGCAAGAAGAGAATCCTGTGCATAAAGAAATACGTCTTTCCACTCCTCGATAGAATCAACATTTTCTGCTTCCTTTTTTGTTAATGGATCACAGAGCAATTCATAAAGAACAGAGCTGATACCATCAAGTGAACAAGTTCCATTGGTGTGCAGTGCTTTTAATGCCTTTATCTTAGAATGAACAGGAATATCCATTTCAATCAGCATGTCTGTCAATTCACCAATACTCCTGTCAAGCACTTCTCCAGTATGTTTTTTCAAAAGATTGCATATAAGCATCTTCTTTTGTTCCCCAGAGTATAAAAAACTGCCGGATACAGATTTTCTGTAAGGCCGCTCTTCTCCTTTAAATTTTTCAATTTTACAAAGAACCGGTTCCAGCCAGTCATTTTGATATACTACAGCAACACCTTTTGGAAGTTTTGCAATCTCATCCAACTGGTCATCTTTAAGGCCCGCTGATTTTCCAGCCTGCCTGCGGTCCTGCTCGTCCGGCAGGCGCATGATGATTTTTGTGTTTGTATTCCGGATTGCGGAAAGATCAACGGCACTTGGAGATTGATCCGCAATAATAAATCCTTCCCCATAAGTTCTCATTTCTGCAATCGCATTAGAAATCATCTCTACAGACTTGCCAGCCACATTGGAACCTTCCGGATTTTGTTCAACAGATGTCCTCCTTAAAATATTATGTGCTTCTTCCAGTACCGTTACATGATGCAAAGGAATATTCATTTCTTCTGAAGTAGACATCCTATGCTCACTCAGTCTCATGATCAATATACCCATAATGAGAGATTTCGTCTCGTTAGAGCCAATACGACTAATATCGACAATCACTTTTTTATCAAAAAGATCGTGACTGTTGATTTCCTTTGCGGAAAAAATCTGTCCATTTAAACCATTGGTAAGAGATTTGATCCTTGTTACCAGAGAACCCATATAATTGCTTTTGACCTCTTCGGAATAAGCTGAGTTTTCAACAACGATCACCAGTTCATTCAACAAATCTGCAAACGTCGGAAAAAGATCCTCGCTATACTGATTTTTCGATTCCGCCAAATCCCATCCACAGGACTCATAGGCCTGCAAAACTGCATCTTTCAGAACTGCCGGCATCGCTGCATACATAGGCCAGCAAACATTAAATATCTCGATTAAGCGATCGATATGTTCCAGAACATGGATTCCTTTTGAAAACCGAAACGGGTTAATCCGAAGAAGATCTGTATATTGTGGATTCGTGCCATATACCTGAACATCGGAATGCATACCAAATACATTTTTGTATTCGCCTTTTGCCGGTTCAATAACCAGATAATTCATGCCAAGATTATCAAGCTGGCGTATCATTTCATAGACCGTATTACTTTTTCCTGAGCCCGTGGAACCCGTAACAAAAGTATGCATAGCCAGACTGTTTATATTCAAAGAAACTTTACTGTTTCCAACACTTCCCATATTGAAAATTCTGCCAAGGTTTACACCTACAGAACGTTTCGTTCCATCATATGTAATAATTTCTTTGCCAAAATCAGCATGTTCAATGACTGGCAGACCGCACACCGAACGTCTTGGCAATCCCATATGAATAGCGAGTTCATTCCCGCTGACAAGCGAACACGGCGTTACTTCAATATTTCCTGACGGTCCGTTATATTTGAAAACAGGGTGCATAAAGTTTTTAACATATTCGACAATTCTCTCTGTTTTTTCATTCTGGAATTGTCCCCAGGAATTGATTGCCGCAATTTCAACGCCTGAGTTTTCTCCCCGCATAAGAGCTTTGTACGTGGATGCCGCTACTTCAGCCGCATATTGATCATCCGAAAGGAAATAGGCTGCACATTCATACATCCCAAGGCTCTCAAATTCGTCTATCCGTTTTAATTGCTTGTTGATCCTTTCCAGCATATTTTCAATGGTTTTATCATGAAGTGTAAAGGACATTCCCTGAGACATCCCTTTCGTATCTCCCTGTGTCTCTGAAACCCCATAATTAGCAGTCGTTCCGTTGCTGGAACCCGCAGTCCTTGAAAATCCCTGACTGACCGATCTACTGTATGACTCTGAATCCGAACCCCTTCCAGGCATCGAACTCAGCATGCCAAAACCACCGGAAATAACACCGCCGGTCACTAAACTTTTACCATCCGTTATAGGTTCAAGAGCCGCGCCAAGTAAAGATGCCGCAGATGCCACACCTCTGATCGTCTTTCCGGCAACGCTCTCTCTTGATTCTGAATGAGAAAGAGACAAAACATTTGCTTCTGTTTCACTTGTTGTTGCCGAATAGTTCCTTGTTTCAGTATAACTGTTTCCTCTGGTTGCTGCAACAGAATACTGGAAAGATTGATTGCTTGTACAATTTACCTGCGTTGATGCAAAAGCTGACAGTTGTGTATATACCGTTTCATAGCCTTTCCGCAGTTCCCTTAATTGTGCCTGAGAAGTACCATTTGCAATAATAATGCCCGTATATTTTTCGCCCTGCATGGACAGGACCAGTTTTTCCAATCCCTGTACAAAGGACTGATTCGATGCGTTCTCATGTGCTTTATTATTTGCCACGCAGGAAACTGCTGAAACACTCTTTGCCTTTATTTTATCAAGAATTTCTTCCATATCTTCAATCATATACTGATCAAAAATTTTTATGCCGGGAAACTGACCTTTGAGTGCATTTTCCACAGTATTTTTCAGAGAACTAATGGTTCTGTACTCATCTAAGGAACGTACACCCATATAAAAATCTGTTTTGACACCATCGCTGTCAATAATAATAAATACCGAACTGTCAGCAATCGAAAGGGCATTAAATACGCTCGCAAATTTATAAGTCGCCAGTTCATCTTTTTCATAAACCATTTCTGTAATCTTGAAAAAACGGACGTTTTCCCGAATATTATACTTCAGCATGTTCCTGCTTAATGGAACAACTTCCATAGAGGAAAGATCCGTGATATAATTTTTCAAAATCACATCATCAACAACCTTTAATGCTGCTTGATATCCATCCTTGATATCCATCAATTCTTCCATCAGGCACCCTCCTTGTCCTTTACGATCAACACGATACCAGTAACTGCAACCGCAACACCGCCAATTGTGAGTCCTATGCGAGAGGTAGAGATACCTGCTGCCGTCAGAACTACACCTGCTGCCGCCATGCCTGCACCAACCTGTTTTTGTGTCTTATGCTGCTTCTCGATACGTTTCTCCTCATTACGGATTTTGTCTACTTTTTCTTTATAAAGAAACCCAACCATTTTTTTCAAAAGGTCAATCCTCTCTTTTGAAAAACAGTTGACCACAACAACCATTTGCCGGTTAAGATAATCCTCATTCCAGGTGGAAGTATCAAAATTCAGTTCTTCTCCATCATGCTCCGTGTAAAGATTCCCCATTTTCTGAGCAGCGTAATGCTCCATTTCTTCAAACTGCATTATTGTAGGATCAATCAACAGACTATCTTTCAGCATGATACGCACACGCATTTTGTTTCCAGCCTGTACCGCTTCCATAAATTCTTTGGTTATCGCCATAATACCCCTCCTGCTTATCACTTTCTGTATATTTTTACTTTCCTGTCTGAGCTAAATATCAAGAATTTCTTTTGTTTTCTCCTGAATTTTCTCCAGCCATTTCAGCTTATCATGAGCCTCACGAATCTCTCGTTCTACATTGTTTTTATCTTTGGAACACTTCTCAAGTTCTTCCAGTTTGTTTTTCAAAATGCCGTCAAGCTCTGCAAATCTTTTGTAAAATTCCTGCTTGATTACTTCTTTCTGTTCCTTGGCATATGCAATAGCATTGTTGCTGTTTTCATGAAGCTGTTCCTGAACAGGAGCAAAAAAACGCTGTGTAAGTTTCGTACTGTCAATATATTCCCGATTCTCATAAATGCCTTCCCAATGACCTTTTTTCTGAAGCCAGGTCAGCGGTTTATACCATTTCTTTTTTTCGTTTTTCACCCATTTTTTATCAACTTCCACACGTTTACTTTCCGTCAGCTCACTGCGCATCCTGGAAACATCCAGTGAAATGTCTCCCATCATCAGAGCAAACGGATCAATAAAAATACCACCCGCATTTACCTCCTGTGCAAGTCCGGAGATTTTTTTGCGATATTCCTCAAACAGATCTTTTATATTTTTATAAATATAATTTTCAATCAGATCTTCAAGTTTAACCTGTACATCCGTCTGAATATTATTTGCTACTTTTGCAAGTTCTTTGCAACGTTCTTCTGCTTCTCCCGGCGTAATATCACTTCTGTTATCTTCGCTGATCTGAGCAGTAATATTATTTTGAACAGTCATAAGCATATTATTTACTGCTTTTCGAATCTTACTGTCATAATTGATCCGCTCAACTCTTTCTCTGAAACGTTTTGCATCTTCTGCACTGTTGATCTTCTGCTTAATACTTCCAATTGTATCAAGAATGTCGCACCGCTTATCCTGATTCTCTGCAATTTCCTTCTTTATGATTTCAAACGATTGGGCACTTTCCAGACGCTTTGAAAAGGTATCTACAATATTTTTAATCTTTGCCGTTTTCGCATATTTCTGAACATACGTTTTAACCGCCATCTCAATCGGAATAATTCCACAGTGAATCAACGCTTCTTCGTTGACATCTCCTTTCTCTCTTGCTCTTGCAAGGCGGTTTTGGATTTCGTCACGGGCAGAAGGCGGCAATGGTGCAAGGTTCTCAAAGTGCATTTCTGGATTTTTGTTGAATTTTTTTACTTTTCCCTTTGCTTCGTATACTTCATCGTCATCATCATCGTCACTTTCTGATAAAATCGTTCGAATATTAAGCGCTGTAAGTGCAGAAGCAGGATAAATATTGGCATCCTCTATTCCATTGTCATGTAAATACTCCCGTGTTTTTTTGATTGCAGCTTCAATGCTATCATCATCTTTTTTAAAATCATCCAATTTATTAACAACAAAAATAAAGCGGTCACGCGACTGTTTACCGCCCACTTTCATGCTGTCAGCAACATACTTTAATAAATTATAATCATCGTTTACACCAAGCTGAGTCGCATTTAAAACATATAGCACAACGGTCTTCGAAGATTCGGACAGCATACGGTACGTTGCAGCTTTATGTTCCGGATCTCTGGAGTTATTCGGGCCAGGCGTATCTACCAGAACCAGTGCAACATCTTCAGAAGTTACAAACGGAATATTTCCTTCTATATGAATCCTTGATACTTCCTTGTTATCGTTTAAAGACTTCATAACTTCCAGCGAAAGGTTTTGATGCGTCTGAACGAGTTTACCATTGGAATCATAAACTTTTGCCGTAAAGTGATCCGCATCATTGTCCTTAACCTCCGTAATCGTCGCCGTGCAGGCTTCCTGTTTTGAAGGCATAAGCTTTTGTCCCAGAAGTGCATTGATCAGCGTGGATTTTCCAGCGCTCATTGTCGCAACAACGTTTACTTCAAAATCTTTGCTTTTTGCCAGATTGAACGATCTGATAACATCCGGCTGTTTGAGTTCATCAAAAGGTCCTTCCTGAATCTCTTTAAAAATTTCGTCAATTGCAGATTCCTTTTCTGAAATCTCTTTGGCAGGAATATGTTCCAGTTTCATATTTATATTTTTCTTTTTGGCTTCCCACGCCATCGCTTCTACATCTTCAAAATCAAGAATGGTTCCGTGGAATATAACCTTAAAATCACGGCTGCTGCATTCCTCTCTGAGAATCTCCGGTAAATCCTCGATCCATTCCTGAAGGCGACGGTCAGCAACATTCAGACGGCTGTTTTGCTTTGGCGGTACCCCATCAATCAGAATCGTTGTTTCCAGTCGATACGGATTATACTTTATTTTTATCTCTCTCATGTACATTCACCTCATATTATATATAAGTTCTTCCAAATATTTTTTCATATGGAAATACCAGGGATCCTCCTGATCCATGCCATAAATCATGTTTTCCAGACACAGCAAACCAGAATGAAGCAGAAACTGGTGTTTTTCAATATCACAGCTTGATTGAACGGAGGTTTTTATTTCTTTTGGATAGTAAGTATCCAGTTGATATTCCGGACTCTTCATCTTTCTTCGCAACAACTCATATTCATCCTGTTCATCTTCACTAAATGCTTCTGAAAACAGTTTTTTCTTGGCAAGATACGCTGCATAAGCAGATACAGGGACAACATCCGGATTTTTAAAACCTATATTCCGCAAATCTTCTTTCACAATTTTCAGCGTCTGCTCAACAGAATCCTCATTTTTTCTGTAACGATCCAGTTTATTGACCACAAACAGAATCTTTCCATGATAGTGTTTTAAAACAAACAGCAGATGTTTCCTGTCATCATCGCTGCCAATATTCTCTCCATTTAATAAATACACCAGCAGATTCAATGGAACATTACGAATGGTTTCCTCCGTCAATAATTTATGTTCCTTATGCCTTGATGAATTCACTCCCGGAGTATCAATCAGCCAGATCCTTTGTGATATCTCTTTGATGGTTCTGAAACGGGTTCCCACTGTAATTTCAGAACTGCTGCTGTTCACGTTATCCCTCATTAACGCATTGTAATCAGCATCTAATTCCAAAAATTCATCCATTTTATAGCAAAACCCATCTTCAAAAGGTTTATTTACAATATAATGTATTTTTGCAGTGCAGGCATCATTCTGCGTTCTATTTACTTTTTTACCGATAAGTGCATTCAGAAGTGTCGATTTTCCTGCACTCATATTCGCAGTAATGCCAATTTTTACAGGTTTTTGTTTTATATATTCCCGATTTTTTTCCCAAGACAATTTCAAATATTGTATCTGTTCCGTTTTTTCGATAAAAGCATCAGAATCATACAAAGCATCGAAAACCTGTCTCATTTTCTGCTGGTATTGTTTGGGATAGGGATACATGGACGCTAATTCTTCAAAAATTTTTTCTCTTTTATACTTATTTTCATATGCACAAATAAAAATACTGTCGATCATTAAACAATCGCGATAGAAAAAAAGAAATTTTGATGCTGACACAAACTTTTCATATAAATTCGAGCTGCCATAACTATAGTACGTCTCATCTCCAAGAAACCTCTTAATATAAAGATGAAACGTTTGAACAGACCAGGAATCTTTTGCAGAATATTTTCGAACAAAATACTCCAGAACGTTAAGATACTTTGTCTTAGATGTATTTTCTTCCTTCAAAACAGGGTGAAACTCGAACATTTGCGACATTTCTAACATAGTCCGATTCAAAATGTATTACCTCCAGTTCATTACATAACTTTGCTTAACTTGTTGTGCAAAATTTAGGACTTACACATTTCTATTTTTCATTAGTATATCATTCATTTTGTCCTTTTACAAGACATTTTCTGCCAAAAAAGTCCCCGGTGCAAGCACCGAGGATTATCTTCATAATTTTCTTTGCCCGATCAGCAGCCGCAATTACATAGGACAAATCCATTTTCCTGAGACATCTCTATCTCCCTTTTTCATCATATAAGATTTCTCCAAAGATTGGTGTAAAATCAATATCCTTTATTGCTCCATACTGGCTGATGAAATACTTGCTCATATAATCTTCATGCTTACGGACACCCTTATCACCTGTTGTGCCAAAATCAGATAATGCATACAATACACTGTCATGCGTATCATCGTCACGCTCAACAAACTTTATTTCGTCTCTTCGAAAAAGATTTGAATTCAGAAATATCGGATTATGCGTATTAAATATAAGCTGTGCATGATGGATATTTATATCATCATTATGAAATACATTAATAATACTCATCAATGCCATCGGATGAATCGATGCATCAAATTCGTCTACCACCAGTGTTCCTCCCATTTGCATCGCTTTAATTACAAGTGGGAACATATTGATAAATCACGTTCTCCAGTTCTTCTACATACTGTTCAAATACGTTCAGGGCTTCTTCTACCGGCTTCTGGCTTGTCATATCCACGCCGCACAGTTTCAACAGATCGATCGGGTCCATGGAACAGCCGCCGCTTAAAAATGATTTGTATTTTTCCACGATGCCTTCTTCCCCTGCGAGGATCTTGCTGCTGATCGCGATCGCTGCGGAAAATCCGGTTGCGTACTGATATACATAAAATGGTGTATAAAAATGTGGGATGCGTGCCCATTCATAGCGGATCTGCTTATCTGATATCATTTCTTCGCCATAATATTTCTGATTCAGTCCGTAGTAGGCATTGCACAGCGTTTCTGCTGTCAGAGTCCCGCCCTCCTCTACTTTCTGATGCATCTCCTGTTCAAAATGTGCAAACATGGTCTGGCGGTACAGGGTTGTGCGGAACTGCTCCAGAAAATAGTTGATCAGGTAAGCTTTTTCCTTTTTGTCGGTTGTTTTTTTCATCAGATCATGGATCAGGAGCGCTTCGTTGCAGGTGGATGCCACTTCTGCGACAAAGATACGGTATCCTGCATTTAAATAATTCTGATTATGGTCTGAATACCAGGAATGAAGGGCATGCCCCATCTCATGCGCCAGCGTGAACACATGATTTAAATTTCCCTGATAGTTCAGCAGGACATAAGGATGTGTGCCATAGGCTCCCCAGGAATATGCGCCGGAACGTTTGCCTTCGTTTTCATAAATATCGATCCATCTTTCCTGAAATCCTTTTTCCAGCAGTCCGGTGTATTCTTCTCCCAGAACCGAAAGCCCTTCTTTTACCATCGTTTTTGCTTCTTCAAAGGAAAACTTCATGCAAACTTCCTCGACCATCGGTACATAGACGTCATACATATGCAGTTCGTCCACGCCCAGCAGACGCTTACGCAGCTTCAGATAACGATACATCGGCTGCAAATGTTCTTCCACTGTACGAACGAGGTTCGTATATACACTGACCGGAATATTTCCGCCATCCAGTGCTGCTTCCAGAGAAGAAGTGTATCTGCGCTCTTTTGCAAAAAAGGCTGCCTGGCGTACATTTGCATCAAAAATCGCTGCGATCGTATTTACAAATCCTTTATATCCGTCATATAAATGCTCAAATGCCTGTTTCCGGATCTGACGGTCCGGATTTTCCAGATAATGTACATAGCGCTCCTGCGTCAGCGGATGTTCTTCTCCTTTTTCATCCACTACCGGCCGGAACGTGATATCTGCATTGTTAAACATCCCATAAATATTGGAAGGTGCTCTGCCAAGTTCACCGACACGCGCCAGAAGTTCTTCTTTTTCTTCGCTCAGACTGTGTTCTCTGGTACGGAGGATTTCCTCCAGGAAACGCTTATATGCTCCAAATCTTGGATCCTGCAAATATTCTTTCCATTTTTCGTCCGGAATTCTTAAGATTTCCGGTTCCAGAAATGCTGCCGAAGCATTGACCTGATTCATCAGAACCTGCACCTCTCCGGAACATTTCTGGCTCGACGCATCTGCCATGTCCTGATGCAGGAGCTGGTTTGCATAAACATAGGCTTTTTCGAAGGTAAGGTTCATATCACTGTAAAGTCCAAGCACTTCTAGCAGACGCTCCGCACTCTCCTTCAGTGTTCCTTTATAAGTCTGGATTTTCTGTGTTTCTTTCCGTACTTTCTCTAAATCTCCCTGCCATTTTGATAAATCTTCGTACAGATCTTCCAGTGCCCAGGTTGATTCCTGCGGGATCTCTTTTCTTTTCTTTACATCTTCCATCTCTTTGCTACCTCTTTCTTTACTTCAGTCTGGCAACTACTACTTTACTGTTCTGACGCTCATTCAGCACTGCTGTTTTTAAAATCTCAAGTTTTTCACACCGACGGCTCATCTGTTCCAGCAGTGTTCCCTGACGGTTATAAAGCACCAGGACCGCACCTCTTTTCAGAAGGGATTCTGCTTTTTTGAAAAATGCAAGATAAAATTTTTCATCTGCAGCCGGAGGCATATCCGTGATCAGTTCATCAAACAGATATTCATGTTCAAATGTAAAAAAGTCCCTTGTAACATAGTGGATCGGCATACCGGCTCTTTCGGTATTTGCTCTTGCTTTCTGAATACCTTCCGCATACAGGTCCACACCATAAAGCGGATCTGCCGCCCGGAAATATTTGCGCTCGATCAACATCGTACCAACACCGCAGAATGGGTCTAATACCTGTGCATTTTCCTGAAGATATGCCCCTGCAATCTGCATGATCAGTGCCGCATTGACCGGAGAGATCGCGTTTGCAATGCTTTCCCTGCGGTATGCAAAACGGCGGTCTTTGATCGTACAAAGCCGCAGAAACGGCAGAAATCCTCCTTTTTTGCTCTCCACAAGGCGGATTTCCAATTCATAATCCGAAATGGAATTAAGCAGTCTCCGGTCACTTTTTTCTTCCAGAAGCAGTGCTGTCTGTTTGATAAAATCCCCTTTCTTACGCTCGTCCATTGTCCCTTTATACTCCATGCGGAAACGGAAGCTGCCTTTTTCTTCATGGCAGTTTTCCAGTATTTCCATAAGCTGGGTATGAAAGACCGTCTCAGCAGCTGCCTGTGGTGTCTGCTCGCGTATGATCATTCCATGAAGCGGAAATAACAGTTCACTCCAGGTACGGATCTTTAGGATTTCTTCCAGGCTGGCATCCTGAACACGAACACCGCCAGCCAGCAGAGATACTTCCCCGGTGCTGATCTGCTCTGCTGTAATGCCACGCTGACAGCGGTTACACAGCAGGATCACATCTGCGTTTTCCATTCCGATAAACGTATGATGCCGCGGCTTTTCATAACGAAGAAGCATACGGGAAAGTACCGCAGACTCTTTTGCCAGATGTTTTCTTCCTTCTTCTGTCACAGTTAAAAGTTCTTCCTGAAGCATCTTCTGTCTCTTTTTTAGTTTTGGAAGCAGACTGGAAAAATCCAGCTTTTCCATCGCTTTTAAGTAAGATTCTCTTACAAATAGCTGTTTTTCTTTTTCGTATGCTTCATAAATCCACGGAAGTACATCTTCTGACTCCAGTTCTCCCAGGATCAGTGCAGCATTTTTCCTCACTTTTGCATCTTCATTCTTTAAAAGAACTGCCAGTTTCCGGAAATCTCCGGCGAGCATATAGGCAAATGCACTTTTTTCCCGCGGATCCTGAAGCTGCTGTTTCAGTTGGATCAGATTTGTCCTTACTTCTTCTCCCCTGCAAATATTTTCATAAATATCCTTAACCATATCTTTTCTTTCTATACTCCATTTTCTTCTATATATTTTGCTACATCTGCTTTGAATGAATTCCAGGCATCTTCGTGCTCCACAAAATACTTTGGACAGTCTTTGCCGGTCACATCGTAATGGCGGATCACATCATCCATGGTCAGATTAAATTTTCCACATAAAAACGCTACCAGTTCTACCAGAGAATCATAGGTAGCTTCGTTAAATTTGCCGCTCTCGTCCGGATGACAGCACTCTATCGACACCGAATCATTGTTCCGGCTGTTCGATGCATAGGCAATCTCATTCGTCGGAATACATTGTATGATCTCACCATCCAGGCCAATCACAAAATTACTGCTGACCTGATTTTCCCCGGTATCCTTCAGGCTTTCAAAATAATCACGGTTATTCTGCGCAGTGCTGCCCGGATTGGCTGTATAGTGAACCACAACCGAGCGCACTCCATCGGTAGCAATGCCCGGCCTGGAATTTTCATTGATGGTCAGAAGCTGTACATCCAGCTCCGGCTGTGCTGCCTGTTTTACCGGATCTCCGATGTCGTATTTTTCCCACTCATCAGCGGCTGTTTTTTGCCCTGCTCTTTCAAATGTCAGACTGCTTGGCTGTGCTTTTCCATGGAAGAAAGCAACAAACAGGACCAGAAGAATGGCTGTCATCAGAAATGCTGAGCCTGCTATGCGCCTGTGGAGCTGTTTCCTTCGCTGCTCTTTCCGAGAACGTATTCTTTCATCCTCCCACATATAAAACCTCCATACCTCATTTTCTTAGAACGTAAAGAAAAGGCGGACTCCTTTCGGAAAATCCGCCTGTTTCGTTTTTTATTCATCCACGCTGTAGTTTGGCGCTTCTTTTGTAATATGAATATCATGTGGATGTGATTCCTTCAGGGATGCTGCTGAAATCTTGACAAATCTTCCGTTTTCTTTCAGATATTCGATGTTGCCTGCTCCGCAGTAACCCATACCGGAACGAAGACCGCCCATAAGCTGGAATACGGTATCTTCAACGCTTCCCTTATAAGCTACACGTCCTTCTACACCTTCCGGCACCAGTTTCTTGGCATCGGACTGGAAGTAACGGTCTTTGCTTCCGTTCTCCATCGCTGCGATCGATCCCATGCCACGGTATACTTTGTATTTTCTTCCCTGATACAGTTCAAATGTTCCCGGGCTTTCGTCACATCCGGCAAACATACTTCCCATCATGCAGACATTCGCACCTGCTGCGATTGCTTTTGTCATGTCTCCGGAATACTTGATACCGCCATCGGCAATGATCGGAATACCATATTCTTTTGCTATGCTGTAGCAGTCCATAACGGCTGTGATCTGCGGTACACCAATACCGGCCACCACACGGGTTGTACAGATAGAGCCAGGTCCGATACCAACTTTGACTGCGTCAGCACCTGCTTCAATCAGTGCTTTCGTAGCTGCTGCTGTTGCCACGTTTCCGGCGATCACCTGCAGCTTTGGGAACTTCTCTTTGATCATGCTTACGCAGCGCAGAACGTTTGCAGAATGACCATGTGCGGAATCCAGTACCACAACATCTACATGTGCATTTACCAGTTCCTGAGCACGTTCCAGAACATTTGCCGTAATACCAAGTGCTGCACCACAAAGCAGGCGACCCTTGGAATCCTTGGATGAGAGCGGATACTTGATCTGTTTTTCAATATCCTTAATGGTGATCAGCCCTTTGAGATTGAAGTTATCGTCTACGATCGGCAGTTTTTCTTTTCTTGCTTTTGCAAGAATCTTCTTTGCCTCATCCAGTGTGATACCTTCTTTTGCCGTGATCAGATTTTCAGATGTCATGGACTCTCTGATCTTCTTGCTGAAGTCCTCTTCAAACTTCAGGTCACGGTTTGTGATGATACCAACCAGTTTTCCGTTTTCTGTGATCGGCACACCGGAAATACGGAATTTTGCCATCAGATCATTTGCTTCTGCCAGTGTATTGTCAGGGGCTAAATAAAATGGATCCGTAATAACACCATTTTCAGAACGCTTTACCTTATCAACTTCCTCAGCCTGCTGCTGAATGGACATATTTTTATGAATGATACCGATACCGCCCTGCCGTGACATGGCAATCGCCATCCTGTGTTCTGTAACTGTGTCCATGCCTGCACTCATCATCGGAATGTTGAGCTTGATGGATTTTGTCAGATAAGTAGACAAATCAACCTGGTTCGGAATCACTTCCGAATAGGCCGGTACAAGGAGTACATCATCAAAAGTAATACCTTCGCCTATAATCGTACCCATTTTATTATCCTCTCTTTCTTTCCTGATATTCCAACTTCTGTTGCTAATTGTCAAGTTTATCAAATTTGTCGAAAACTGTCAACCTCCGTTTTCAGACAAATCGTACCTTTTCCGGTGAACGTCTTTGCATATCTGTGAGCATCTCCTGATTTGGTTCAAAAATAATCAGTTCTCTTTGATCATTTTGGGAAATCATCATCCCATAGCGGAGATTTTTCCGCCCGCCGGAGCAATCCCGGATCTTTGTGTTCCGGTCTCTGCGATATCCTCTGAGCCGTTTTTGATCTAACGGAGCCAGGGACACAACATCCTGAATCTTATAAGTACCAATATGTTCTCTTTTCTTTTTCAGGATAATGCAGTCAATATCCAGTTCGCCGTTCACATACAGATATTCATATTCGATACCGGACTTTGGAATGGATGCCGGAATACGTTTTTCCGTATACCAATCTTTCATGTATTTCCTCCTGTTTTTCGAAATCGGGGACAGATATATGTTCTTTGCTTTTCATTATACACGAAATATCTTCATTGTAAAAGGATTTTTCATCAAAAAAACAGCTACAGATCTGTTTTCTGTAACTGCCTTTTTGATGATGCATCTGCAGATGCTTTCTTTTATTGAAAATTGTAATGTGTTACATCATGCCGCCCATGCCTGCTGCTCCGCCGGCCGGCATTGCAGGTGTTTCTTCTTTGATGTTTGCAACACAGGATTCCGTTGTCAGGAAGGTGGATGCAACGCTGGTTGCATTCTGCAGAGCACTTCTTGTTACTTTTGCAGGGTCCAGGATTCCTTCTTCTACCATGTTGACATATTTCTCATTGTATGCGTCAAATCCGATACCAGCTTCGGATTCTCTTACTTTGTTGATGATAACAGCTCCTTCCAGACCTGCGTTTGCGGCGATCTGATGAAGCGGAGCTTCCAGTGCTTTGAGGATCACAGATGCACCTGTCTTTTCATCACCCTCCAGTGTGTCAACCAGTTTTGCAACTTCTTTGGATGCATGGATGTATGCAGAACCACCACCTGCTACAATACCTTCTTCTACGGCTGCCCTTGTTGCATTCAGTGCATCTTCCATACGCAGTTTTGCTTCTTTCATCTCTGTCTCGGTAGCTGCACCGACACGGATCACTGCTACGCCTCCTGCCAGTTTTGCAAGTCTCTCCTGAAGTTTTTCTTTATCAAATTCAGATGTTGTAACTTCGATCGCAGCTTTGATCTGTGCGATTCTGTTTTCGATTTCTTTCTTATCGCCCATTCCGTCAACGATAACGGTGTTCTCTTTTTTCACTTTCACAGATTTTGCACGGCCAAGCTGGCTGATCTGTGTATCTTTCAGCTCCAGTCCCAGTTCTTCGGAAATGACTTCGCCGCCGGTCAGGATTGCGATATCTTTGAGCATTTCTTTTCTTCTGTCACCATATCCAGGTGCTTTTACACCTACTACCTGGAAAGTACCACGCAGTTTGTTCAGGATCAGGGTTGTCAGAGCTTCTCCTTCGATATCCTCTGCAATGATCAGCAGTTTCTTGCCGGACTGTACGATCTGCTCCAGCAGCGGCAGGATCTCCTGGATATTGGAAATCTTTTTGTCTGTGATCAGGATGTACGGATCATCCAGGACAGCTTCCATTTTTTCCATATCCGTTGCCATGTATGCAGAAATATAGCCACGGTCAAACTGCATACCTTCTACCAGATCCAGCTCTGTCTTCATGGTCTTTGATTCTTCAATGGTAATAACACCATCATTGGAAACCTTTTCCATAGCATCTGCTACCATATTTCCGACTTCATCATCACCTGCAGAAATAGCTGCTACTCTTGCCATCTGATGTTTGCCGTTTACCTTGCTGCTCATAGCTGCAATAGCATCTACTGCTGTCTGTGTTGCTTTTTTCATACCCTTACGCAGGATGATCGGATTTGCACCTGCTGCCAGGTTTTTCATACCAGCCTGGATCATTGCCTGAGCCAGAACAGTAGCGGTCGTGGTACCATCACCGGCTACATCGTTTGTCTTGGTAGCAACTTCTTTTACCAACTGCGCACCCATGTTTTCGAATGCATCTTCCAGTTCGATTTCTTTTGCAATGGTAACACCATCGTTTGTGATCAGAGGAGCGCCATACTGTTTATCCAGAACAACGTTTCTTCCCTTCGGTCCGAGTGTTACTTTTACGGTATTTGCCAGTTTATCAACACCTGCTGCCAGTGCTGTTCTTGCTTCTGAACCATATTTAATTTCCTTTGCCATGTCAATCAACCTCCAGTTAATTTTCTATATAAATAATCTGTTATTCAACAACTGCCAGAATGTCATTCTGTTTTACAATGATATACTCTTCATCTTCCAGTTTTACTTCATTTCCTGCATATTTGGAATAAATAACCTTATCTCCGACTTTCACCTGCATGGTCACTTCTTTGCCGTCTACCATTCCGCCAGGTCCAACTGCAACAACTTCTGCTTCCTGTGGTTTTTCCTGAGATTTGCTTGCCAGAATAATACCGGACTTTGTTGTCTCTTCTGCTTCAAACTGTTTTAATACAACTCTGTCACCTAATGGTACTAACTTCATTTTATATTCCTCCTTAAATTATGATCATTTTCTTTGTGATGTTATTAGCACTCACTTTTAACGAGTGCTAACTTTAGTTCCTATAATAGTGAACTTCACTCAAATGTGCAACTGGAATTATTTTCACATTTTTAAATATATTCTCATCCATTCTTTTTATTCCTCTTTCTTTCTCTCTTTTTCTCACTTTTCTATATTTTATATTTTTTTAATAGATTGATGATGCCGTATGGCATCTTTTGACCTTAATATCATGTTTTAAAAGCCACTGCAAAAGGTGTTGTTCTTCTGCAATGGCTTTTATGTCCTGTATCTTAGTTCTGACTGCTCTCTTTTCGTTTTTTCTTGAGATCATCCAGTTCCTGGAATACCACGTCATTCAATACTTTGATATAGGTTCCTTTCATACCGGAAGATCTGGATTCGATTACGCCGGCACTTTCGAATTTCCGCAGTGCGTTTACGATCACGGAACGGGTAATACCGACACGGTCTGCGATCTTGCTTGCCACCAGGATCCCTTCTGTTCCATCCAGTTCATCAAAAATATGGATGATCGCTTCCAGTTCCGAAAAAGAAAGTGTACTGATCGCCGACTTGACAATCTGCACTTTGCGGTTCTCTTCTGCATTTTCTTCATGTACGGAACGCATCATTTCCAGTCCTACCACAGTCGTTCCATATTCACTGAGGATAATGTCATCAATATCATAGCCTTCATTGCATTTATACATAAAGACTGTTCCAAGCCGTTCTCCTGCAATATCGATCGGATTGATGATCGCCTGATATTTCTTTACGTCCCCATTTTCAAATCCAAGTGTTTCCAGATTTACGTTTTCTTTTGTCGATAAAACACCAAGAAAACGCTCGTTCAGCAGCTCGTCAATATGGCCTCCCACTTCATCATCGATCAGTTCTTTTATCTCCTCTACTTCCGGCGTAAGACTGATTCCAAGCACTTTTCCTTTTTTACTGATAACCAGTACGTTTGATTTCAGGATCTCTGACAGCACTTCGCAAATATCATTAAACACAACTTTGCTGCTGTTATTGTTGTGTAAAAGTTTATTAATTTTCCGTGTCTTGTCCAACAACTGTACACTCATTGCGCTTCTCCCTTCTGTTATTTTTTGTCTTTTACTGCTTTTTCTTCTATTTCTCAGCATATTCTAATTTTAACATAATTCTTATGAATTTTCAATACATTTAACGCAAAAAAGCCGCCAGAGGCAGCTTTTTTTTGCATTTATTTCTCATTTTTTCTACAATTATTTATTTTCAACATAACCACAGGCTTCGTTGATGCAGAGTAATTTATTTCCTTTCTCTACCATCAGCCCGCCACATTTTGGACAGGTCTGCTTTGACGGCTTCTGCCAGGACATAAAATCGCACTCAGGATTGTCCTCGCAGCCATAATATTTCCTGCCTTTTTTCGTTTTGCGCAGAACAATGTCTTTTCCGCATTTCGGACAGGAAACCCCGATTTTTTCCAGATATGGTTTGGTATTGCGGCAGTCCGGGAATCCCGGGCAGGCGAGAAATCTTCCATGCGGTCCATATTTGATGACCATATTGCGTCCGCACTCTTCGCAGATCACATCGGTCACTTCATCCTCGATCTTTACTTTTGCAAGTTCCTTTTCTGTGTTCTGTACCGCCTCATCCAGATCCGGATAGAAATTGCTGACTACCGTTTTCCAGTTGACAACACCTTCTTCTACCTTATCCAGCAATGACTCCATGTTGGCGGTAAAATTGACATCCACAATACTTGGGAAGGCCTGTACCATGATATTGTTTACCACTTCCCCAAGCTCTGTCATATACAGATTCTTATTTTCTTTTGCCACATAACGGCGGTTGATGATCGTCGTGATCGTCGGTGCATACGTACTTGGACGGCCGATGCCAAGTTCTTCCAGTGTCTTGACCAGTGCTGCCTCTGTATAATGTGCCGGCGGCTGCGTAAAATGCTGTTTTTCCTCAAAGGACTGGAAGTTAAGCTGAGTATCCTCAGAAATCTCTTTTACCAGAAGGTTTCCTTCGCCCTTTTCTTCCTCTTCCTGTACATAGACTGCCATAAAGCCGTCAAATTTTCTCTTTGATGCAGAAACGTGGAAACGGTAACCTGCTGCATCGATCTTGACAGAAGTGGTAACATACTGTGCATTTGCCATACGGCTTGCCGCAAAACGTTTCCAGATCAGTTGATACAGGCGGAACTGATCTCTTGTAAGAGACTCTTTCAGTATAAATGGTGTCCGTGTAATATCGGTCGGACGGATAGCTTCGTGTGCATCCTGTATTTTCTTGCCTGTCTTTTTCTCCTGAACCACGGATGAAACATATTCTGCCCCGTAATTGCCTGCAATGTACGCTCTGGCTGCCGCATCTGCTTCGTCAGATATACGTGTAGAATCGGTTCTCAGATACGTGATGATACCTATCGTGCCGCTTCCTTTTACATCTACGCCTTCATATAACTGCTGTGCAACACGCATCGTCTTCTGTGTTGAAAAATTCAGCACTTTGGAAGCCTCCTGCTGCAGCGTACTGGTGGTAAACGGAACCGGTGCTTTTTTGCTCCGCTCCCCCTTTTTCACTTCAGAGACCTGATATTGTGCACCGGAAAGCTTTTCTGTGACCGCATCCAGTTCTTCTTTGGAATGGATCGTCATTTTTTCTTTCACCGTTCCGTAAAATCTGGCTGTCAGAGGCTTTCGCTCCCCCGGAATCGCAAAATTTGCATCCAGTGTCCAATATTCTTCCGGAATAAAAGCAGCGATCTCCTCTTCACGGTCTGCGATAATACGAAGTGTGACCGACTGCACGCGTCCCGCACTTAATCCACGCTTTACTTTTGCCCATAAAAGCGGACTGATGCGGTAACCAACCATACGGTCAAGCATACGGCGCGCCTGCTGTGCATCCACCAGATCCATATCGATCCCTCTTGGATGCTTCAATGATTCTTTTACGGCACTTTTGGTAATTTCATTAAATGTAATACGATGTATTTCCTTATCATCCAGTTTTAAAGCTTTGGACAGATGCCAGGAAATTGCTTCTCCTTCACGGTCAGGGTCCGTTGCAAGATATACTTTGTCTGCTTTCTTCACCGATTTGCGAAGTGCTGCCAGAATATCCCCTTTCCCTCTGATCGTGATATATTTCGGTTCGTAATTATTTTCAACATCAAACCCCAACTGACTCTTTGGCATATCTCTTACATGTCCGTTCGATGCTGCCACATCGTAATTTGAGCCAAGAAATTTTTTGATGGTCTTTACTTTTGTAGGTGATTCGACAATAATCAGATATTTCGCCATTTGTTTCCCCTCAGATTTTCGAATAATGATTTTTGACATCCTCAGCGACAAGTCCGCGCAACATCAGCCGAACCAGCACAGCACTTGCCCGGTGCGGTGTAAGGCCTGTCTCGTCTGCAATGCTCTGAAGATTTTTCGTCTGAAATTCCAGAACACTATACACCAAATTTTCTTCGCTTTCAAGTGCAAGATTTGTTTTTTTTCTGTTTATACGACTTTTTTTCTTAACTTTCATACGTTCTGCAAGCTGTTCCACTGACAGAAAGATCTCTGCTCCCTGCGCGATCAGACGGTTGCAGCCGGCACTTAACGCATCGCCGGTACGCCCCGGAACTGCCATGACATCCCTTCCCTGTTCCAGTGCCTGGTCTGCGGTGATCAAAGATCCGCTTTGTTCTCTTGCTTCCACTACGATCACAAGATCCGAAAGACCACTTATAATCCGGTTGCGCATCGGAAAATGACGTGGAAGCGGCTGTGTCCCGAGCGGAAACTCAGACAAAACACCTCCTTTTTCTGTCAGTTCCCGATAAAGCTTCTCATGCTGCTGTGGGTAGCAGATGTCCACACCATTTCCAAGCACCGCAAAGCTTTCACCTCCCGCGTCCAGCACTGCCTTCTGGGCAATCCCATCGATCCCTCTTGCCATCCCGCTTACTACCTGTATCTGACAGGCCGCCAGCTCCCTGGCGATCTCCGTTGCAAAATGTCGTCCGTAAGCACTGCTGCTGCGTGCGCCCACGACTGCTGCTGTTGGGATATGCGGATCCGGAAGTCTTCCTTTTACAAACAGCCCATGCGGATAGTCATAGATATTTCTCAGTTTTTCCGGATATGCCTCCATACTGCTGCTGATAAACCGTATGCCCTGCATCCTGAGCTGATGCTGTTTTTTTTCAAGATCCCATGTGCTCCTGCTTTGGAGAAGCTCCTGCTTCTGTACGATATTTAAGTCCGGAAATGCCAGGATCTCTTTTTCCGGTGCCAGAAACACCTCTTCCGGTGTCTGAAAATAATCAAGTAACTGCTGTCTTTTCATGCGGTACATTGTCTGAAGGCTGCACAGCCACAGCCAGAAGCCTTCTATCTGATACTCCTTCTTTGTCACCCTTTCACCTCCAGATCTGCTGCTGTTCAAACATCCGGTAACTGATCGCCTCATACAGATCTTCTTCTGTGATCTGCTCTCTCTGCTGCATATCCGCGATCGTACGTGCTACTTTGCGTATCCTGTGGCATGCTCTTGCCGTCAGTTCCAGCCGGTCATAGGCTTCCTTTAACAGTCGTTCTTCTTTTCTTCCAAGAACACAGTATTTCTGTACACCGGAGGCATCCAACTGTGCATTGCAGGTATAGCCGGTGCCCTGGTAACGTCTTTTCTGAAACTCTCCCGCACACTCCACACGCCGGCGTATGGAAGCAGAGTCTTCGTTTTCATGGTTTCTGACCAGATCTTTGTACTCCAGTCTCTGTGCTTCCACACTGATGTCCATGCGGTCCAGGATCGGACGGCTGAGCCTGCTCTGATACCGACGCAGCTCGGATGGTGTGCAGATACACCTGGAGTGGTCCGGAAAATTTCCGCATTTGCAGAAATTCGTTGCTGCCACGATCATACATTCTGCCGGAAAGGTATCCCTGCTGTGCACCCTGGAGATATGGACTTCTCTGTCTTCCATCGGCTGACGCAGAATCTCCAGTGTCTCCCTTCGAAATTCTGCCAGCTCATCCAGAAACAGAACTCCCCTATGTGCAAGACTGATCTCGCCCGGTTTGGGAATCCTGCCGCCCCCTGCCAGCGCAGACGGTGAGATGGTATGATGCGGCGATCGGAAAGGTCTCTGTGTAATAAAAGGTCTTTTTTCTGATAACATACCTGCCACACTGTAGATCGCTGATACCTCCAGGCTTTCTTCCGGCGTCAGCGCAGGCAGAATCCCCGGAAGCCTTTTGGCAAGCATACTTTTCCCCGCTCCCGGCGGTCCTACCATCAGAAAATTGTGTCTTCCGCAGACTGCTACCTCTGCCGCCCTGCGCAGCACACTCTGACCATTGATCTCCCGGAAATCCGGCAGTTCTGTTTCTTCTATATTATATACCTCTGATGCCTTCTTTTTTGCCTGCGTTCCCTGGCAAAACCAGGCAAGCACTTCGGAAAGAGATTCCACTGCAATAATACGGATCCCATCGATCCACTCTCCTTCCGTACGGTTCTCTTCCGGCAGGATGCAGGTATGACAGCCAAGTGCCCTTGCCGCCTGGACAACCGGCAGTGCACCGCGAATCCCTTTTACTGCTCCATTAAGTCCCAGTTCACCAACGGCCAGAACTCCTTCCAGGCTTTTTTCTTCCAGAAGCTGATACGACATAAGAACTGCCAGTGCGATCGGAAGGTCATATCCCGTCCCATCCTTATGTACATCTGCCGGTGAAAGATTTACGGTGATACGCCTTGGTTTCAGACGGATACCGCTGTTGCGGAAAGCAGTCATCACTCTTTGCTGTGCCTCTTTTACTTTCGCTGAGAGATCGCCCACCATGGAAAAACCAGGCAGCCCGTCACTGACATCTGCCTCTACCACTACAGGTAATCCTCTGATCCCGCAGACTGCTGCGGAGAAAACTCTGCTGAACATATTTCACCTCTGTTTTATTGTCTGATTTGTGCCGAAATGGCAGAAGAAAGATTTTAAACCTGCATGCAGGGAATCTGCATGCGAACTGTCCCGGTCAGCACGCGGCTGACTCTGGTTTTCCGTATTGTATCATACTGTCTTTGCTTTTGCAACTGTCTTTTTAATTTTCTCTTATTGTATCTGTTTTAACAAATCCTGTCCGACCAGAAAAAGTTCCAGGGCATCCTGCGGATATTCTCCCTGCACACAGACGGCTGCCGTGTAATCTTCTCCATCAAAAAAGTACAGTTCATACTGCTTTCGGAAGATGCCGCCATGAAGCAGACATGCAGAAAGATCCAGATCTGACAGCTTTTCCCGGATACCGCTTCCCGTACATTTCAGATAACTTTCTTTCCCCGTCCAGACTCTGCTCAATATCCGGCCTCTCTCATTCTCTTTTGCCTGCATAAGGAGCTGATGCTCTTTTTCATGGCAGATATACGATGTGATGTGCTCCTTTTCATCCAGCAGGCGTTCTATGTCAACGCCGATCGGTTTTTTTGCAATCCCACATAAAATCCCGGCATCCGCATGGCTGTAATTAAAGTGAATGTCCGGATACTCTGGAAAACAGGGTTTCCCGTATGTGCCTTTTTTCATCTCCGGCAGCTTACGGAGCTGATATTCCTGACTTAGACCATACAGCAGAAGCTGCTTTGCCTGACGGCTCTGTAACCTTCTTCTTTCTGCCCCTTTTTGTATCGTTTCCTCTTTTGTTTTTCTGATCAGATAAATCACTTCTTTTTCCCTCCGCTTCCAGTGTAACACTCTTTGCAGTGCATGTCACCTGCTTTTTCTTTTCTGCTGCTCCTGTTCCTGAAAACAGGCTTTCATTTTTTGCAGAGCATTTTTTTCAATCCTCGAAACATAAGATCTGGAGATTCCAAGGATTGCTGCAATTTCACGCTGCGTGGTCTCCTTTTCTCCCAGAATCCCATAGCGCATGCTCAAAACCTGCCGCTCCCGTTCCTCCAGTTTCTCCAGACAGCGGTACATAGTTCGGATTTCCTGTTTTTTATCCAGAATCTCTGCCAGATCTTTGTTCGTTCCCTCCACAATATCCACCAGGCAGATTTCATTGCCTTCCTTGTCAACGCCGATCGGCTCATAAAGTGAAACTTCTTTTGAAGCTTTTTTCTTTAACCGCAGCATCATCAAAAGCTCATTATCAATACAGCGCGCCGCATAGGCCGCCAGACGGTTGTTTTTTGTATGATCAAAGGTCGATACCGCCTTGATCAGCCCGATCGTTCCGATCGAGATCAGATCATCCGTCTCTTCGTCCGGACGCTGATATTTTTTCGCCACATGGGCTACCAGCCTCAGATTACGTTCTATGAGAATCTGCTTTGCCTCCTCGTCGCCCATTTGATATTTTTCCAGATAATACTTTTCTTCTTTGGCGTTAAGAGGTTTCGGAAATGTTTTCAAAGAAAAACCTCGAAGCAGATTTATATTATCTTATGCGAAAATACACTTCAGCGTGCCTTTCCACTTTTTTCTTTTTCCATCCTGTGCTATACTGGCAATTACACGAAATCATTTATGCCTGTAAAGGAGGTCTTTATGGCTGCACTTTTTCTCTCACCCATTTATCTTGCGGTGTGTTTTTATGTTCTGAACTGGATGCTCAAATGGATGTCTGTCTGCAGCAACGTCTTTTCACTTCCGGTATTCCGCTGCGGGTTTTCTGCACTTTATATCCTGACTGCAACGACGCTGCTCTCATCCTTTCTGATCAAAAAACCAGACTGGCTTCATCGCACGCTGAAACAGATCAGCAACCTGTGGCTCGGCACTTTCCTCTATGCCCTGCTTGGCATCGGCATTGCCGATCTGATCCGGATCATCCTCTATTTTTCCTGGCTATCCAAAACTTCCTGGTTCCACTCCCGATGGATGTTTGCCTTCACCGGCTTTTTTACCGGAGTCTGTGTCCTGTTTTTCAGCATTTACGGTTTTCTTCATGCCAGAAAGCTTTATACTACAAAATGGCATATTATTTCCCATAAAGCCTATGACGGTCATCCTGCTCTTAGGATCGCCCTGATCGCCGATCTGCACCTTGGCTACAATACGGACGAATTTCTCCTCGGACGCCTGGTGAAACGCATCAATAAACTGCAGCCGGATCTGATCGTGGTCGCCGGAGATACCTTTGACAATGAATTTCATGCCATCCGCCACCCAAAGAAATCTGCCGAGATCCTCGCCGGTCTGCAAAGTACTTACGGCACTTACTGCTGCTATGGAAATCATGATCTGGATGAAGCCATCCTTGCCGGCTTTACTTTTGGCGGACAAAAAGAGGACGCCGATGAGCGTTTTGAGCAGTTTTTCCTGGATGCCCACATGACTTTGCTGGACGATGAGATCCGTCTGATCGACGACTTTTTTTATCTGATCGGCAGAAAAGATCCTGCCCGCTGCAAGAAACTTGCCTCGGAAGCTGAGCGCATGACTCCACAGCAGTTTACCGAACATCTCGATCATTCCAAACCGATCCTGATCATAGACCATCAGCCAAAAGAACTCTCCCTGCTCGCAGATGCCGGTGCAGATCTGATCCTTGGCGGACATACCCACAACGGCCAGCTTTTTCCCGGTAATCTTTTCCTTCGTCTGATGTGGGAGAATCCTTACGGACTCCTGAAAAAAGGAGATGCTTACAGTGTTGTGACCTCGGGAGCCGGCATCTGGGGACCGAATATGCGTCTTGGCACAAAAAGCGAAGTATGTCTGATTGAAATGAAATTTGATTCTGTGCATATTTCCGACAAAATATAATTTGTTTATTTTGGGTATGGTCATTTTCACCTGTTAATGTTAAAATTATGACACACGTTTGTATATCCGGCACGGTAAATCGTTTCGGCTGTACAGCGTCTGTCACTGATATCGTTAGGGGAGTCCTATCTCCAACATCATTTTATGATGCCAGGGTCAAAAGGTCTAAATCCACATGAGCTTGCTCATAGGTG